>JAFYUJ010000032.1 GCA_017558555.1 Akkermansia sp.
CCATCTTGAGTGGTATGAGTTGTACTCATCGTCTTGTATTGTCTGTGTTTCATATTGCCAGCCGAAAGAGTATCGGCAGACATCTCTTTGTAGCACGCCGGAAAGATAAAATCCACAGAATCAAGAGGGGGCGCATGTGCGGCACTCCCATATTTTCCCGATGAAGGGAGCTTGTCCGAGGGGAATGCACAATGAACAATGCATCCGTCTTCGGCTATGCCTACGCCGAGACAAGCAATGAAGAAGTGCCGCACGCGCTGCGCGCCGGGGGAAAGGGGAGCCCGTCTTCGCTCAAAATGAGTCCATTTTGAGCTACGCCGCCTGTCTCGGCGTAGGCTTGCCGGAGACGGAAGGCGATTGCCCTGCGAAGCTCCGGGCAATCGGTAATTTATCCCTGCGGGATAGGGAATTTCTGCCTGCGGCAGAGGGAACTTGCCCCTGACAGGGCAGGGAATGTTGCGGCTGCGCCGCAAGGTGGTGGAGGGGGATGCGGAGCGATTTTTCTTGCCAAGGGGGAGCAAAGGGGGATAAAGTGTGCGCATGAAGATGCTGTTGTTCGGGGCGAGTGGGCGCACGGGGCAGGTGGTGGCGCGGCTGGCGCAGGAGGCCGGTTGGCAGGTGCTGACCCCGGCCCATGCTGAGTGTGATTTGGCTGATGAGCGCGCGGTGGTGGAGACGGTGCTGGGCAGTGGTGCTGATGTCGTGGTGAATAGTGCGGCTATCAGCGGGCTGGAGGCTTGCCTGGATGACCCGTTGCTGGCGCACCGGGTGAATGCGATGGCTCCGGCGGCTATGGCGCTGGCCTGCCGCCACACGGGGGCGCGCTTTGTGCATCTTTCTACGGACTATGTGCTGGCCGGGCACCGCGCCGGCAAGAAAAATGAGGCGGCCAAGTGCAAGCCGGTGAGCGTGTATGGAGAGAGCAAGCGCGAGGCGGAGTTGGCTGTGCTGGAGGCGCTGCCCACGGCGGTGGTGTTGCGCGTATCATGGATATGCGGCAACCCGCAGAAGCCGGCTTTTGTGGAGCAGACGGTGGCGCGAGCTCTGGCCGGGCAGCCCCTGGCGGCTATTGCGGATAAAGAATCCCTGCCGACGGATGCGGAGGATATAGCGCGTGTGGTGTTGGCGATGGCCGGTACCAAGGCCGGCGGTATCTGGCATGTGTGTGCCGGTGGCGAGCCTGTGAGCTGGCATGATTGTGCGGTGCTGGCGCTGCAATGCGCCGTGGAAGAGGGGGCGCTGGCCGTGGTTCCAGCGGTGGCTGCGCAGAAGAGGGCCGAGGTGGCGTTCTTCCGCGAGGAAAGACCCCGCTACACAGCGATGAATAATGAAAAATTGCAGGCTATGGGGATACCGATGCCCGATGCGGCAGAAACCATTCGCCGCGTGGTGAAGCGCTACCTGGCTTACTTGAGCAGGAAGTGACGCCCCTGAACGCAGTAGTTCATGCCGCTCCAGAGGGTGAGGATGACGCTGATCCACATGAGCGCCGCGCGGAAATACTCTGCCACGATGCCGACGGAGAGGCTGTGCAGGGGTTCAAAGAGGTTGGGGCCATAGGCCAGATGCACCAGACAGGCGATGCAGTAGGCCAGCTGGATGCCGGTTTTCCATTTGCCACACCAATCCGCAGCGATGACGTAGTTCTGTGTGGCTGCGACCTGGCGCAGACCGGTGACCAGGAACTCACGGAACAGGATGAGAATGGTGACCCAGAAAGGGCACATGCCCACGTAGGTGAGGTAGACGAATGCGGAGCAAACAAGAATCTTATCTGCCAGCGGGTCTATCAACTTGCCGAAATTGGTGACCAGATTGTACTTGCGGGCAAGATAGCCATCCAGAAAATCGCTGATGGCCCCGGCCACAAAGGCCCAGAGGGCAATGCACCCCGCCAGGGAGATGGGAACGAAGTAGCCTTGGAACGCCATGGAATCCACAGGGCTGTCACCGTGGATGGGGGCCATACCACCCCAAGCCAGTACAATCGTGAAGACCAGAACAAGCAGAATGCGTACCAGGGTGATAGTGTTGGGGAGATTCAACATCGTTGCTGCACCTTTTATACCACCGCCGGGCAGTAACATGCAAGCGAAAACACCGCCCGCAGCTCACAAACATAAGATGATATGACACGAAGGGAGGGTGAGGATACCAAAATAGCTTTTGAAAAGGACATCTTGCCCCCAACACATTGTCATGGACATATTCTTGGCTTGAAAGCGCGAAATGTTTTGCTATACTGCCTGACATGAACGGATTTCGCATTACTCTTTTGATTTTGCTTTGCCTGGCCGTATCGCTCATGTTCTATGCGGTGATGGTGGTGGTGCCGAGCTGGCAGAATCAGTATGGTGAGTATCAGGCTTCTCAGAAACTGGCAGAGTATCAGCGCAATAACGATAATCACCGCATGCGCATGGAGCAGTTTGGCCCCGAGGCGGAGACGCCGGAAATTGCCCAGGCGCGTGCCGATGCCGAGGAAAGCGCCCGCAAGGGTGAGCAAGCCCTGACGGAGGCGGAGGAGAGCATCGTGATTGCTGCGGCTAAGCGCAAAGAGGAAGCCGCCCTGGCCAAACAGGCATCTGAGGAGGCCAATGCCCCCAAACCGCTGGGCTTGGTGGCTGCTTTTGACCCGGAATGGAATGCCATCATGATTAAGCCGGTGAGCGAGGTACCGATGCACCCGGGCTTGGTGGTGGCTGTGCGCCGCGAAAGCCGCATTGTGTGCGAGGCTGTGATTGACAGTCTGGATGCGGAATCCGGGCAATACAGCGCCACGGTGAAAGTGGCTGATTTGGGGAAGTTGATTTCAGTTGTTTCCACGGAATCCGCGCTCAAGCCCGTGGTGGGAGATGAAATCATTGAGACCCCATTCCCCAGCAGCTCCGAGCTGCGTGGTGATATGGGCCCGGAACCGGCCCCGCTGCCCGCTGCAGCTCCCGCAGCCACACCTGCTGAGGATGCACTGCCTGTGATTGATGCAACCCTCACCCCGATGCCCTGATGCCCCAGGAACGACCAGCCTTGTTCGGACAGGTGCCGAGCTTTTCGTTCGAGTTCTTCCCGCCCAAGACGCCGGAGGGGGCTGCCGCGTTGTTTGACACGGTGATGAAGCTGCGGGCTTTTCGCCCCAGTTTTGTGAGTGTGACCTACGGGGCCGGTGGCGGCTCGCGCGAGCTGACCCGCTCGGTGGTGCAGGATATCCAGGAAAGCGGCATTCCCACGGTGCCGCATCTTACCTGCGTGGGCCACACGGAGGCCGAGTTGGAGGATATTCTGGAAGGCTATGTGAATGCCGGTGCCCGCGCGGTGTTGGCCTTGCGCGGGGATCCTCCCCGCAACCGTGTCTATGACCCCTCGCGCGATGCGTTCCGCCATGCATCGGATTTGGTGCGCTTCATCCGCTCGTGGGAAGAAAAGCGCCAGCTGCCCTTCCGCCTGACGGTGGGTGTGGCCGGTTTCCCCGAAGGCCACCCGGATACGCGCAACCGCATCCGCGAGATGGATTACCTGAAAGCCAAGCTGGATGAAGGAGCTGACTACATCTGCACGCAGCTGTTCTTTGACAACCATGCCTTTTTTGACTACCGCGACCGCTGCCGCCTGCTGGGCATCAACGTGCCGATTATCGCCGGTATCATGCCGGTGACCTCCATTTCCAGCATGAACCGCATGGCGGAGCTTTCGGCCGGCACGAACTTCCCCGCGCGCCTGCTCAAGGCTATGCTCCGCGCCGGTGGTGATAAGGCCAGCATCGAGCGCATCGGCATCAACTACGCCAGCAACCAGTGCAGCGAGTTGCTGGATGCTGAGGTAGATGGTATTCATTTTTATACCCTCAATCGCTCCCGCGCTACGCTGGAAATTTACCGCAATCTTGGTATCAACAACTATTTTGATGTGGATCGCATCCACATGCTCAGTAATCTCTATAAATCCTGACCTATGGACAACTACAATAAGAACAGCGAGGAAGATGCCCCGCTTTCCCCGGAAGAAATCAAGGCTATCGGCGAAATTCAGATTGGCCCCGCCAAGCACGAAGTGTTCCTGAACAAGCACTATAAGAAGCTCATTGTGGGTGGTTTGGCCCTGGTGGTGGCCGCCAGTGCTGCCATTTGCTATGCCACCTATGTGCAGCAGCGTGATGAAGATGCCGGTGCCGCCATGGTGAGCGCCATGAAGCTGACGTCTCCCGGCAGTGCCGCCTCTCCTGATATGTATGATGCAGCTCAGCTGGCCACTGTGGTGGGGGATTATGCGCCCACACCTTCTGCCCCCACCGCTGAGTTGATGGAAGGCCTTTCTCTGCTGACGGCTGAGGGAGATAAGCAGCAGACCGGTATTGCCCGCCTGGAGCATGTAGCAGCCAATGCCGCCAACACCCTCATCAGCGCCCGTGCCCGCGCCGCTCTGGCTGCTCATTACATGCGCAGTGGGGACAATGACAAGGCTGCTGCTGAGTGGAACAACATTGTCAACCTGCCGCAGAACCCCTATACGGCTCTGGCCTACCTCTGCCTGGGTGATTTGGCCAAGCAGGGCGGGGATATTGAAGGTGCCCGCACATTCTACAAGCAAATCAGCACGGCATGCCCCGCCAGTCCGCTGGCTCGCCAGGGTGCGGCTGAGCTGCGCCTGATGCTGCTGGAGGTGGATGCCCCCAAGCAGGAAGTTCCCGCTCCCAAGCAGGAGACACCCGCCACCAATCCCTTTGCCAATCCCTTTGGCCCCTCGCCCATGGCTCCGGCCTCCACGGGCGGTGATTTTTCTTTCCCCTCCACATCAACGTTGCCCGGCTCCGGGAATTGACGTATGGCGATGCACCAGGACCACTTCTCCATGCTCTCGGAGCTGGAGCGCTTGGCTGCCATGGCTCTGGACCCGGTGCGGGTGCATGAGCTGGGGCCGGACCAGTGGCCTGTGGCCATGCTGGCAGCCGCTCTCATTGCCGGTGGCGATGAGAGCCGCCGCACGGAGTTGATGAAAGCGTATGGTGTGTTTGTGCAGAAGAATGCGCCCGCTGCCCGAGCTGCCAGTCTGGTGCAGCTTTCTCGTTTTGTAAGCGCCAACAAGGGAAACGGTTGGCGCGGATTTTTGCCCGCTGCCCTGGCCGACCCCGATGCCGCGCTGCGCCGCAAAGCAGCGGTATATATGGCCACTTTGGCTACCCCCGGCGAGCTGGAGCGATTCACCGGCATTGCTGAATTGGTGCGCCACCTGGCGGGGGATGAGGCTGCCCCGGCCACGATGCTGGATGCCCTGCTGAGCCTGGGGGATATGCGCTTCCTGCCTCTGCTGGAGCAGCTGTATGCCCTGCCTGAGGCGCGGCTGGAAGCCTGGCTGGGTGAGCTGGAGGTGGTGCCCAACCACTTCTCCTGCCAGTGGATGCTGGGGCTGCTGGAAGCTCACCCCGGCCTGGCAGATGCCCTGGTGAGCGTGTGGCAGCGCACGGCCGCCAAGGCGAGCGTTCTGATTGATTTGACCCTGCCGGTGCCCACCTGGGCTTTTACCACGGCCGCCCCCCAGCCTTTGCACGGCTGGACCCCGCAGGAATACGTGCCCCGTATGCTGCCGCGCCTGCTTCCTCATCTGAATGAAGAGCAGGCGCAGAAGGTGCGGGCCGCTTTTGGTGCGGCCTGAGCCGGGATGTTTTGAGCTTACGCTCCGGCTTCCTCAAGGAAGGGCAGGAGGTGTTTCCACACCTCATCCACCGTAATCTTTTCAATGGTATTGGGGGATACAAGATTGACGGAGCGAAGCCCGCGGAGCGCGCCTTGCTTGGTGCGGTTGTCGTAGATGGCAATGGTGGGCATGCCGGACAATGAAGCCATGTGGGAGGGGCCGGTATCATTGCCTACAGTGGCAATGGCGCGGCGTGCCAAATCCGGGATATCCAGCATGGACGTCTTGTTGAGCATGCTGACGGCCATGGGCGATGCTGCTGCGATGGCTTGAATCTCCTCTGCTTCTGTCTTGGTGCCGATGATGACAACATGAATATTGCGGTCGGCAAGGCGCGCCGCCAGTTCGGAGAAGTAGGCAACCGGCCAGCGCTTGTGCGGGTGCATGGGTGAACACCCCGGAACAAACAACACAAAACGCTCCGGAAGCTCATGAAAATGCTTATTCTCGCCATGCAGGAAGGAGAGGTCTGAAAGCTTTTCACATGCTTTCCCCTTCTTTTCGGTGCATGTACCGAAGCTGTAGCGGCATTTCTTTTCCACATGCCATTCGGTTTGAGTGTAGACATTGCACCACACGAATGATTTGCGCGAGATAAAACGCATGGCCGGGAAGTATTTCTTTATGGTACGAGACACGGCTTGAGCGTCGTATACATAGTCAAACTCACCGGCAGCTATTTCTTTTGACAATCGTGCCAGGTAGGAAAGGTTGAACCAGGATTGGCGATTGTCGATGATATAGTGAGAGAACATGTTCATCTGCCTGGCTATGGAAACGAAGCCTGAGCCTGTCATCAAGGTGAACTCGGCATCGGGGTGCTCTTCACGAATCTTTTGCATGATGCCAACGGACAACACAAAATCACCGAGGGCTCCCAGTTTGATGATGAGAATTTTTTTCATGTACGGTAGAAATGTCGTATCTTGTTACAGAAAGGCGATAAGGTCTTGCGGGGTTGCCACTACGGCCGTTGCGGCAGAATCGGTTGCGGTGGAAGAGAGTAGATAATTGCGCCCCACTCCGGCGCTGATACCGGCCCGGACATCGCGCTCTTTGTCCCCCAGGGAGAGGGAGGCGGCCATGTCAATGCCCCACTTGGCGGCGGCTTGAAGAAAAAGACCGGGTGCCGGTTTTCTATTGACATCATCATGCAACAGAGGACAGTGCAGAGCCCCGGTAATGTGTATCCCCCGGGCGGCAAATTGCTCGCTCAGGAACTGCATGAACGCATTGTAATCCTGCTCTGAATAGTAGCCGCGCTCGATGCCGGACTGGTTGGTGATGATGATGATGCGGTAGCCTGCGCTTTGGGCTGCCCGGCACAGTTCGACAATGCCGGGTACCCATTCAAAATCCTCGGGACGGTAGACATAGTGCTTGTCTACGTTGATGGTACCATCCCTGTCCAGGAAAAGTGCGCGGCAATCAGGCATACATGGCTCGTTCTGTGATTTCGCAGATGAGGTGCCCGCTGGTGATGTGCATCTCCTGGATATGGTTGGTGACACCGGAGGGCACGGCCAGGCAAATGTCAGCCTGCTGCTTCATGAGCCCCCCGCCGCAGCCGGTGAACGCCACGGTGGTGATGCCCATGCTGCGAGCTTGTTCAAAGGCCAGCAGCACATTGCGGCTGTTGCCGCTGGTTGAAAGCCCGATGAGCACATCCCCCGGTTGCCCGATACCCTCTACCTGGCGGCGAAAAACGTCGTCATAGCCGTAGTCATTACCAACGGCGGTCAGGATGGAGGTGTCGACCGTGAGGGCTACAGAGGCCAGAGCTTGGCGCTCCATTTTGTATCGCCCTACAAATTCGGCAGCCAGGTGCTGAGAGTCGGCTGCGGAGCCGCCATTGCCACAGAACATGACCTTACGGCCTGCTTTCAGGGCGGCGGTGCAGGCTTCGGCAATGCGGAGGATGGTGTCGGATTGGGCTGACAGAGCATTCATGCTGTCGGCCACGGTTTTCAGCTCGGCGTTGATCCAGTCGGTATTCATGGGGTATTACTGATTGATTTTTTCGACAATGGAAGTGGTGGAGAAGCCTTCCACACGCGGGAGTTCTACCGCCTGGCCACCGTAGGAGACCACCAGCTGACCCTCCGGCCAGCGCTCCAGCGGGTAGCCTTCTTTGGCGATAATATCGGGCTTCAGCTTGGTGATGAGGGGCAGGGCGGTGTCTTCCTCAAAGATGACGACATAGTTCACCGCCTTGAGGGCTGCCACCATGGCGGAGCGGGCGGCTTGGTTATTGACCGGGCGGGTGGGGCCTTTGAGGCGGCGCACGGAGTCATCGCTGTTGAGGCCTACGAAGAGCACATCACACAAATCGCGGGCGCGCTCAAAGGAGCTGAGGTGGCCCGGGTGCAGGATATCAAAGCAACCGTTGGTGAAGCCAATGGTCTTGCCCTGGGAACGAAGTTCGGCGATGAGGGACGCGGCTTCGTCTGCGGTGAGAACATCTGCGTGGTCCTTATGTTCCAGCTTGCGCTTCAGTTCTTCGCAGGTGACGCATGCCGTACCAAATTTGCCCACCACGATACCTGCGGCTACGTTGGCGATTTTCATGGCATGCTTCATCGATACGCCGGTGGCCATGCTGGCGCCCAGGGCTGCCAGGGAGGTATCACCCGCACCGGAGACATCGTACACTTCCTGGGCCTCTGTTGGAATCCAAGTGTATTTCTCCTGCTCATTGCCGGGGATGTAGAGCATGCCGTGTTCGCTCAGCGTCACAAGCAGATTCTCAACACCATAGCGACGGCAGACCGCGCGCCCGGCAGCCACGGCTGTCTCGGCAAAATCCGGTGCCTTGGGGTCAAAGCTTTGCCCGGTCACGCCTTCAAACTCCTTGCGGTTGGGCTTCACGAGTGTTGCACCGCGGTAGATGGTGTAGTCTGTGGTCTTGGGGTCCACAATGACGGGGACGCCGGCTTGGCGGCTCATGGCGATGATGGCGGGCGTGAATCGCTCATCGAACAGGCCTTTGCCGTAGTCGGACAGTAGCACCATGTCCGTGTCGGGCAGGCTGGCTTCAATCCGGGAGAGCAGCTGCTGCAATTCGGCCTCGGGGAGGCAAAGTTTCTCTTCGCAATCCACACGGAGCATGTGCTGGCTGCCGGTGACGTAGCGTGTCTTGACGGAGGTCGGGTAGCCGGGCAGGGAGAGCAACATGCTGCAATCCGCACCCTGGCGGGCCATGCAATCGCGCAGGTAATCACCATTGGCATCCTGGCCCACCACCCCGGCAAAGGCGGTGTGGCAGCTCAGACTGCGCAGGTTGGCCACCACATTGCCGGCACCACCGGGCATGCTGATTTCGCGCTGTTTCAGAAGCACCGGGACGGGGGCTTCCGGGGAGAGGCGGCTGGCTTTGCCATAGACAAAGGTATCCAGCATCATGTCGCCTACGCACAGTAAACGCAGTTTGGAGAATTTTTCAACGGGTGAAGCCAGGTTTTCGATGGTGTCAGGCATAATGTAAACAGAGAATAGAGAGGTTAATCCTTGCAGGTATCCCAGTAGGAATCTACTTGCGGGTAGGGGTTGATATCATCGTTGGCGATGATGCGCTGCATACGCCGACGCTGAAGCGCATCTGACACGCCGTACAGAAGGCGGCGCAGGCGTTTGCCGATTGTCCTGTGCCCTTCTTGGGGTACATCTTTCCAGGGGGATTGCAACCAGATGCGGCGATAAAGTTCATGATTCCACCGATAGTTGTATTCTGTTATCTTGGGACGGCAGGCAAAATGGCGAATGGCCGGAGCCATGCAGGTGCGCAGCGCCTCCAGAAAGGGGACGCAACCCCAATAGCGATAGCGCTTGAAGAGTTTGCGCGATTGTAATTCATTCCAATTCCAGCGGGGATGCAGCGCGCGTACACGACCGCCCATGACAGCATTGAGCCCATCCTGGTCGAAGAAGACAAACTTGCCGCGGTTCTTTTCCAGACAGTTGATGATGGCTTGTTGGGTACCCTCCTTGCGCATCTGTGCCAAATTGAGCAGCATCACCCCGGAGTTGAAGTAGGTGGGATGCTCGTACACAGCAGCGGCTAAATCGGATTCCAGATTCAGGGTGAGCAGGGGGGTGATGTCTTCGCTGAAAAGGACATCAATATCGGTGTACAGGACGGTGTCCGTATCGGGCATGAGTTCCGGCAGCAAGAGTCTGCCACAGGCAGCTTGTGGGAAGGAACTGGAGAAAGGCATGCCATCCAATTTGCCATCCAAGCTGATGAATGTGATGCTGCTGCCCCAGGTTTTGCACAGCGCGCGCATGCGCTCGGTATCTTGCTCGCTGAGCCCGGCATCCAGTATCACCACTTGCAGCCCCGCCGGTTTGGCTACGGTGCTGAGCAGGGAATAAAGGGCTACGCCCAGCATGAGCCCACCGCGCCCATCTGATGAAAAGACCACCGGATGCCGCACCGCAGAAACTGAAACATCGGCGGAGCGTATATCTTGAACGGGCAAGTGGGCTTTGCTGGAAAGCATGAATGATGATTAGTGGAATTTGAGCAGAGATTTCATGCGGGCACGCATACGCAACTTGCCCCAGGCCATGATCCATACGCTGAGTCGATGCACAATGTAGTTTTTGAGTGTTTGTTCTCGTCTGTGCTTTTCGAAATAGGCTACGCGGCTGTCTTCTGCATCGATGGTGGAGTTTTCGTTTTTGGGGTCGGAGGTGTTGACGAGGGTGGGAGTGATGCCACAGCAGGGAATATCCTGTCCCAGGGTAATCCAGGCCCACTGTACATCATAGCCCATCCAGTAGCGTTCGAAGCCTTTCAGTACGCGTTTTGCGCCCTCTTGAGTGTAGATGTTGCCCACAGCTACCCATGGCAGCTTTTTCGGGAATACAATCTCCCAGGGGCAATCCTTGATGGGGGCGTGCAGAGGATAGAGTTTGCTGCCATCTTCTGTGAATAATTTAAGGGCTTGCCATCCACTTGTTTTTTCTGTCAGCCAGGTGATGCCTTCGTTGAATTGAGGATGCAGTACAAAGTCATCTTCCATGATTATACCATACTTGGCACCGGAATCGACAAAAGCTTGCAATGCTTTCAGATGGCTCATGATACAAGCATGCTCATTTGCTGTTAATTCGGCAGCAAATTCCGACAAGCGGCGCTTGCGATCGTATGCTGCAATGCTGTCAATGTCCAAATCTTTACCGGCAACGGCTTCGATGCGTTCTAATTCAATGCCGAAATCTGCGGCCTGCTTTTCCGCCGAGGCTCTTCGGTCGGTCGCGCGGTCCAGGTTGATGTAATAATAGCGAATGTCAGGAGAGGTGTTCATGCTATGGGCTGTTTCATAGTAATGGTAACACCCAAGACCCGATTGTCAAGAAGTAACTTGGTTAGATGAAGATGCGAAATGCGATTTTTTTTGCGGCTGAAATCATAGTTGAGCGGAAGAAACGGCAAAAATGATGAAATCAGGACAATAAAACAGCCGCTCTTGGGAGCGGCTTCAAAAAGTACGGGGGATAGGACTCGAACCTACGACCTCCACCATGTCAAGGTGTTGCTCTACCAACTGAGCTACCTCCGCATGTGAACTGGGCAGGGATGGATTCGAACCATCGAAATCGTACGATAGCAGATTTACAGTCTGCCCCCTTTGACCGCTCGGGAACCTACCCATTCTTTGCATGGCTTCCTTATCGGAAAGCGTGCGGCGACAGTCTACATGCTTTTGCGGAGAATTGCAAGCTTTTTTTTGAGATTTTTTAATTTTTTTGCTTTTTCAGGTTGCGCAGGGCGGGGACGAGGAAGATAAGGCCCAAAGCAACAATGGCGAAAGAGAGATATTGGCCGCGAGTGATGCCGTGCCAGGTATCGGCATCCGGTTCGCGGAAGCATTCTGTGGAGATGCGTGCCGCGGCATACATGAAGCAGAACAGGGCAGAGAAGATGCCGGCGGGAGCGTTTTTCCATCCCAGTCGCAGGGCGATGAGAACGATGAAGATGATGAGACCCTCTCCCAGGGCTTCAAAGAGCTGGGAAGGGTAGCGCGGGGTGAGAAATTGCCCCAGGGTTTCGCGGAAAGTGTCATTTTCGCGGCTCAGGCGCATGAATAAATCGTAGTAACTTTCTGTGGGGGCTCCGGCGGCGTTGGTGTGGGCTAAGGTTTCGATGGGGGTGCCCATGGCGTGGTCGAGTGTGACCTTTGCCTGGATTTGGGTGGTGGCGGGCAGGGAGAAATACTCTTGGGGGAATTTCATGGCGAGGGCGTTGGTGGCGGAGGTGACACGGCCATACAGTTCGCCGTTGATGAAGTTGGCCACGCGGCCGAAGAAGATGCCGATGGTGCTGACGATGGCGAGACCATCCGTCACGGCGGGAAGACTGAGCTTGTGCTTGCGGCAGTACCAGACAGCCACCAGCAAGACGGCGATGATGCCACCGTGCGAAGCCATGCCACCCTCCCACACGCGCAGTACCCAGAGCGGATCATGGCAGAAGCCGCTCCAACCGTGCTCCGGTAGCCAGTAAAAGAAGAATTCACCCAAACGCCCGCCCAGCAACACGCCGAAAATGCAGACGGTGGTCACAAAATCTCCCAGTTTGGAGGATTCAACAACATAGAGCTTTTGCCTGGAGAGCCACTGGAGGACGAGGTAGCCCAGAATGAATCCGCCTACATAGGCCAGGCCGTACCAGCGGATAGCAAGGGGGGTGCCGGGAATGTCCAGAAGGACGGGGTCGATGTTGTGAATATAGGTGGCAAGAGTGTTCATATCGGCTTGGTTGTATATACCACAAGATGGCAATTTACCACAAGAATAATGACGTGATTTGGGTGGAAATGCGTGTGCGGCGGAGCTGCTATACAGTTCAAAGTGTGCATTTCTTTCAAAAAAAAGCGTATGGACGCAAGATTCTTCTCGCCAAGTGGGGACGAATTGTGTATAAGTATACCACAAATCTGACGTTTCTACCATGAAAAACTTCTTTCTGTCTTTAGTTGTTGCCGCGTTGTTTGGTGTGCCGTTTGCAACCGCTCGTGATGCTACAGATGTGCAAGTGACGCTGAAGCAGCAGGCTGGTAAGCCTGTGGCTGTGCACAAGATGCCGACTTCCGGTAATCTTAATTTTGGTACGGAGAGTATCATGAAACAGCACAAGACCGGCGGCTGGCATGTGGTGAATATTCCGCTGGAGGTTGAGGGCTATACCAAGAAGAAGGATGATAATGGTAATAACCTTCAGGTGCACTATATCCCCTCTCTCACGGTAAAAGTGTATCTTCTCTTTAAACATGAGGACCCCCATGGTAAGGAAAAGCCCAAGGGCGTATTGCTCAGCAAGGAGTTGAAGTACGTCAATATCCCCATTCCTACTCCCGGTAAGAAGAAAGAGGTGCGCATGAATGAAATCTTTGCCGGTGTCTTTATTTCCCCTGCTGATGCCTGGAAGATCAGTGAAAAAACGAAGGGTGAGCTTGCCGGTACGCTGGTGGCCTATGCGGTAGATGCTTCGTACAAGGAAGCTTCAAGCTGCATGAATGCTGACAAGGAAAAACACCCGCAGTTTTGCGTGATAGACAGCCAACTGGAACGCGCGTGGAATCTCAATGGTAAGTGGTGGAACAAGAGCGGTGATACCATGGGAGCTTCCCTCAAGGCTATTTCTGAAACGCCTTATGCCATGTCTTACGGCTCGTTCTATCCGGAACTTTCTCCGATGGTGGATTCCGGAGCAGCTCCCGTGATGGGCTCCACCTCGCTGATGGGGATGAATTCTTCTTCTGTAGAATCCTCTGCTACGACTGACTCAACCTCTGCGGATGGCTCTGCTGCAGAGGATAGCACCGGCGTTGAGGTGGATACTGAAAGTACGACCGGTAAAAAGAACCGCGGCAAGAATAAGAATCGTCGCAGCCGTCGTTGATGTTCTGATTTGATTTTTTCTAACTTATTACTGATTAGCCATGGCTGAATATAAGACAACCGTCGCTCTGGAGATTGGCGCGCAAAGCGTCACCATGGGCGTGTTTACCCCGGCGGGTAAGGGGTTTGCTCTTTCCCGCTACGCTCGCAGGGAGATATTGCTCGACCCTGTGGAGGAAGGGATGAGAATGGATTACGTGAGCAACGCTATCGGTGAGCTTGTAACCGAACTCAAGGTCAAGGGTAGTGACGTGCGCAATGTGGTCTCCGGACAGCAGGTGTTCATGCGCTTCATCAAGTTGCCTGCCTTGGATATGGATGATATCTCCGAGCAGGTGGGCTACGAGGCTCAGCAGCATATCCCGTTCCCTCTGGAAGATATCGTGTATTCCTACCAGGAATTGGCAGACCGCGGTGAGGGGGAGCGCGAGGTGTTGCTTGTGGCTATCAAGAAAGATGTTCTGGATAACCTCAACGGTCAGGTAGAAAGTAATAGTCTTCGTACCCGCAGTGTGGATTGCTCCATCACCTCTCTCTATAATGCATTCCGTGTGAGCTATCCCGAGGAAGACGCCCCGGTGATGTTGCTGGATATCGGCGCCAAGACAACTGATATTATCTTTGCAGAGGACGGTCGCTTCTTCACTCGTTCCGTCACCGCAGCCGGTTCTTTTGTGACCAACACGATTGCACGCGAGTTTAATCTGAACTTCCGCGAGGCTGAACGCGTGAAACTGGAGCAGGGGATTGTTTCCCTCGGCAATGGGCACACAGATGCCATGCCGGAGCAACAAGCTGCGCTTGCAACGGCTATTCGCAACGCCATGGGCCGCCTGAGCTCTGAAGTACAGCGTACGATTAACCACTATCGCGCACAGTACAAGGGGAACCCGCCCACGAAGGCCTACATCTGCGGTGGCGGTGCTCGCTTGCCTTATGCCCTGGAGTTCCTGCAGAATGCGCTTAATATCCCCGTGGAATACCTGAATCCGCTCAATGCTTTCTCCATCGGCAACAAGGTGGATGAAGCGGCCCTGGAGCAGGATTACCTGTGTCTGGGCCCCGTGGCCGGTGCAGCCGTATCCGGTGCCGGCGTGGGTGAATTTAACATTGATTTGGTGCCCACGAGTGTAGGTAAAGAGCGCGCAGAAATGCAGATGATTCCCAAGGTCATTGCCGCCGGTGTGATTGCACTGGCCGGTGCGGGTTTCTATGCGTATGCTGCCAACCAGGCAGCTACTGAAGCCGAGGCTACGTACAAGCAGGTCTCCCGTGTGGAGAAAGAGGTGGATGCTATCAATGACAGCATCGAAACGGCTCGTGGTCGCTACGACCGCTCTATGAAGAAGGTGCAGGAGCTTTCCAAGCTTTACGCCATGCGCACAGCCTACCCGGATGTGCTCAAGCAGCTTTCCGAGCGTAGTGCTTCTGTCAAGTTCTGGTTCACGGAATTTGCTCCGCTCATCAACTATGATGTATCCTCCACGTCTCTGGCCGGGTCGACCGACACGAAGGGTACACGCCTGATTGATATGAACAAGAGCCGCAGCGGCAGCCCTGATTCTTCCATCAATCGCGCTCCCGATGCGGTTGATCTCAGTAAGCGCGGCAAGGCACCCATGGTGACTGCCATTTATGTGAGCGGTTACACCGCCAAGAAGCCCGGGGACGAACGCAGCATCGAGCAACGCCAGGTGATTTACGACCTCGTGGATAAGAACTTCGATGAGCGTAGCGCCGATTCTCTCTTCTCCTACCAGAATGCCGAAGTGCGCCGCGACCAGAACCACTACTTCCAGTTCATCGACGCCAAGGCCTCCAAGGGCAAGATGCAGATTCCGGACTACGTGGAGAAGTTCCTGATGGTCATGCCGCTCAAGACCCCCATCGCCATTCCTGAACTCAGCGGTGATAAATAACACATTAACACCTTATCTTTTCTCATGAACATACTTGAAAATAAGCGAGTCGTTTTGCTCTCTGCTGTGTTTGCTCTGGCATTTGCCGGGTTGACGTATGTGGGGTATGACCGTTCTCAGCAGTTCTCCAAAACGCAGGCTGAACTGAAAAAAATTGGCGAAAAATTTGAGGATTACAATCAGGCTGAATTGCCCCCCACAGCAGCCAATCGCAAGGCCATCGTTGCTGCCTGCAAGGATGTAGATAAAATCAGCGCTGATATGCAGGCTGAGATGGATAAATACGCTGCGTTCTGTTACGGTGACGGCAAGGTGCTTTCCCCTGTTGATTTCCAGAACCAGGTTCGCGCTGCCATTGCAGAAGTTCAGAAAGAAGCCAACGATAAGGGTTGCGCACTCGCCGCTCCTGCTATGGATTTGGGTATGGCTTCTTTCAAGAATGCCGCTGCAACGGAGGCTGAAGTACCCTACCGCAGCTTCCAGCTCAAGGCCGTGCGCCGCGTGGCTGATGCGATTATCAATTCCGGTGCTCCTGCGTTGGATAAGATTTATTGCGCTCCGCTGCCCGAGGAAGCCACAAACGCCCGCAAGGGGAAGGGTGCTGCATACTTCCCGCTGAGCTTCCAGGTGGCATTCAGCGCCAAGCGCAGTGCCGCTACGGATGGACAGACGGAAGAGTTGCTCAGCGTGCTGCCCCGTGTGATGAATGCTCTCACAAGCGATAAGGATTTCTTCCTCATCGTGACGGGCGTGGCCGTCAACTCCGATGCTTCCCTGCCGGCTCGCGATGCTTATCAGGAACCCTCTGCCCCGGTGGCACAGGGAGATGACCTGGGCGCAGAAGGTGGCAAGGCTGAGGCTGAGACCCCCGAGGCGCGTGTCATCGCTGTGCGCAAAACTGGCGGTGATGATGAAACGGTGCGCGTACACCTCAATCTGCAGGTGCTTTATTTTAACCCCGCAAAAGGTAAGTAACTTCTAACAACGACTATCTGATTATGGCAGATCAATCCAATTCCGGAAGAAACGCTCTCATTATCGGCGTCGTGCTTGGCCTGGCCACGGCTGGTCTTGGTGTGTATACCATGACCAACAGCAAGGCTGCACGCCCTGTGACGGAGCTTGATGCCGCCGGTACCAAGGCAGCAACGCTCACCGCACAGGCAGAGCAGGCGAAGGCTGAAAAAGAACGCAGCCGCAAGATTGTGGACGTGGCACCTGAGGGCGCCGTTGTCAACAACAAGCCTCGCTTTACGCCCATCTTCTTCTCTCCCGAACTGTGGCAGGTGTCCATCGACAGTAAGAAAATCACAACTGTGATTGATATCTACGATCCCAAGGCTGAAAGCCTGCACAACGGTGTGCCGAACGCTTGGTTTATTTCCAACAATATCTCCGATGCGCTTGGCCGCGCAGATGGCTTGACTCTCGATAGCGATGGTGACGGCTTCAGCAATAAAGAAGAATTTGATGCCAAAACATCACCTTCGGATCCCAACAGTTTGCCTCCGTTGATTGAAGCCGGCAAGCCCAACCACAAGCTTGTGGTTGTCAGCACCAACGAGGCAAAGGCCGTCATCGAGGTGGAAAGCATGCTGGCATACGATGCGAACCCCACGGAAACCAGCATCACCATTCATCTTGACCGCTCCGGCTCCAAGCGTGTGGGTAAGAAGGTTAAGGTGAAACCTGGTGATTCTTTTGATTTGACGGGCACTCCTCCCGCGGCCGATAAGCGCTTTACCGTTGTTGGTTTTGAAAAGGCTTCTTTCTCGGATTCTGTGGGCAACAAATCTGACGAAACCGTACTGCGCGTGCGTGATAACAAGACGCTTATCGGTGAGAAGGAATTCGTGATTCGTCCCGGTTTGACCCGCGTGCGCCCCGGTGTTAAAAATAATGACATTGATACACCCAATGTCAAGGGCCGCGATATCAACGATGCTTCTGCCACTCTTTGTGTGACGGCCGGGCCCAAGGCCGGTACAAAGTTTGAAGTGAAGCTGAAAGAAACATTCCAAATCCCCGGTAACGAAAAGATTTCCTGCAAACTGGAATCCATCGATGCTCAGGGAACTGTTAATGTGCTTCCGGAAGGGGCTGAAAGCCCTATTCTGGTGCCCAAAGCAGCCAAATAACCCTCATTTTTCTATCAAACCCTAAAAAAAACGCATTTTTTTAAATTGTAGACTTTACATCTTCTCAGTTTTCTGACATAAATTAGACATTACCATGAACCACGCACCTCTCATTCACTCAAAGCGCACGATGATGCTTGCCGCCATCGCTCTCTCCTGCCCCTTTGCGCAGGCCGGGACGGCTGGTTATCTGAGTACCTCGACCGCCGCAGGCACCAGCGAAGTCGGCCCCTCCGCCGTGTATGCCGGACAGCTCTCTGCCCAAACAGCAACTGCCCCGAGCGCTGCTCCTGCTCCGGGCGCCATGCCTGCTCCGCAGTATGTAGCGCAGGATGGTATCAATGCACGTGAAGCTGCACGTCGCAAAGCCATGACGCTGGAGGCTCAGCAGCTCCTGCAGGAAGGCCGCCTTGCTTATGCAGATGGCAAGTACACAGAAGCTCTGGAGAAATACCAGGCTGCCTGGGCTCGCATTCCCAAGGCTCCTGCTACTGAAAAATTCCAGGATTTTATCATCAAGAGCATTGGCGATGCATCCATTGCAGTAGCCATTGAATACTCCAAGGTTGGCCGTTATGATGACGCTGAGCAACTTTTGCTTGATGTTCTCAGCCGCGACCCCAATAATCGTCGTGCCCGCAAGGAACTTTCTGTCCTTCGTGACCCGGTGCGCAATAATCCTGCTCTTACCCCTGAACACGTCAAGAATGTAGAAGAGGTCAACCGCTTGCTGACTCTTGCCTATGGCTACTATGATCTTGGTAAGTTTGATGAAGCATACGCCGAGTTCAATCGTGTCATTCAGATTGACCCCTACAACTCTGCTGCCCGTCGTGGTCAGGAAGCTGTGAGCAAGCGCCGCTCCTCCTACTATAGCACTGCTCGCGACTCATTCCGAGCCAAGGCTTTGGCTGAGGTGGACGCTCTGTGGGAAGAATCCATGCCCCAGGATCTGCCTGACATTGAGCTTGGCGGTGGTGAAATCGTGGCTCAGATTTCCGAACAGCAGATTCGCAACGATGAGAACCTGAGCAAGATGCAGATTTCCTCCATCAGTTTCGAGGATACTCCTGTGGAAGATGCTCTTGATTTCCTGCGCGGTGAAGCTCGCAAGAACGGCATCCAGATTAACTTCATGTTTGAGGCTCCCAAGAAGAGCAAGCCTGCCCCTGTTGCCGCCTCCGACGATGAGGAAGATGAGGAAGGTGAGGGCGCTGCACCTCAGCCCATTGAGGAACCTGAGGAAGAAGTCCGTGTCTCCAAGTTGGTGGTGCAGAACGTATCTGCCAAGGAACTTCTTCAGATGATTTGCACTCAGTCCGGCTGCCAGTATCGCGTGGATGATAATGCCATCGTTGTGTACAAGAGCGGTGGTTCTGAGAAGTTGTTCAAGCGCAAGTGGAAGATTTCCCGTGAAATCTTCGATGCCAACGCAGGCGAAGAAGGTGGCGATGAGGAAGAAGAAGATGCTTTCTCTGATGGCGGTGGCGCTGCCCCCCGCAAGCCCATTGATGCCAAGGCTGCTCTGACCCGCCTGGGTGTGAGCTTCCCCAAGGGTGCTAATGCACAGTACTCCTCCAGCTTGAACCTTCTCACCGTGGAGAATACGGCTGATAACCTCGACATCGTGGAGGAAGTGGTGAATGATTATCGTCGCCGTTTGCCCCAGATGGTGAAGGTGAGCGCCAAGTTCATCGAAGTCGCTCAGACCAATGAAGAGGAGCTCAGCTTTGACTGGGTGGTCAACCCCTTCTCCGTGTCCAATGATGGTTCCACCTATCTTGGCGGCGTGAATGGTACCTCCTCCGGTCCCACTCGCACCTACAACGATTTTGTGACCAGCGGTGGCGCTGCCTACACCAACAACTATAACGGTAAAGGTTCCTGGCCGGTTTCTCACAGCAGCTCGCTGACCTCCTCCAGCGACCCCATTTCCAATGGCTTGGTGACAGGTGGCCTTCGCTCCGGTTCCGGTGCTCTCTCCGGTAACAGCATGGACGCTCTCGTCTCCTCCGGCTCTGCCGCTTCCAACACCAACACTACTCCCGCACCCGGCATTCTTTCCCTCTCCGGTATTTATGACTCTGGTTCCTTCCAGATGATTATGCGCGGTCTTTCTCAGAAGAAAGGTGTGGACGTGATGTCTGCTCCCAGCTTGGTTGCTCGTCCCGGTCAGTTGGAATACACTCCTGATCCTGACCCCCTGGCCAGCGACCAGAAGGGTGATGACGATTGCGCTAAGATTGAGGTGATTCGCCGATTCATCTACCCCGTGGCTTATGATGCCCCCGAAATCGGCTCCAATAACAACAACAACAACAACTACGACGACAACAACAATTACAGCAGCGGCATGCCGATTGCTTCTCCCGCCAACCCCTCCGAATGGGGTGTGGAAGAAGTGGGTATCGTGATGCGCTTCCGCGTTGACCCCGAGTTGGAAAATAGCGATATCATCAAGTTCAATCACTTTGAAATCAAGGTTGTAAACTTTGAAGGTTTCGTGAACTACGGCTCACCCATTACGGCCGGTGTGACGACCAAGACCAAGATTGAGCACATCACACTTACGGATAACCGTATTGATATGCCCATCTTCAGCCGCCGATATGTGAACTCCAACCCCTGCATTTATGATGGTCACACCATCGCCATTGGTGGTATGATTGAAGATACCGTGCAGAAGGTGGAAGACAAGGTGCCCGTATTCGGTGACTTGCCCCTCATCGGTCGCTTCTTCCGCAGCAATGCCGAATCCCACGTTCGTAAGAACCTGATGGTGTTCGTGACGGCTGAGAAGATTGACCCGACCGGCAAGCCCACTCGCCTTCGCGACCGCGGTACAGGCGACAACCCCACGGCTGGTACCTCCACACCCAGCCTCTTCCCCGACGACGGTCTGGCTAACCCCTGATCTCGCCTGAGGTTCTATGGTAACTTTGACCCGCTTCCTGCCTGGTGCAGGGAGCGGGTTTTCCATCGTGTCAGTTGAGTGATAATCGTGAAATTTGAAATCATTTGCCCAAGGTGACATCCGAGCCGGGGATGAGAACCTTTTTGCTTGCTACAACGCTCGTGATGGAATAATGCCCTTGCAGAGCATGTGAATGATGTAAAATATGAAAAAAATACAAAAAAATTAAAATTTGTCTTGCAAAGGAAAAAAATATGTGCTAATCTCCGCGTGCACCACCACCAAGTGGTAAAAAGAAAGTCTGGATCGTCTAGAGGCCTAGGACTCGCGCCTTTCACGCGCGCAACACGGGTTCGAATCCCGTTCCAGATGTGAAACAACGAACCTCTTCCGCATGGGAGAGGTTTTTTGTTCCCCCGAATTGATATGAATGAAGCAGCACAGAACAGGCAATCTGCCGTGAGCTCCCGCACGAAGTGGGTAGATATGCACGAATTGCGCCGCTTGTTGGTGCTGATGTTGCCCTTGTACATTGCTAATCTGATGCACATAGGCATGGGGGTGATTGATACTATCATGGCCGGTGTGGCAGGGCCGGTGGAACTGGCCGCTGTGGCACTGGGTACTTCTGTGACAGCGCCCATCATGGTGGCAGTAGGGGCAGTGCTGACGATTGTGGGGCCGATGGTGTCGCGTTTGCGTGGTGCAGGGTGTGAGGGGAAAATAGGTTTGCTGCTCAATAATGCCAAAGTGTTAGCATACATACTCATGGTGGTGGAGCTGCTGGCATTGTATGCAGGGAGCCTTATTTTTCCTTACGTGACAGACGATGCCGTGTTGGCGAGCAAAGCCGCCTGGTATGTTTATTACATGATGTTGGGCGTGCCGGCCAGTGTCATGTTGCGAGCGGTGCAGGGGAATTTTGAGGGGTATGGGCAGACGCGTCCGGCCATGGTGTTGGCGTTGTTAGGGCTGGCGCTCAATGTGCCGCTGGATTTGGTATTTGTGCTGGGGTATTGTGGAATGCCCGCGTTGGGGGGTGCCGGGTGTGGTTTGGCCACAGCCTTGATTCACTGGATGATTGTGGGTGGATTGATTTTGCTCATGTTCGTTTCCCGGCAGCACCGCCTGCATGCTCTGCAGATGTTTACGCCACGCAAGGTCGATGCCAGCTTGTGCCGCCGTATTTTTGTATTGGGCTTGCCCATAGGCATTGCTTCTTTGTGCGAATTAGGCTTTTTTTGTGTGGTTATGCTGATCATAGCGCCTCTGGGTGAGCTGATGGTGAGTGCCCAGCAAGTGGCCATCAATGTATCGGGGGTGATTTTCATGCTGCCGCTCAGCCTGGGTATCGCGGCTTCCATCCGCGCGGCCTATCATGTGGGCGCCCGGCGAAAAGAGGCCTTCGATGCCATGGTGCGCACGGTGAGTTTACTGGCTTTTGTATTGGTATCCGGGGTGATGGTGCTCAGTATCATCTTCCGCCGCGATATAGTGATGCTGTATACAGATTCCCCCGTTGTGATAGAGCTGGCGCAGCTACTTATTCTCTTCTGCGCGTTTTACCAACTGCCGGACGCCACGCAGGCGCTCTTTTCCGGCTTGTTGCGCGGTTGCCATGATACGCGAATCATCACCTGGATTAATCTTTGTTGCTATTGGTTGGTGGGCTTCCCTCTGGCATACACCCTGGTGCGCACCGATTGGATTGTGCCGGCCATGGGGCCTGCCGGTGCCTGGGTGAGCTTCATCGTCGCGCTGACGTTGGCTGCCATCTTGTTTCTTATTCGCTTCTCGCGCACGCGGCGCAAGTGTTTCCTGCAATAATTTCTTCCCACGTATTACTCATGAAAGAACATTCCTGGAAAAATTGGTTGAATCCCACAGAATTGTGGAAACTGATTGTATTGACGCTGCCGCTTTACATTGCCAACCTTACCCGCATTGGCATGGCTGTGACGGATACCATTGTGGCGGGCAAGGCGGGACTCACGGATTTGGCGGCCGTCTCTCTCGGGGTAGCCATCATTGCACCCATCATGATGTCTGTGGGTGCTATTGTGACCATCGTGAGCCCCATGGTAGCCCGCCTGCGCGGGGCTTCTCAGGAGAGCAGGGTGGGGTCTTTGCTTTGCAATGCCAAAAATCTTTCCCTGCGCCTCATGTTGGTGGAGTTGGTGCTCCTGCTGATAGCCAGTGGTATTTTTGGCCTGGTTTCAGATGATGAAGCAATGGTATCCACCGCACGCATGTATCTTTACCTGGTGATTCTGAATGTGCCGGCCAGTATCATGCAGCGCGTGGTGTTGGGGTGCTTTGAGGGGTATCGCCAGACCTGGCCGGGTATGGTGGTGTTTTTGGTCGCATTGTTGATTAACATCCCTCTCAACTTCCTGTTTGTCTTGGGGTGGGGGCCCATCCCTGCCATGGGTGGTGCCGGTTGCGGCCTTGCCACAACTATTGTGCACTGGTTCATTTTCCTCTCCCTGCTGGGCATTTTGTATGCCATGCCGGAGCATCGCGCGCATGCGCATGCGTTGTTAGCTTGGCGCCCCACTTGCCCACGCACAGTGAAGAAGATTTTCCACCTGGGATTCCCGCTGGGGGTGGCTACCATGTGCGAGATGGGCTTTTTTGGTGCGGTCATGTTGTTCATTACGCCGCTGGGTAGCGCTGTCATGGGCGCCCAGCAAGTGGCGATGAATATCTCCCGCCTACTTTTCACCCTCCCTCTCAGTTTGGGGGTGGCGGTGTCCATTCGCTCTGCTTATTTCGTGGGTGCCGGGCGCAAGGATCCCTTTGATACACTTGTCAAAACATCCTCCCTGTTCACCTTTGCTGTGGTAGCCATCCTGGTGGCGCTGATGCTGCATTGGCGGCATGAAATCGTCGGTGGCATGACCAGCTCGGACGCCGTGGCTGATTTGGTGCTCGTGTTGCTGGTGTATTGTGCCATTTATCAGTTGGTGGATGCGGCCCAGGCTATCGCTTCCGGCTTGCTGCGTGGTTGCCACGATACGCGCGTCATCACCTGGGTCAACATCGTCAGCTATTGGTTTGTGGGGCTGCCCCTGGCCTATGTGTTCATTTGCACGGATTGGGTGCGGCCTGCCATGGGGGCCGCCGGGGCGTGGGTCAGTTTCATTGCCATCCTCCTGGTGGCTTCCGTCTGCCTCATTTGCCGCTTCTGCCATACACGCAAACTCATCTTTTCTGCTCATTAATGCATAAATTTCACAAGAAAAGTGCTCCTAACGCGAAATTGTGCTTGACGTTGGGCGTATGACAGTGTAAATTATGCGCCCCGCACTACAGGTGTAGTGTGGCTCGAACTCGTAAACAAGTAACACAACACGATGAAGACCCACGTGAAGAAAGGTGATAACGTCGAAGTTATCGCTGGCAAGAACAAGGGCAAGCGTGGTGTCGTTCTTTCCCTGAACGCCAAGAAGCAGACTGTGGTTGTTGAAGGTGCTCGCACCATCAAGAAGGCTACCAAGCCCTCCGAGTCTGACCCCGAAGGCGGTATCAAGGAAGTTGACGGCCCCATCCACATCTCCAATGTGAAGAAAGTGAGCTAAGGCCCCAAGCCTGACACTCCGCGCTTAAGCCATCAATCATCAATATATTAACCATAGAGCTGACCCGCTAACATTATGAGCACTCCATCATTGCTTACATACTATAAGGAGAAGGTCGTTCCGGCCCTCCAGGCGAAGCATCAGTACACCAACGTGCACCAGATTCCCCGTCTTGAAAAGATTGTGGTGACCACGTGCATGGGCAAGCACCCCGACCGCAAGCAGGCTGTTGAGGATGCTGTTGCTGAAATCGCTAAAATCACCGGCCAGAAGCCTTCCATGACCTATGCCCGCAAGAGCGTGGCTAACTTCAAACTCCGCGAGGGTGAAGTCCTCGGCGCCCGTGTGACGCTGCGTTCCACCCGTATGTGGGAGTTCCTGGATCGTTTCATCAACATTACCGCCCCCAACATTCGCGACTTCCGTGGCCTGCCCACCAAGTCCTTCGACGGCCGCGGTAACTACGCCATCGGTATCCCTGATCAGTCCATTTTCCCTGAAATTGAGCTGGATCAGATTAAGCGCAACATCGGTTTCGACATCATCTTTGTGACATCTGCTCCCACGGATGAAGAAGGTCGTGACCTGCTTGCAGAGCTGGGTATTCCCTTCCGCAAGCCCAACAAGAAGACTGAAGAAAACGCCTAACACCATTTACGACCATGGCAGTATTAAGTGATCCTATCGCAGATTTCCTTACCCGCGTCAAGAACGCCGGTAATGCCCGCAACGAGGCATGCTCTGCTCCCTATTCCAACATCAAGGCTGAAGTGGCCCGCATCCTCCAGGAGGAAGGCTACATCTGGTCCTTTGAGGTGAAGGGCGAAGGCAAGGACAAGGCCATCTTTGTGAAGACCAAGTTCACCCCCGCCGGCAAGCCCGTTATCACGGACGTCAAGCGCTGCTCCAAGCCGGGCCGCCGCCAGTACGTGCATTCCGAAGAGATTCCGACCGTGATGAACGGCCTGGGTATCTCCATCGTGTCCACCTCCTCCGGTATGATGACGGGCGCCAAGGCCCGCAAGCTCAAGATTGGTGGCGAGCTCATCGCGCTCGTTTGGTAAAGTATAACCCCTAACCTTATTAGAACTAAAATGTCTCGAGTAGGTAAGAAAAATATCGCTATTCCCGCTGGCGTGACCGTCACCATCAATGGTGGCAGCGTGAGCGTCAAGGGTGGTAAGGGTGAGCTTAGCTGGACGATGCCCGAGGGCATCACCGCAGCTGTGGACGGCGCTGTGCTCACCGTGAGCCGCGCTGATGAATCCCGCAAGCTTCGCGCTCTTCATGGCACCAACCGCTCCCTCCTCGCCAACATGGTTGAGGGTGTTTCCAAGGGCTTCATCAAGGAGCTGGAAATTGTGGGCGTGGGTTTCAAGGCCGCTGTTAAAGGCAAGGCTCTGGACCTGGCATTGGGCAAGTCTCACCCCATCCTTCACCCCATCCCCGAGGGCGTGACCGTCACGGTGACCGACAACACGAAGGTCAAGGTGGAAGGTATCGACAAGCAGATCGTTGGCCAGTTCGCCGCCGAAGTGCGTGGCTACTATCCGCCGGAGCCCTACAAGGGCAAGGGTATTCACTATGTTGGTGAGTACATCCGCCGCAAGGAAGGCAAGAGCGTTGGCAAGTAATCATCTCATCAAACCCTTAGAAAGTTTACTAGAATATGAGCACTATCAATCGCAAAGCCATCCGCAGCCGTATTCATGCGCGTATCCGCAAGAAGCTCTCCGGTACGCCTGAACGCCCTCGTCTGGCCGTTAATTTCTCCAATCAGCACGTGTACGCACAGGTTATTGATGACACCACCGGTGTTACCATCTGCTCCGCTTGCACGAAGAACGTGGACATGAAGAAGGCAAACCTGGAATCCGCCGCCAAGGTGGGTGCTCTGGTTGCTGAGCGTGCCCTGGCCGCCGGTATCACTGAAGTCGTGTTCGACCGCGGTGGTTTCCTCTATCACGGGAAGGTGAAGTCCCTGGCTGACGCCGCCCGCGAAGCTGGTCTGAAATTCTAAAGAAGAAAGGTCATATCAATGAACACAGAAGAAACGAAGGCTCAGGCCACAGAGACAACGCAGGCTCCCGCACAGCGTGCTCCTCGCGCTCCCCGTCGTGATGGTGGCGCCCGCGGTTCCCGCGCTCCCCGTCGTGAGGGTGGTCGCCGCAGCGAGGCTCCCGTTGAGGATGGTCCTCAGCTGATGGAAAAAGTGGTGTACGTGAACCGTTGCGCCAAGGTGGTCAAGGGTGGTCGCCGCTTCTCCTTCTCCGCTCTCATCGTGGTGGGCGACCAGAAGGGTAAGGTTGGCTACGGCTTCGGCAAGGCCAACGAAGTGTCCGACGCTATCCGCAAGGGCACCGAGGCTGCCAAGCGTGCCATGAAGAACGTGGTTGTGGTCAACGAGACCATCCCCCACGAGACCTACACCGAATTCGGTGGCGCCAAGATTGTTCTCAAGCCCGCTACTCCCGGTACCGGTCTTGTGGCTGGCGCCAAGGTGCGTTCCGTGCTGGAAGCCGCCGGTGTTACCAACGTCATCGCCAAGTCCCTTGGTTCCGCCAATGCTGCTAACGTGGTGAAGGCCACCATGCAGGCCATGCTTTCCATGCGCACTGCTGATCAGGTCCTCTCCGCCCGCGGCAAGAAGAAGAAGGACGCTTCCGTCTGAGATTAACCCTTAAAACATAGATTAAACATCATGTTGACACTTCACACACTTCAGCCCAATCCCGGCGCCAAGCATCGCAAGAAGCGCCTCGGGTGCGGTGAAAGCTCCGGTCTGGGTAAGACCTGCGGTAAGGGCAACAAGGGCCAGAAGGCTCGTTCCGGTGGCTCCATCCGTCCCGGCTTTGAAGGTGGCCAGATGCCCCTTCATCGCCGTCTGCCCAAGAAGGGCTTCAACAACGCCCGCTTCCAGGCCAACATCGCCATCATCAACCTGTGCCAGCTCGAGGCTTTCTTTGAAGCCGGCGCTACGGTGACCGAGAACGAGCTTCGCGCTACCGGTCTCGTCAAGGGCAACTGCGATGCCGTTAAGCTTCTGGGCAACGGCACGCTGACCAAGGCTCTCAACGTCACGGTCGACTTCGCCAGCAAGAGCGTTGCTGAGAAGATTGCAGCCGTTGGCGGCACCCTCACGGTGCTGAGCGCCAATGCCTGATGACTACCTGCCCGAAAGGGTACAGTAGTTACATCAGTACAACAATTCAAACACAGAGCCGGGTGGTGCAGTGCCACCCGGCGCCTGTGTGGGAACGGGAAGGGATAAAACGCCACCCGAAACGAGCCCGAATATGAGCAAACAGCAAGGACAGACGCCAGGCACATAATGCCCCGTGCAGGCACCTCGCCATGCCGCCCCACACCACTGCATTTTCATTTTCACAAAACATCAGGTAACATGATATCCGCATTTGCTAATAGCATGAAGGTACCGGAGCTCCGGAGCCGTATCCTCTTCACCCTTGCCATGATTGTCATCGTGCGCTTGGGTGTTCATTTGCCCCTGCCGGGCGTGGATGTGCAGGCCCTCTCCGACTACATGGCCAAGGCCAGTCAGGACAGCGACAGCCCCTTGGCGGCTCTCGGCGCCATCCTCACCATTTTCTCCGGTGGCGGTTTGCAGCAGTGCGGCATTTTTGCTCTGGGTATCATGCCCTACATTTCCGCTTCCATTATGACCCAGCTTATGGGTGCTGTCATTCCCTCCTGGCAGAAGATGCTGCGTGAGGAAGGCGGCCGCCAGAAGATGACCCGCTACACGCGTATCATCGCCATCATCATAGCTGTGGTACAGGGCTACCTGCTTACGCAATCTCTGCGCAACCCCGAGATGATCGGCCTTTCCGGTCTGGGTGATTTGGTGATGAACCCCGGTTGGGTCTTCACGCTTTCCACCATTTTCATCATTGTGACGGGTACCATGTTCCTCATGTGGATTGGTGACCAGATTACCGAGCGCGGGGTGGGCAATGGTGTATCCCTCATCATTTCCGTGAACATCATTCATGCTCTCCCCGGTGCATTCTCCATTGCCTGGAAGACTTGCGTGATGAATGGTACCGAAATCAACCCCCTGGGTTCTCTCGGCATGGTGGCTCTCATCGCCTTCATGGTGCTGGTGGTAGCCCTGGTGGTGACGGTGACGCAGGCTCAGCGCCGCATCCCCGTGCAGTATGCCAAGCGCGTGATTGGCCGCGGCAAGATTGCCCAGGGCGGCACGCAGTATCTGCCCCTCAAGTTGAACTATTCCGGCGTGATGCCCGTTATCTTTGCCACCGCAATTCTGGCTCTTCCCCAGTTGCTGGTTGCTCAGATTTTCTCCGCTGACAGCGTGGTGCATTCCATCGTGGCTGCATGTCTTTCCGTGAATGACATCTGGTACTACCTCATCTCTGCTGCCATGATTTACTTCTTCTCTTACTTCTGGGTGGCTACCATGTTCCATCCCCAGCAGATTTCAGAGGATCTGAAGCGTACCGGCGGCTACATCCCCGGCGTGCGTCCCGGTGTCCCCACCGCCACCTTCCTGGATCAGACCATGTCCCGCCTGACCTTCGCCGGTTCTCTGTTCCTGACGCTGATTTACTTCTTGCCCTGTCTGCTTTCTGTCTGGGGGACGCTGCCCATGGTGGTGACCCAGTTCTTTGGCGGTACCTCCCTCCTCATTCTCGTGGGTGTACTGCTTGACATGATGCGCCAGGTAGAAGCAACCCTGCTGCAGAAGAACTACGACGGCTTCATGAAGAAGGGGCGCGTGCGTGGCAAGTACAGCCACCTGCAGGGTACCGGCGCTGCTGCCGAGGGCAAGGGCCTGGTCATCCTCTGGATTATCATCGCCATCTTCGTGCTGACAGGCGCCATCATCATGGCCAGCTGATAAGCCCAGCCACATCTTTCCTGCAACCGCGCCGGTTTCTTACTGGGCGCGGTTGCTCTTTATTCAAAGGGGACGCAACAGCTCGCAGAGCGGACAGGGGAGGTTGCGCAAAAGGGTGAAGAGTGCGATGATGGCTATACCGCCCCACAGCAGCCCGTTAAAGAGCTTGTTACCCTTGATGAGGGTGAGCGCTGCTAACCACACAAAACCGGGCAGCAAGAGCAGATTCTGACGCAGGGAAAGGGCAAAATCCCCGTGCAGGAGGGCGCGCAGAGCGCGGGTGGTGCCACACCCCGGGCAGAGCAGGCCGGTCAGGCGGTGAATGTGGCATTCCGGTAATGGCAGCAGGCCCTCCGGCAACAGCGAAAGGGCTACGCATACGCATAGCCCTCCGATGATAAGATAAGTGATGGGTTTCATCATGTGGCTGCCACCGGGAGCCATCATTACATTTGTGTTTGGATGAGCTCAAGCATTTCCTGCATTTCCGGGCTCACTGCTGTAAAGATGACGTTCAGGACAATACTTGCAGCGCCAATAATCAGACCAATGAGGGACATAATCCAGCCATTACTGCCTTGCTTGTATTTATTCAAGCCAATAATACCCAGAATGACGCCGACAGGAGCGCAGCAAAGAATACCCATGACAAGAGCCCAGATGGCCAGTGCGTTGGAGCTTTGTTCGTTGCCGGGAAGAGAAGATGCAGAGTTTGTGTCCATGTGTTGTATGTGGTTGAGGTCCTGGCGTCAGGATATCAGTATATTTCTCTTTTGTCGAGTTAAATGATGATTTTTGAAGGCCGCAAACTCTTCTCTGGCTGAAAGTATTGACCCACCAGGCATAATGACTTCGGGGGCATTGGAGCTTAATCTCAAGCCTTTTTTGGTTGCGGTGTATGAGATGAGTATGGTATATTACCGCCGTATGGAGACTCGATTTGTTTTACCCGTTCGCGCGCTCATGGCCATATTGGCCATGACTTGCGGCGCTGTGGCCGCGGCACAAGAGAATGATTTTGATGCCCTCAAAGCGCATTGGAGCTTTGATGAAGGGCGCGATTGGCACAACATGCCGATGCCACTGAAGTGCGATGCTAACAGCACCATGGAACTGAGCGGTAAGAGCGATGATTTACTGCTGAATGAAAAGATGGTGGCCGATGACGGGGCATGGATTTCCGGGCGTCAGTGGTCCGGTATAGCGCCCGGACGCGTGCTTACAACCACGAAGGAACTGCATTGGCTCAATGGCTCGATGACCTTCTCATACTGGACCCGCCTGAGTGGTGCTCCGAACAAGCGTGGCGTGGTCGGCTCGAACTACACAGCACTGTGGGGTGTAATGAACGACAAAGGCCAGGTAGGCCTGCGCTATCAGGGGCGCAACATCGTGGTGTCGCCTCTGCCCATTACCGACCGGGACTGGCACCACATCGTCTTCACTCGCGATGCCACGACGGGCAAGGTTGTGTTGTACATCGATAGCAAGGAAGTAGCCACCGGCACGACTCCTGCGGGCCCGCTCAAGGGCAAGTTTGAGTCTATCGCCACCAACAACGCATCCTTGGACCAAGTTCATATTTTTGACAAGCCGGTATCCGCAGCCACGGTGGCCGTGTTGTATGATAACCACGCACCTCAGGTGTTTGATCAGTCTCATTTGGTGGAGACCTCCCGGCCCTCGGTGACGGGGAGTATCCTGCACCGCTTCACGTATGATGTAGACCAGGACAAGATGCGTGTGGCCTCTTTTACCCAGCCTGATTGTGGCAAGGTGGAGAGCAACGGCGATGGTTCATTCACCTACACGCCCGACGAAGCCTTTGCCCGTACGGGCAAGACATCTTTTGATGTAGTGGTGACGGATGGGCGCGGCGGCTACACCAAGGCGACCATGCACCTGCATGATAGTCGCTATGAGGTAGCACCGCCCGTGCGCGAGTTCTGCTACACGGGACCCTTGCCGGAGTTTACCCCTGGTGCCGGTAAGCAGCAGAGACACCGCAACCCTATGGCTATCTATACCAAAGGCCCCAAGGCGGATTTGCTCATCCAGGCTGATTCACGCCTGTGGTACAGCGTCAATGAATCCACGCGGGGTAAGCTTCTTTTTGCGGAGCCTCAAGTGTTGCGCACCACAGCCCGGGCTGAGTGTGAAACAGATGGAGCTGCTGTATTGGAAGACAACAAAATCATCATCCGCAAGCCGGATGGCACGCTGGTGCAGGCTTACGTGCTGGGGCAAGATGTACCCGCACTGGAAATAGGCTCCTCGGTGAAGGACACCACCGGGGCGGATATGAAACTGCCGGTGCGCCACTTCGCGCTGCTGGATTATGACAATGATGGCACCCCGGATTTGGTGGCAGGCTACAACGATGGGCTGTATTACTTCAAAGGCTCGGCAGAACATTACACCATTGAAGGGGGCGTGAAAAAGATTCGCCACATCAGCTTTGCCCCGGAGAAGCAGGTGATTTACCGCCGCTCCTATAACATTGCCCCCGGTGTGGGTGATTTGAACAACGATGGCCGCACTGATTTGTTGCATGGCATCAACTGGGGCACCCTGCATGCCTGGATGAATGAAGCCGCTAAGGATAACATTGGTCAGGGGGCATACATGGAAGTGATGCTGGAGAACCAGCCCAAAGAAAAGTTTGTGCGCGACCTCAACGGTGCCCACGTGACGGTGGCCGATTTTGATGGTGATGGTACACCTGATATGGTGCTGGGTGGCAACGCCGGGCGCGAGTTGGTGGGTGCTCTGGGGGTGAACCCCGACAGCTGGGCCGGCAACCTCTCCCGCATAGAAAAAGAACTCTACGATGGGCATGAGAAAGACTTAGGTAAGATACTGGAAGAGGATGAGCAGAAGGGGCTCAAGCGCTATCGCCAGCTGATGACCGGCTGGATTCGCTGGGCTGTGGCTCAAAATACACCTGCCCGCCGCCAGACAGCCTGGTATATGCTGGCTGCGCATGTGAAGAAGTACCCCTTCTTGCAGCGTGGTGTGTTGGAGGAGGCCTGGGTGAAGAGCGAAAAGGGCAAAGTGCTGAGCTATGGTGATATGCACCACGTGCCCGGCATTTTCACCATGAATTGGATTGTGTTGCATCGTTTGCTGCCGGATTCTGCAGCTCACCGCGTGGCTGTGGCGGATGCTCTGGGCCTGACCGGGCTTGATCGCGAGGCCTACCTGGACAAAGGCATGCCTCTGGCAGATAACAACCGCAGCACCGAAGGACAGCTGCGCGCCACTTGGGATACCCTGCGCTATCACGCTCCCATTCTTTTCCCGGATGACCACATCTCCATCGGTTTGAACTACGGCGATGGCCGCGATGCCATGTGCTACATCTTCGAATCCAACAAGAATACCTTCAGCATGGCTGTGGGTAACAATATCGCTGAAATGCACGGCGATATGGTGAAGCTCACGGAGGAGTGCTTCGGCGCCAAGGGAGCCGCCAGCGGCGATTATTACACTTTTGTGCTGGCCCATGAAGTGTGCCACTCGCTGGACGCCTATGTCCGCAGCCGCGCCAACAAGGATTTGAACCGCCGATGGGGGGACCAGAACTATTACGCCGCCACCAATGCCGGTACCAACAGTGATATCGTTGCCAACGAAACAGGATGGTGGGATCTCAACCTGACGCAGGAGCGTTTCAAGCAGCGTGGGCTCTGGGATGGTAAGAAAGAAACCTGGGCTGATACCTGGAAAGCATACTGGCAGAAGAGCCCCTACCGCAACAAGGTGTTCATGCGTGGTGATATTGATTGGTTCCTCGGTTCGCAACAGGAAACATTGGCCACACAGGCTAATCACCACTGGGCTCGCTCCGAATCTCGTCTCATTGGCGCCATCCTGCGCTACTTGCAGGGGTATAAGTCCAACATCAACGAGGTGGTGTTCTATCTGGATGTGCTCTCCGCCGGTCAAAACAAGTTGCCCATGCTCCATCCCTGGGGCTCCGGCTCTCCCACTCTGGTGAACTTCAACGTGGAATACGCGTGGCTCACTCGCAACGATCAGGGCTACATCACCGATGTCCGTATCGGCGACCGCCACTATGGCTTTACCATCGATGAAAAGGGGCGCGTCATTGGCCTGCGCACCTACCCCTTTGCGGATAAGATTCAGGCAGCTGCTGCGGCTGTGAAATAAAAAAGTCCGCCTACCCATGTGGTCAACATGCTCCGTGGTTTTCTCGGAGCATGTTTTTTCATCAGTTGGGCGCCTGCTTGCATCGGTTTGCTTTGCCCATTGCCTCATTGTTGGAGTTATTCATATCTGATAACATCTTGTAGTGGATATAGGCTTGATATGTCGTATGTTGTGTGGTAGAATACGTGGCGTTTTAACAATCCACCCTATCTGCGATGCAATTTATGTTTAAATCTTTTATGGTCACGGTGCTGGCCATGTCTTCCCTGGTTCAGGCATTGGAATTGACAGATCTGCGCCTGCCACTCACCCGCACAGAGGCAGACAGCTTTACCAAGGATTACACCTATGAAGTGCTTTCTGATGTATCTGTGCGCCGAACCTGGCGCAAGGATGGCCGCAAGATTGCCATTGATTTTGATACCAAGACAGAGCAAGCTATTTGTATCACCGTCACCTATAATCAGCCGGTGCCCCGCAAAGAAGGCTTGGCAGATGCCAAAGTGCTTGCCGGCGATAAGGTAGAGAGCCCGAAGTGGAAGCAGGTTAAGAACGAAGCCGCTGCGAAGTTCGGTATGAAGAATGCCGAGGCTCTTCAGCTGAGTGATGGTACATACCTCTTCCGCGAAGTGACGGACGACAAGAAAAAGCGCTTTACGCGCCTCTCTCTCTACGCCAAAATGCCCAAAGAAGACCGCGGCGAGTTGCAGGTACTGGATTCCACCGGTGGCAAGACGGCTCTTGGTTCCTCTACCGTAGGAAGTGGCATCAAAGAGCTCTATGCAGACGAGGCTGCCCGCCAAGGCACATCTCTTGCCGGTGGCGGGGTGGCTCAGACCACACCCGAGGTGGAGTCTACGACTATCGATGAACCCCGCATCACGGCGCTTGGCAGCACGCCTGGTGCACGCGAGGCCCTGCGCCGCAAGCAGGAGGCCGAGCATGCGAAACAAACAACTGAACAGCCCATTGCATCTGTCGAGACTCCTGAGTCAACGGAGAAAAAGGAAGCGTCAGCAGGCAGCCGTTCCAATCGTACGCTTATCGAAGCTCTTGGCTTGGATAATCCCGGCCCCGTGCAGTTTGGGGTGATTGGCGGTATCGTCCTGCTTCTCATCATTCTGGTGGCATGCAGCGCGAACGCCAAAAAGCGCAAGGCTGCCCAGAAAGCCAAGTTTACGGCGATTCTGGTCAACAATAAGAAGACTTCTACAGCACCCAAATTGAAGCGCAAGTAACATGCTTTGATGAACGCCAGTGGGAATAGGACTGTTTGGATTTTATTCCCGCGTTTTTACAGCAAGAAACCGCTCCCGGGAGATTTCCCGAGAGCGGTTTTTCAAGGTATGAGTCGGCATCAGGCCTTGAGCTCGTTGCCCAGCTCAATGATGGAGTATTCACCCGGTCGGATGCGGTACACAATTTGCAGCACATTGCGGCGTGCATTGCGATAAAGCACAAAGGGCTTGCCGGAAATCTCAAGCTCCATGATGGCGTCTTCCTTATACATGGTCTTCAGGTCATAGCCTTCACGAGAAATGCGCACGGGCTTGGGATCTTCAGGAGCATCAATGTCCACATCGAAGTCGAGTACATCTTCCTCGTATACCTTTTCGTCCAGCTTACGGATGCTTCGGGAGCGGTGCGGACGGAAGTGCTTCATGAGACGTGTCTTGTGCTTTCTCATGCGGCGCATAATCTTGGTGACGGTCTCATCGATGGCGGCATACAAGTCGGGGGCCACGGTGGACGCCTGGATGGTGATATGATCGGCACAGAACAAGACGATTTCGGCCATTTGACGGTCTTTCTGCACGTCTACAACCACACGAGCTTCTACAATTTTGGGGTAATCAATATGGATACCCTGAATTTTTTTGGTAGCGAACTCGCGGATGGCATCGGTGACCTCAATATGGCGGCCGGTAACAATGATGTTTGTTTCAACATTGGATGTCTGCATGGTGTGTACCTCTTTCTATTTTTTGGTTCAGGAATGCAGCGGTGCGTACACCTTTCTGCAATACTCATCATATCCGCACATGCGAGATATTGCAACAAAAAAATAGTTGAGTGGTAGGATTTTTTCGGCCGGGGCCTCAGCGCACCTGGAGGTAAACAATGAAGCGAGCGTAGCGCGGATCAGCAGAGGATGTGCTGATGATAAGACGATTGAAACATTTTTTTGCCGTGCTTTTCGGGGTCACTGTCACCAAGAATTCTCGCTTTTTTTTCCCTTTCTCAGGGGAGAAGAAAAAATCATCTCCGGAGATGGAAGCCTCGGTGATGTCCTGCACGGGGGAGCCCTTTGGAAGGGTGAGGCGCAGCACCTGCGGTGTAGGGTCCGCACCACGTTGCCACTGTAAACTGCGGGCACTCAGCACCACAGCCTGGGGCACTTCAAAGTGCATTGTCAGCTTGGTTTTCTTGCCGTCAGCAGTGGTTACATCAATGTGCTTATCAACGGTTTGGTCGAATTCAGAAGTATCAACGTGGGCCGTCAGCGTATGGCCGGATTGGGTGGTGGTGGTGCAGTCGCACAGGGGCTTTGCCTTGGCAATGGGGGAGCTTTTGCTCCGGAAAACAACGGTCACAGCATCTTGCCCGTAGTTCAGCCTGATGGTTTGCACCGGCTTTTCAAAAGCAGCCAGCGCAGGGGCCATCAGTACGGCGATATATCCAAGGGCTTTGATGGCAAGTGACATGGAATGAGGAAATCAGGCTTTCTTCTCTTCTTGCGGCTGGGGCAGGAAGCTGGCAATCAGGAAAAGACCTGCGGCAATGCACACGCAGGAATCGGCCACGTTGAATGAAGGCCAGTGGTAGCCCATGGGGAAAGTTTCCGTCGGGATAAAGGGGAAAGAAAAGTCCAGGAAATCCACCACGTAGCCATTCAGCAAGTTTTGCATGAAGGAGAGCTTTTCTGCACCGGGCAGGAAAAAGCCCTGCGTGAGGCGGTCCGTCATATTGCCCAGCACACCGGTCATGATGAAGGCCCAGGCAAACTTCAGCAGCTTGGTGCAGAAGAAATGGCGGCGGTATCCCACCACCAGCAGCACCAGTGCTACCACTTGAACGCCCAGGAACAAAATGGGAGCCCATGCCGTGCCATTGCCCATGCCGAAAGCCACACCGGTATTGTGCAGGCGCACAATATCAAAGTTCATGATAGCGCTGTCGGTGATGACATGTGTGCGGTCCAGATAGTAGGGGGTGGGGAGCTCGTAGTTGAAAACAATGTACCATTTGCTGACCTGATCCAGCAGGTACAGGCAGATGATGAGCAGGATTAAGTACAGGGTGGTGCGTTGTTTCATCTTGTTGCTTAAGCCCCGCCGCACAGCTTGGTATGTGCGGCGGGGTGGTTGGTGGTTAAGGAGTATGTGTTGGTTTTATCCATCAGGCCATCACGGCAGCGCAGCGGGCGCACAGGCCTTCTTCATTCACTGCGGGCTCGTAGCGGCGGCAGCGGGGGCACATGCCATAGGCTGTCTTCTCTGCGGTAGCAGCCAGTTCCTCGCCCGTCTGCACGTGCAGGTCGGAGATGATGAAGAACTCCTTGGCAAACTCTGCATGGGAGAGCAGAGCTGTCACCTGGGCATCCTCGTCAGCGGGGATGGTGAGCGTCACCACAGCCTCGTTGTTCTTATTGAAAGCCTTAGCCTTAATTTGCGCTTCGATGGCTACCTGAATCACGCTCTTGATTTGCTGCAGGCGAGCGAAGGGTGCGGTGAGACCGGCATCGAATTCGGCGCAGGGTTCGGGGAAGTCCTGTTCGTGCACAGAGCCGGCGTTGCCGGCGTGTTCCCAGGCCTCGTCGCAGGTGTACACCAGGATGGGAGCGAGCAGCTTCACCAAAGTATCGAATACGCGAGCGATGGCGAACTGCTTGCTGATGCGCTGGGGCGCATCGGCGGCATCGCAGTACAGGCTGTCCTTCGTCATGTCGATGTAGAGAGCTGACAAATCATTGGTGCAGAACTGGTTGATAGCCATGAATACCTTGCGGAACTCGTAGCCATCGTAGGCTGCGCGTACCTCGCGGATAAGCGTGTTGGTGCGCTCCAGAATCCAGGCATCCGTGGGGGCCAGTTCGGCCGGGCGGGCGCCGTTGTAACCCTTCAGGTTGGCCAGCAGAATGCGCAGGGTGTTGCGCAGGCGGCGGTAGGGGTCGGTAATCTGCTTGAAGAGGTCTTCACCGAAAGGAACCTCGTTTTGCCAGTCCACGCTGCTCACCCACAGACGCACGATATCGGCGCCGTACTTCTCGTAGAAATACTTGGCATTGGTGGGCTTCTGGTATGTGCCCTGGGCGCTCTTGGAGAGCTTGGAGCGGTCCTGGTTCACCACGAAAGCGTGGGTCAGTACCTTCTTGTAGGGGGCTGTACCGCGCCAGGCGCAGGAGAGCATCAGCGAGCTCTGGAACCAGCCGCGGTGCTGGTCTGTTGCTTCCAAGTACACATCGCAGGGGGCGGCGAGCTCGGGATGCGTTTCCAGCACGGAAACGTGGGAGCAGCCGGAGTCAATCCACACGTCGAGCGTGTCCTTACCCTTGCGGAGACCGGTCGGCAGGCCGAGTTTTTCGCAGAGCTGTTCACTGCTGAGCTCGAACCAGATGTTGGTGCCGTGTTCGGCCACCAGGTCGGCCACCTTGTTCACGATTTCGGCGGTGAGGACGGGCTTGTCTTCGGCATCGAAGAAGACGGGCAGCGGTACACCCCAGGTGCGCTGGCGGGAGATACACCAGTCCGGGCGGGCCTCCACCGTGCTGTAAATGCGGTTGCGGCCCCAGGCGGGCATCCATTCGGTCTTGTCGATTTGTTCCAGCGCCACGGGGCGGAGTTTCTCCATGCTGATGAAGAACTGCTTCACGGCGCGGAAGATGATGGGGGTCTTGGAGCGCCAGCAGTGCGGGTACTGGTGGGTGAACTCCTCGCGGCCCAGTAGGCGGTTGGCTTCCACCAGCAGGGTGATGATGTCTTCGTTGCTCTTGAAGACGTGCTTGCCCACCAGGTGGGGCAGGCCGCATTCTGCGGTGTAGTTGCCGTCATCGTCTACCGGAGAAAGAACGGGCAGCCCGTAGGCCATGCCGGCCACGTAGTCATCTGCACCATGGCCGGGGGCAATATGCACAGCGCCGGTACCGGCATCCGTGGTCACATAGGCTGCGTTGATGATGAGGGATTCGCGGTCAAGGAAGGGATGGCGAGCCGTGCGCTTCTCCAATTCGTTGCCCTTGAAGGTGGTAAGCTCTTCTTCCAGCGTCCAGCCGGTCTTGGCGGTGAAGGTTTCGATGAGTTCGCGCACAATGACGAAACGGCGGGTTTCACCATCCTTGGCATAGCGGCCCACCACGTAGGTGAACTCGGGGTTGAGGGCAATGGCCAGGTTGCTGGGCAGGGTCCAGGGTGTGGTGGTCCAGATGACCATTTCGCAATCGTCGATGCCGTTGATGGCGCCGTCCATCTTGAAACCCACGTAGATGGCTGTGGAGGTGTCTTCCATGTATTCCACCTCGGCTTCGGCCAGGGCGGTGTGGTGGGCGTAGCTCCACTGCACAGGCTTCATGGATTGGTACACAGCGCCGCTTTCCACCAACTTGGCGAATACGCGCAGAATCCAGGCCTCATACTCCGGCAGCATGGTGATGTAGGGATTAAACCAATCACCAAACACGCCGAGACGGCGGAACGAAACACGCTGCTGGTCAATGTAGCCCAGGGCAAATTCCGTGCAGCGGCGGCGGATTTCAGCCGGCGCCAGACCCTGGAATTCCTTCACCACTTTGGCTTCGATGGGCAGGCCGTGGCAGTCCCAACCGGGGATGAAGGGGGCATAGTAGCCGGCCATGGTCTTGCTCTTGACGATGAGGTCTTTGAGCACCTTGTTCAGGGCTGTGCCCATGTGCACATCGCCATTGGCAAAGGGAGGACCATCATGCAATATAAAACGGGGAGCCCCCTGCGCCTTGCGGCGCTCAGTAATTCGATCGTAAAGCTTTTCATTCTCCCATTTCTCTAAACGCACCGGCTCCTTGGTAGTGAGATCACCACGCATGGGGAACGTGGTGTCCGGCAGGAAAATGGTATCTTTATAGCTCTTTGCGGGTGTGCTCATACGCGCGCCAATATATACCCCTCCTGTTCTATTGTCAATCTTATAAGCTCTTTTGGCGGGCAAATAGCGAGAAATGGCAGAAAAAAGCGGCTGCAACAGGGTTCTGCATTTGCGCAGGGTCCGGGTTTGTTGACGAAATGATGCGCCTGCTTCATGCTGAATCCATGTCAATACGAATACGTGAATGGGGCATGCTGAGAAATGGGGCGGAGCAGCCGCATGTTTCTGTGCATGGTCTCACAGATTGGGAAATCGGGGCTCGCCAAGCGGGGCAGGGGCTCTCTGCCATGGTGCTGGGCGGTGTTCAGGTGGTGCAGGAGCGCGAGAAAGTCGCCGCGGCCGGTGAGCTTGCGGCTTTTTCCGAGAAGCTTCAAGCCATGGAGCAGGAAATCAGCAGTGAACTGGAAGAGACCGAACCCGCTCAATGGAGCCGGGATTGGGAATCGGCGTTCGCAGCGCGAGTGTCCGATGCGCTGGAGGATGTGTCACCGGCTTTGCGGGAGACTGCGCAGAAAATGGCGGCAGAGTACACCCGCGAGGCCGGCATTCGCGCAGTGCGAGACCGCGAGCTGGCCGGTATCGACCGGGCACGCAGGCGGTGGCAGCACCGGGTGGATGCTGCCGTACAGTCCGGAGATGCGCAGGCTGCTCGCCAATGGCTGGAGCAAGGGCGTGGTGTTTTTGTGCCGGAAGGGCGGATGGAGGCGGAAGAGAAATCGTTGGAGAGTAAAGTGTTGTTGCAGCAGTGGCGGCGGAATTTGCAGCAGAATCCCGTCCGCACCCTGGGAGATTACCTGCACCGCCCCGCGGGTCTTATGCTGCCGCAGTATGAAGAGGGCGAGCAGCTGAAACACGAAGTGGAGCAGACGCAGCGCCAGGCCCGGGAAATCTTTGTGCGGGAGCAAATGGAACGCGCCATGCGTGGTGAGCCGGCAGATGCCCAGACCCTGAAACAGGCCGACCGTGCCGGTATCATCACCCGAGCCCAGCGCAAGTCTGCTCTGGCAGCACCGCAGGAGCCTGCACACCGGGATTTAAATTGCTGGTTGCGCCGGGTGCATGAGTGCGACACCGCGCCGGATGAAGTGCTGGCGCTGCAAGTGGATATTTGCACCGCGGCTCTTCCCGCAGCCCGTCGGGTGGAGTTGGTGCAGCGTCTGGAGCAGGCAGCATCCGTGCGCCGGGAAGACCGCCTTACCATGAGCCGCCGATTGTGGAACCTGTATCACGATGGCGCGTTTGGATGCCCGGGCGATGCACTTGCAGAACAGCGACTGCACCGTTTGCAGATGTGTGGCTTGCCCCTGCTGGCAGAATCCGGCAATGATGCCGTGGCGGAATGGTTGTCCGGGCTGGACCGCCGGGACGAGCAATGGGTTTGTTTTTCACCTCAATATGCATAATCATCATGAATACACTAATAGAAAAGAAAACGATTGCGGATACACCCGCAACAGACACGCAGGAGCCCGAAGTTGTGCTGCATGATGCAGCCCCGGAGCCGCAGGAAGAACGCGCCACACCGGAGGATGAAACCCCGGAGGCGCATCAGACAAAGGTGTTGGACCTGGGGGCCGACCCCGAGGATTACATAGCACCGGAAGAGGAGCCGGACCAAGATGAAGATGTGTTCGGAGCGGTCACCGGCTATGGCTTTGCAGATGAGGAAATGCAGCAATACTTTCGCGATGCGTCGTGGAAGCCCGCCTGGCAGCAGCCCGCCGCGCCCACTCCGCTTTTGCCCCCCGGGCAACAGGCGAAAAAGGACACTTACTGGAAGAGCCTGCTCACGAGCGATGTTCACACTATCCCCAATGCCATCCGCGATAAAATTCTGGATAAGGCTAATGATCTGACGGAAGAAGAACAGGATTACCAGCTTTGCGCAGCCATCAATCGTTCGTGGGCGGTGGATCACCTGGATGTTTCTCGCGAGACGGTGCAAAGTGCCTGGCCGCAGTATCGCGGACGCCTCGCACGACGATTGAACGTAGCGAACACAGATGAAGATGTCTTCTTGGCCTTGTCTGCCCGCGAAAGTGAGAAACCGCTGCGACAAGCCGGGAGCGAGGCCTACATCATTGCTTACACCGCAGGGCTGGAAGGTAAGCGCGAATATGATATTACAGCCCAGTTGAAAACACTCAGCGCCGACCACGCCGATAATGCCCGCGGCCTGGCCACGCGCGCCCATGAGGAAGGGATGGCCAAACGCCGCCGCCTTATGCCATTGGCTCGGTTGATCAAAAGTGGGGTGGAATCATTGGCCTCGTTGGAAGAGGATGCCGTGCCCACGATGCGAGTGCTCCGGCATGCTCCGGAGCTGACCCGAGCTGTCCGGGAATTGGGGCAAATGACCCGCGAGGAACGTAATGTAGCTCTGCATGTGGCGCGCTCCATCATGCCCATGCCCGCCCCCGGCGGCGACACTGGGGAGGGAGTGATGCGTGTTGTGCAGCGTGCCATGCGGCGCGGGGCATCCTCCGGCGGCATCCATCTGGCCCAGGGTGTGGCGCAGTTGGGGGCTTCTGTGCTGCGCCGGGCAGGCAAGGATAATGCAGAAACGCTCACGGCCAAATGGGCAGAAAAGGTGGATAAATACAGTATTGTTTTTGATGAATTGCGGCGCCTGACGCAAGATGAACTGCTGCCGCTGCAGCCCCCGAAAAGCAGCGGGTTTGCCGGACAGTTCATGGTAGATATGGGCAGCGCTTTGCCGGAGATTGTCCTGTCCTTTATCAAAAGCCCGGTTGCAGGTGCGATTACCTATGCTCGCGACTTGGGGCAATCAACCATGGACATCCGGCATCGCGCCCCGGAAGCCAAACCCGATGTGGCGCTGACAGCCGGAGCCCTGGGCTTGCTTGTTCAGAAGCAAATGGAGGGGCTCTTCTCTCGTGTAGGGGGCGAAAAACTGGCCAAGTCCATTTCCCGCCTTGTTAAACAACGTGGTGGTGGTGTGAAAAAGTTTGCTCTGCATGGTGCGGGGGTGAGCCGAGCCATGGCGTTTGAGCTGATGCGCGAATTAATCGGCGGCAAGATGGGGCAGATGGCAGGCTTGCTGACCCAGGAAGCCGTGATGAAATCTCAGCAAACAGCTTCCAATATTGATTGGCGCCAATTTGGTGAATCTGTGGTGGATGTCAATGTGAACTTGAGAGAAGCCGCCCTCGAGCTACCCTTTATCCTGCTGGGAGCCGGTCATGTGGCCCTGCGCGATTTCAGAGCCCCGCGGGATGTGCTCAAGAAGGATGCTGCGGCCCTTATTCCCTGGGGCATCTCCGAGGCTGAGCGCAAGAAGATTGCTGCGGAGACCGATATTGATAAGCAGGGTGAACTGGTGCGTCTGGCGTTGGTCAACAGCCCCAGATGGGGCGGTCTGGAGTTCTCGGAGCGCGCCGCACGGGCGCTGCGCTTGCTCAATTTTAACTACTTTACCGAGTTCAATGACCCTGGGTTTGTGCAGGATTTCCTGAAGTTGCCACCGCTGGAGGCTTATACCAACAAAGCAGATACTGCTAAAGTGGAAGAGTTTCCGCCGGATAGTGTGTTGGAACGCGGCATTTTCAGCGTTCAGCATCGCGATGATACCGAGTATCAAACCCAGCTCATGGAGCTTTGGGGAAATGAGTGGCGAAAAGCGCATTACATGGACGATGCATCCCATTTTCCTGCTCCGGAATGGGAGTTGTCCCGCGTGGAAGAGCCCTCTCTGAAACGCCTGGCACAGTATGTGAATGAGGTACACAGGGCTAAGTATACCTTCATCCCGAGGCGTCTGCGCCGAGAGGGCCTGTATGCTCCTTTTGCTGATGTGGAGCGCAAGGTGTTGTTGCGTGACCGCGTGGCCGATGTCAATAGCATTTCGCATTTGCTTGCCTTGCATTCTCTCTCCATGGATTCGCGGGCTGAGCAGCGCGTCTCCGTCAGCGATATGCGCAAGCACGTGCAGGAAACCAGGGAAAAATACCTCTCGAACGTGGCGGCTTCCGTGCTGCGTATCATGCAGGGCGAAGATAAGAAAACCGTTTACCATGAGATGGAAAAGGGATTGCTTACGGATATTCGCGACAACTTGTACAGCTTGCCGGATGCTCCCAAATGGCTCCGCAAAATCAGCAAGTGGGATTTTGAGGGGCTTCCCTCATTCGATATGGATGGCTGGGCCACCTGGTCTCCGTGGATTAACAATCCTGATATGATTGAAGTACACCGTATTTGCGCGGGCACTCGCGCCAACATCGGGATGCTGACAGAGCTGCTGCCGCTGACAACGGATTATTTTGCCGGTGTGGCGCGCGGGATGACACCCTTGCAGGCTTCCCACCATATCTTGTTGCGCGAGTTTGGCTTCAACCCGCAGCACCTGCCCGAGCAGGTGCAAGCAGCCCTGGCAGAAAATCAATCTGCTGCCGCTTTTGCCGAGTTTTGTGCGGAGAATGAGAAGATATTCACCCTGACACACCGCATGTTCGGCGAGAATTTATTGCAGGATACCTCGCCTGATGGCCAACCGCTCTGGGCGATTAAACGTGCAGATGGTACCCAATCTCCCTGGCACAGCTCACCTCAACAGGCCATCAATGATTATGTACTCAATGCCCGTGCGTATGTTCGCCTCTTTGACCCATGGGGCTTTCTGCCCCCGGAGTCCGTCATGGAAGGGAAAAACTTCCGCGGTGAGGCGGATGATTGGTTCGGCAGCCGCAATCCCTTTAATGGGCATGATCAGCTGTTCAGCCACGCCTCGCGCGACATGCTGCAGCTCATGGATGAGCGCGCGGCCTTTTTGCAGCCGGGCCATCTTGTGAACCGGGAGCATAACCATTTCTGCCCGATTGATTCGGATTTGGATGATGGTGTCACTCCGCTTTTCACAAAAGTGGAGCCGGATTATGGCCGCTACTTTGTGAATCAATTCACCGTGACCTCTCCCGTGGCGTATTTGCAGAGCCGCTCGCGCGTGTTCTGGGAGCGCATGCTGGGGTCTCGCCAGGTCACCCCGGAGCAGCTTGAAACCTTCCTGATGAAGGTGGAAAAGGAATTCCCGCAAATGAAGGCGGCTATGGAACACCATTTCAAGGACCCCAACGTGGAGTACCGCAGAAGATGGAGCCGCACGAGGAATGCCGCTCTGGCCAACAAAATGTCTGTTTATTCCACCTGTTACCTGATATCCAACCTGCACTTGCTGGATTTGCCGGATTCGGTTCGCTCGTGGATGATGCTGACTCCCCTGGCTCCCACGATGGATGATACCAAACCTGTGGGCGGGGAGCGAGGTAAGCAGCGCCGCTCCGTTCCCCGCGGCAAGTTGGACCGCGGCTTGATGACGTGGATTAACCGCACCGCATCAGAGAAAATGCGCCGCCTGGCACCCATGTTGGAAAGCATGCGCGGCAAATCTCTTTTCCATGAGGAAGATAAGTACATGAAAAAGCTTTTTGATATGTCCATCGGGAAAGACCCGGTGATGCAGCTGGAACAAGGCTGGATTCAGCTGCTTTGTGGGGAGGAGGTTCTTCGCTCCATGAACCAACGCTGGCTCAATTTTATGTATTCTCCTATGGCCGGCTGGCATGGCCTGAGCAAGTATGAAAAGCAACACCTGGCAGATTTCATGGCACCCCTGATTCGCCAGGGGGAGGATGTCGCCATGGCTGAAAAGACCTTTGATGACCGCCTGGCCAACATGAATAACGTGGAGCGACTGGAACTGGAGCTGGAAGCTCTGGACCTGACTTTGGCGGAGAATCCGCACATGCGCCAATACGGCTATGTGGACCCCTCTCAGCCTTTTGCCAGCATGTTGTTAGTGGATAAGAAAATGCCGGGGTTGAAGCAGGCTGAGGAACCCAATTATCTGGGGTTGCCGCTGTACGAGGGCTCCCATGTGGTGGGGTGCTCGGTGGTGCCCTATGGCAAATTTGCAATGGCGGAGGACACGCCGCCGGATGTGGGGCGTGCGTTGCATATCCTGAGCCGTCTGCGCATGTATCCCATTGTGCGCCCCGTGTTCAAAGGCGGGCAAATCAGCTGGAACGGCGTGGTGTACGGTGGCAGCAAGGGGAAGCCCCCACACCGCCTGGATCAATGGGAAGTGGTGGAAAATCCGCTGGAATCCCTTCTGCAAATGCGCGATAAGGTGGAGCAGTTGGAGGAGGCTGAACTGGAGGATACGGTGGCTAATTTTGATTTGTTGTATAATTCCATCCTGCCGAACACGCACGATGAGGTGTATGGCAACATCACCGTCTACAGGCACCCCGAGAAGGCCATGCACATTTGCCGTCTGATGCCGGGCGAGCCCTTTGCTTTGCACCCGCGCGTGACCAATCCTTATGTGGTGCAGAGTATCAAGGGTGCATACATTATTCAACGCAAAATGGCTGATACCCCCGCCCTGATGGAGGAGGCCATCCAACCGCTGGAAAACTTCCGCCCCTGGGGTGATCAGAATCGCACATCTGTGCGCATGGAAGATGGCCGCACCATGGCTATCCGCCGCAATTTGAATCTGCTGGTGAATCACCCCATGGATTTCAATCGGGACGATACGCCCTTCAACGCCAGTCCGCGAGAGATGCTCATGCGCCTGGCGGTGGATACAGGCTTCCTGGATACACTCAATAATGTGCAGCCTCATCAGATGGATTATGGCAGCTCTCTCACATACAGCCTGATCAATGCTTTGTATGAATATGGTTGCCACCCGGACCTCAAGGAAACGCACCTGGCGCTGAAAGAAATCACCAGGCGCTTGCGCGATAATGAGGAGGATTACAAGCTGGTGTTCCGCGTGCTGCGTGAGTCCGCCCGCCGTAACTCGCGGCCCGAGCCCATCATGTCGTTGTTCAACTGGCAGAGTGAGGAATCTCTGCGAGCGTCGGCCGAGCGCATCCGCCACCAAGCTGAGATGGGCGAGCAAACATCCACCCCGGAGAGTGAACCTGACGCAGAGCCCACGCCGGAGCCGGTGCTGCCTGTGGTGGAGCTTCCCAAGGCGGCAGAAATCAATCGTCTGGAGGAAACCGCCGGTGTGCGTTTTGCTCCTGTGGAATTTGCCCCGCCCAATGTGCTGGCCGGGCAGCAAGCCACAGCCGCATACGATGAAGCCGCAGAGCCCGCACCTCGTGCGCCGCTCATGAAACCCGTGGAGGTGGAGGATGATAGTATATGGGGCGATTTATTCAAGCTGAAGCACCCGGAAAAGAAGCAAAAGCAGGAAAGCTCCGCGCCCGCAGAGGAGGGGCTTCTGCTGCCCTTGCCTCCTGCATCGGGCATCATCAAAGATGCCAAACCTGTGCCTCGCACCCGCAGAAAAGCTGCGGAGCATGACCAGCTCTTCTTTGATTTCGGAAATGATACGCCATGAATGAGACCGAACACAGACTGAATGTGCCCCCGGCCTTGCAGGGGCGATTGGATAACCCGCTCTGGCGGCTCAATCACTTGTATTGGATCGAAAACAAGAGTGGGCGTATGCAGCGCTTTTGCCTGAATGCGGCCCAGAACCGCCTGCACCGGCACTTGTGGAATCGCAATGCCGTACTCAAGGCCCGCCAGTTGGGGATTTCCACCTACGTGGCGATGCTGATGCTGGACCGCTGCCTCTTCACCCCGAATTATCACGCCGGTATCATCGATAAAACGCTGCCGGATGCCGAGCAGAAGCTGGAGAAAATCCGCTTCGCCTGGGAACACCTCGATTACGAGCCTCCGGGTGCCAGCGGCGAGGAGAGAGCCCTGGCCTATCTGGGGGCCTTGCTCAAGCAGCGTACCGGCGTGCAGAAGAAAGCCGCCCTGCGCCCCGTGGCAGATGCCCGCACCCGCCTGGCTTTTGCGAACGGTAGTGATATCCGCCTGGGGACCACCCTGCGTGGCGGTACATTGCAGCTTTTGCATGTATCGGAGCTGGCGCATGTTTCCGTGCATTCTCCCTGGCGTGCCAGGGAGATTCGCACCGGCGCCATCAACACCGTACCGGCAGAGGGCACCATCATCCTGGAAAGCACCCACGAGGGGGGCCGCTATGGTGTGAACTATGAGATGATGACCCAAGCCATGGAAAATACCGCCAAAGGTGAGCTCACTCCGCTGGATTTTCGTTTCTTTTTCTTCAGCTGGTTCGATCACCCGGACTATGCTCTCACCGGCCGCCCCGGCTGGGATGATGCCGCTGCCGCCTATTTTGAAAAGCTGGAGCAGGTGAGCGGGGTGCAGCTCAGTTCCCGCCAAAAGCAATGGTACGCCCGTATGCAGCGCACCATGGGGGCCGCCATGTGCCAGGAGTACCCCTCCACCCCCGAGGAGGCGTTCTCCACCGGCAACGATGGAGCCATCTACGGCGCACAGATGGCCCTGCTGCGAGAGCAGGGGCGCATTGGCACCGCATTCGAGTACAACCCGCATGAGCCCCTTTACGCTGCCTGGGATTTGGGACTGAGCGATCACACCGCTATCTGGCTCATCCAGCATTGGGGTAAAGATGTCTACTGGCTCAACCACTATGCGGCTAATCAGTATCCGCTGGAGCACTATGCCGGCAAAATCCGCGAGTGGGAGCACCGCTATGGCCCCATTGCGGCTCATTTCCTGCCGCATGATGCCGCCCATCGCGACCCGCATGGCCATTCTTATGTGGAGAGCCTGGCGCAGTGCGGTATCGTGGCTGTGCGGGTGGTCCCCCGCACACCCGATGTGTGGCGCGGTATCAATACCCTGCGCGGTATTTTGGTGCATAGCTGGTTTCACCCGGATACCATGGCCCAGCGCCTCACCCCCACGGGCGAGCGCGAGCCCTCCGGCCTCACTTGCCTGGAGATGTATCGCACCGCGCCGCCGGGCGCCTCCGGCACCTGCCGCGAGACTCCACTGCACGATGCTTCCTCCCACAGCGCAGATGCCGCCCGCATGTTCGCCGAGGCTCTTTCGCACGGCCTTGTCGCTCCGGTTAAGGTGCAACGTGCTCCTCGTTTGGCTCGAATGTAAATGATTGTTTTTTCTGAAAAATATTTACAGCAGGTTGTGCGTGTGTTATGGTGAGAAGCGGATATGAAATACGGGATATTTTTTTATATAGCTGCGGTGATGCTGACAGGAGGATATATGCAGTTGTATGCTGCCACGGATGCTGCGACTGCTGCCCCAGCAAAAGTGGGGCTTGCCGAAGTGCGGGCTGCGAAAAAAACATTGGATGATGTCATGGCGAAGGCGCAAACGTTGAGAGATTCCGTCAAAGCTGAATTGGCTAAGATTGATGCAATCAAAGAAGCGGGGAGAAGAGGAAGGTTGAGTTCTGCGCAAGAAGCTGAGGTAGCTCAGAGTGAGCACCGCATAATAAAGTGGGGGGAAGAATTAGAGTCCGTGCAGAAAGAACATATTGCGGCATATCAGGAGTATGCTGCTAGTGTGGAGGTATACATTGCCACACCTGCAAAAAAGGCCAAGAGTGCGCGACTGAAAGCGGAGTACGCCACGGAGCTTTATTCCTATAAGCACTTTAATATATCGATAAAGTTTAATGATACATACGCGAAACAAGGAATTCGCTCGGCCAAGGATCAAGAAGCTCTTAACGAAGCATATCGTTCAGATCCCGGAATAAAAGAGTTGGTTAGCTTGAAAAAATTAGTGGCACAGAGAGTGCGCGAATATGAAAGCCTGGCCAAAAAAGAAAGCGTTGAGGTTCAGCCATTCAAGCATTGGCCTATGAATGGCGACCTGGTGAGCGCGCATCAGCGATTGAGACTCACAACGAAGACATATAAAAATGTACCACCTGCCTTTTTCGTCGATGCAGATTATCACAACCCGGAAGAGGTAAAGCGTTTCCTGATAAGTCTGGGCATGACGTTCGGAGATGGAGGTAAGGCTCGTTATGATGCCTCTAAAAAAGTGATAGAACTGCAGCAGACAAAGGAAGGGCATGCCGTTATGCGGGAAATCATGAAATTATACCGTGCCAGAACCAAGAGGTGAGCGCCGCATCGGTGGAGACAATGAGATTCCGTTTGCTATCAGTTGCAAGCTGTGATATAATCCGGACATGACCGCGAATAAGAGTTTCGTAGCAGAGATGGCAGACCAGCTGGGTCTGGATGAGCGTTTGGTTGTGCCCTATGGCTTGGACAAGGCCAAGGTGAGCATTCAGGCGCTGCGTGAGAAACCGCGCAAGGGTCGCCTGATTTTGGTGAGTGCGCTGACACCCACCCCCGCAGGTGAAGGCAAGACCACGGTGTCTATTGGTTTGGCACAGGGGCTGAAGGCCATTGGCAAGAGTGCCTGCTTGGCATTGCGCGAGCCCTCGATGGGGCCTGTGTTTGGCCGCAAGGGCGGTGCCACGGGTGGCGGTGCATCCAGCATTACGCCCGGCGACAGCATCAACCTGTGCTTCAATGGCGATTTTCCGGCCATCACCGCCGCCAACAATCTGCTGGCCGCTGTGATTGATAATGCTCTTTTCTATCGCACCACCAAACTGAGCCAGAACAAGGTGACATGGAAGCGTGTGATGGACATGAACGATCGCTCCCTGCGTAGCATCGTGGTGGGCCTGAACCGCAACGGCGTGGCCCGCGAAGATGGCTTCAACATCACCCCTGCTTCTGAAATCATGGCCTGCCTCTGCCTGGCTGAGGACATGGATGACCTGCGCCGCCGTATCGACAACATCGTGGTGGGCTTCACCGATGAGGATGAGGCTGTGTATGCCAAGGAATTCGGCGTGACGGATGCGCTGCTGGCCATCCTGCGCGAGGCTATCAATCCGAACCTGGTGCGTTCTCTGGAAGGTGTGCCGGCCTTTGTGCATGGTGGTCCCTTCGCCAACATTGCCCATGGTTGCAACTCCGTGATTGCTACCCGCATGGCTTTGGCCTGTGCTGATTATGCGGTGACGGAAGCTGGTTTCGCCTTTGATTTGGGCGCTGAGAAGTTCCTGGATATCAAGTGCCGCCAGAGCGGTCTTTCCCCGGATGCGATTGTGATTGTGGCGACCATTCGCGCGCTCAAGATGCATGGTGGTGTTGCCAAGACGGAGCTGGAGACACCCAATGTGGAGGCCGTGCGCCGTGGTTTGGACAATCTGGCTGCACACATTGAGAGTGCCCGCCTGTACAAGCGCCCCATCACGGTGGCCATCAACCTCTTCGAGGCTTTTGATACGGAGGAAGAAATTGCCGCTGTGAAGGAACTGTGCGCCGAGATGGGCGTGGGCTGCGCCGTAGCCAATGTCTTTGGTAAGGGTGGCCCCGGTTCCATGGAGTTGGCTCAGACGGTGGTGGACAGCATCACAGATGATCAGCCCGAGTTCTCCTGCCTGTACAGCTTGGATATCCCCGTGGTGGAGCGTATGGAAGCTATTGCCAAGGGCGTGTATGGTGCCGATGGTGTGGTGTTGACCAAGGCTGCTCAGAAGAAGCTGGCGCTCATGGAACGCAATGGCCTGACCAATCTGCCCATCTGCATGGCCAAGACCCAGAACTCTCTATCCGATAATGCCGCTCTCACGGGTCGCCCCAAGGGCTTCACGGTGACGGTGCGCGACTTCGAGATTGCCAATGGTGCCGGTTTCCTGGTGGCGCTGTGCGGTGATATACTGCGCATGCCGGCTCTGCCCAAGGTGCCGTCTGCCTGTGATATCCGCGTGGATGCGGATGGCCGCATCACCGGCATGAAGGGTTAATTCCCCGCCAGGAGTCGCAAGACTGAAAAAACGCACCCCCGGATGTGCTGCAAGCCCCGCAGATTAGCGGGCAAGCACGCCGGGGGTGCCGCTGTTGCCGCAGGCGGAGATGGGACGCACGGCGATGCGGTCGGCATCGCTCAGCCAGTTGGCGGGCAGGGTCACATTGCGGCGATTGCCCGGCAGCACACACATGGTGGCCCAGCGGCCATCGCGACGCGCTTGCACTACCCATTTGCGAGCGCTGCCATCTTGCGGGCGCCAGGCGATGGTGGTACCACGGCGGGTGGGCTGCACCTGCACAGCCGGTGCCAGCGGGAGTGCATTGCCACACCAGGGCATGGCAGGGGGCACAGCATAGCCCGTGTAGCGCTTTTCCAGCTGGGCTTGCACGCCACCGCGATTGGTGCCGATGGATTTCCAGCTCCAGTACAGCTGGCCGGCGCTTTGGCGAGCCAGGGAGCGGGAGTAGTCAATTTGCGCGCCGATTTCAGAGGCAGGGCGGCCGGGGTCTTCCGAGCTGTTGATGCGCACGGAGGCGATACCGGGCCACACGGGGCGCCGCGGGTTGACGGCGCTCCACCACTGCATGAGGGCGGTGAAACTTTGCGGTCCTTCGATGCGCCAGTACAGCTGGGGAGCAAGATAGTCCACCCAGCCCTTGGCAAGCCATTTGCGGGCATCGCAGGCCAGGTGCTCATAAGCATTCACCCCGGCTTCTACACCCTGCGGGTAGCCCGGCTGCCAGATACCGAAGGGACTGATGCCCACGCGCACCCAGGGTTTGGTGGATTTGACTTTCTGGTAGAGCTTGCTGACAAAGGAATCAATGGCGGCGCGGCGCTGGGATGGGGTGCGACCGTCATTTATTTCGTGGTGGGGCGGGTAGGGGTAGAAGTAGTCATCCAGGTGGACACCGTCGATATCGTAGCGACGAACCACGTCCATGATGACGCTGAGCACGTGTTCCTGTGCAGCGCTCTTGCTGGGGTTGAGAATGGTGGTAGCACCGGCGCGCTTCAGAAGCCCGGGCTGGCGCTTGGCAATGTGCCCGCTGCCAATGGGGCGTCCATCAATCGTGGCGCGGAAGGGGTTGAACCAGGCGTGCAGCTCGATGCCGCGGCGGTGAGCCTCGGCTACAGCGAAAGCCAGCGGGTCATAACCCGGATTGGCTCCGGGGCCACTCAGCCAGGCGCTCCAGGGCTCGATGTTGGATTTGTAGAGGGCGTCGCCATTGGGGCGCACCTGCAGGATGATGGCATTGAGCTTGAGCTGCACGGCCTTGTTGAGGATGGCGAGCAGCTCTGCCTTTTGCTGTGCGGCAGACAATCCCGCGCGGGAGGGCCAATCCAGATTGTAAACGGTTGCCACCCAGGCAGCACGGAATTCCCGCGCCGGTTCGGGGACTCGTTCGGAGACTTGCTGCCACCCATAGCAGAGGGTGGAGATACAGAGAAGCAGGACGAGCAGAAAATGTTTCACGCTCTTTAGCCTATGCTGAAGCCCGGGCCGATGCAAGCCGTAATCCTGCCATGCCTGATAAAACAGGATTTATCACGCCCGGCATTACACTTCTGATTTCCACAAAAAAGCGTGGGTTGCTTGTGCAGCAACCCACGCGATAATCTTATGATGTCAGGGGTAATCAGGCTTCCGGCTGGGATTCAGCCTCGGCAGAGTAGTCGATGGCTGAGAGGGCCTGGTAGAGGCGCCAGCGGCGCTTGATGTCCTGCTCTTCCAGGGAGAGAAGCTTCTCGAAGTTCTCCTTGTTGCTCTTGGCGAGCATGCGGAAGCGGTTTTCGCCGCCCTTGCCGTCCACGCCGATGAGGGCATCGCGCACGGGCATCTTGGGAGCCTTGCTCTTGATGGTGAGCGGGTTCTTGCCCTGCTTGATGTTGTCCGGGTTGAAGTTGTAGAGCAACCAGCGGCCGCAGTCTACAGCATCCTTCTGGCGGTCGAGACCCTGTGCCATGTTGATGCCGTGGTTGATGCAGTGGCTGTATGCAATTACGAGGGCGGGGCCATCGTATTCTTCTGCTTCCACGAGAGTCTTGAGGGCATGTTCATCGTTGGAGCCCATAGCGATGGAGGCCACATAGATGTTGCCGTAGGTCATGGCCATGTAGCCGATGTCCTTCTTCACCTGGTCCTTACCGCGGGTAGCGAACTTGGCCACAGCGGAGCGCGGGGTTGCCTTGGAGCACTGACCACCGGTGTTGGAGTACACTTCCGTGTCCATCACCAGCACCTTCACGTTGCGGCCGGATGCCAGGATGTGGTCCAGACCACCGTAGCCAATGTCGTATGCCCAGCCGTCGCCGCCGAGAATCCACACGGACTTGCTGACCAGGTAGTTGGCCTGAGCCTTGAGGGCTGCCAGCTCGGGAGCATCGCCACAGGCGGCCTTGATGGCAGCCACGGTCTCGCGGGCGGTTGCCACGTCGGCTTCTGTCTTCTGCGGGTTGTTCTTGATGGCATCCACCAGCTCGGTGCCAATCTTGTCGGCAGCAGCTTCGAGCAGCTCCATGGCGTATTCCTGCTTCTTGTCCAGGGAGACGCGGAAGCCAAGACCGAACTGAGCATTGTCTTCGAAGAGGCTGTTACACCAAGCCGGGCCGCGGCCATCGGCATCGTGTGTCCAGGGGGTGGTGGGCAGGTTGCCACCGTAGATGGAGGAGCAACCCGTGGCATTGGCGACCACCAGGCGGTTGCCGAAGAGCTGGGAAAGAGCCTTCACGTACGGGGTTTCACCGCAACCGGCGCAGGCACCGCTGAATTCGAACAGCGGGCGGAGGAACTGAGCATCACGCACCACAGAGGTGTTAATCTTGGTGCGGTCTGCATCCGGCAGCTTCTCAAAGAACTTCCAGTTTTCAGCCTCAGGCTGCAGAGCTTCGGCGGCGGGGGTCATCGTCAGGGAGTTCGTGGGGCATACGCGGGAGCAGAGTGTGCAGCCCGTGCAGTCCGAAGCAGATACCTGGATGATGAACTTCTTGCCCTGCCAGTTCTTGTGCATGCGGCTGGCATCGGCGCTCTTGAAGCTTTCCGGGGCGCCTTCCAAATCGGCGGGGTCGACCATCGTGGCACGGATAGCGGCGTGGGGGCACACCATGGTGCACTTACCACACTGGATGCAGGCCTTGCTGGTTTCCGTCTTCTCGGGCTGCCACACGGGGATTTCAAGAGCGAGATCGCGCTTCTCATACTGGGTGGTGCCGCTGGGGAAGGTGCCGTCTACAGGCATTTCGGAGACCTTCACGCTGTCGCCTTCGCCAATCACAATCTTGCCGAGGACGTCGCGCACGAAGTCGGGTGCGCCGGGTGCCAGGGCGGGGGGCAGTTCGTGGCCGGTGATGGCGGTGCCCAGGGGTACTTCGTAGAGGTTTTCCAGCGTGGCATCCACAGCCTGGATGTTCTTGGCCACCACTTCGTCACCCTTCTTGCCATAGGTCTTCTTGATGGCTTCCTTGATGTAGCCGATGGCTTCTTCAGCAGGAATTACGCCGGCCAGGTTGAAGAAGCAGGTCTGCATGATCATGTTGATGCGGCCGCCCATGCCCGTGGCCTTGGCCACCTTGAAGGCGTTGATGCAGTATACTTTGATACCCTTGTCCAGAATCTGCTGCTGCATGCGGGCAGGCAGGCTGTCCCACACCTTGTCGGCAGGTACCGGGGTGTTGATGAGGAAGGTAGCACCGGGGGCTGCATTCTTCAGGAAGTCGAAGGTGTTGAGCAGACTGGGCTGGTGCAGCGCAATGAAGTTGGCGCTCGTGATGAGGTAGGTGCTGTGAATCGGAGTGGTACCGAAACGCAGGTGAGATACCGTGGAGGAGCCGGACTTCTTGGAGTCATACACAAAGTAGCCCTGTACGTACAGGTCGGTGTGCTTGCCGATAATCTTGATGGCGTCCTTGTTGGCACCCACGGTACCATCGGAGCCCAGACCATAGAACATGCAGCGGGTCACGGTGTCGGCCTCGGTGGTGAAGCTGGGGTCATAGGCAATGGACTTGCCCGTCACGTCATCTTCAATACCCACGGCAAAGCCGGTCATGGGGGCATCCTTCTTGAGTTCGTCGAAGACACCCTTCACCATGGCGGGGGTGAATTCCTTGGAGCCCAGACCATAGCGGCCACCCACGATGATGGGCATGGCAAAGGGCAGGGTGCCCTTCACAGAGGCATCGGAGAGAGCCTGCACCACGTCCTGCAGCAGGGGTTCGCCCAAGCTGCCGGGTTCCTTGGTGCGGTCAAGCACGGCAATCTTCTTCACCGTCTTGGGCAGAGCGGCGATGACGTCCTCAGCCGGGAAGGGACGATACAGGCGCACCTTGAGCACGCCGATGTCTTCGGAAAGAGCCTGCACGGTTTCAAGACAGGCTTCTGCGCCGGAGCCCATGATGATGATGACGCGGGTGGCCTCGGGGCTGCCGATGTATTCCACCAGGTCATAGCAGCGGCCGGTCAGCTCGCCGAACTTCTTCATGGCCTTCTTTACGATGCCGGGTACAGCATTGTAGAAGCTGTTGACGGTTTCGCGACCCTGGAAGTACACGTCGGGGTTCTGGGCGGTGCCGCGAATGACGGGGGCATCAGGGGTGAGAGCGCGGGCGTGGAAAGCATCCACCAAATCCTGGTCAATCATGCCGCGGAGCTGCTCATCGGAGATGTCGGCAATCTTGCCCACTTCGTGAGAGGTGCGGAAACCATCAAAGAAATTGACGAAAGGAACGCGGCTTTCAAGAGTTGCGGCGTGAGCAATGGCTGCCATATCCGGGGCTTCCTGGGTGCTGGCACCGCAAAGCATGGCAAAACCGGTGGAGCGGGCAGACATCACATCGCTGTGGTCACCGAAAATGGACAGACCCTGAGCAGCCAGGGCGCGGGCGGCAACGTGGAAGACGCAGGGAGTCAGCTCGCCGGCAATCTTGAACATGTTGGGAATCATCAACAGCAAACCTTGAGAAGCGGTAAAGGTGGTTGCCATGGAGCCAGTCTGCAAAGCGCCGTGAACGGCGCCGGCTGCACCGGCTTCACTTTCCATCTCCACAATGCTGGGAACCGTGCCCCAGAGGTTTTTGCGGTTTACGGCGGTCCAGGCCTCTGCCGATTCACCCATCGGAGAGGACGGGGTGATGGGGTAGATGGCGGCCACTTCGGAACAACGATATGCTACGGAAGCTACGGCTTCGTTGGCATCTATGGTGCTGTATGTTGTGTTCATGTGTGTGGGTGGGTTTTGAAAAGAGTAAGGGCTGTAGAGATAACTCTACAACGCGAAACACAGTTTCACTGACCCGATATTACACCCCGAGACAAGCTAAATCAACACAAAAAGCCGTAACAAAGTGATTTTTTAGCCATGAAATGAGGTGAAAAAGAGCGAAGTGTGTTCTATGTGAAGCGGATGCTTGACATGCTGTGAATGCTTGTGTAGGATGATGCTCCTATTCCTGTTTTTCTATGGGTGTAAACAGTTTTTTGAATGATGACAATGAATACAAGTAAGATTGTTTACCACTTTGGTGGTGGTACGGCAGATGGCAATGGCAGCATGAAAGCGCTGCTTGGTGGCAAGGGTGCCAATTTGGCGGAAATGGCTCGCATCGGTCTCCCGGTGCCTCCCGGGTTCACGATTACAACGGAGGTTTGTACCTATTATTATGACAACGGTCTGACCTATCCCGCAGAGCTGGAAGCGGAAGTGAAAGAAGGTATCGCCCGTATGGAAAACCTCGTCGGCCGCAAGTTTGGTGATACCACGGCTATGCCTCTTTTGGTGTCTGTGCGTTCTGGTGCTCGCGAATCCATGCCCGGCATGATGGATACCATCCTGAACCTGGGTCTGAATGACGATACGGTGGAAGCGATGGCCACCGCTACGTCCAACCCCCGTTTTGCCTGGGACTGCTACCGCCGCTTTGTGCAGATGTATGGCGACGTGGTGATGGGGGTGCAGAAGAGTGAGGGTGAAGATATGGAACCCTTCGAATCTGAAATTCATGCGCTGAAGCAGGAACGCTATGGCCGCGATATTTCGGATGCTGAGCTGACGGCTGAGGACAGCCGCGAGCTGGTAAAGCGCTTCAAGACGCTGGTGCTGCGCCGCACGGGTGAGAACTTCCCCACCGACCCCTGGAGCCAGCTCAAGGGTGCTATCGGTGCGGTGTTCGGTTCCTGGAACAACGAACGCGCCATCACCTACCGCGCCAAGTATGGCATCCCTGCAGATTGGGGTACAGCTGTGAATGTACAGTGCATGGTGTTCGGCAACACCTCTAACGAATCCGGCTCCGGTGTGGCGTTCACCCGCAACCCCGCCATCGGTATCAATGAATTCTACGGCGAGTTCCTCATGAATGCCCAGGGTGAAGACGTGGTGGCCGGTGTGCGCACCCCCGAGCCCGTCGGCAAATTGGCAGAGGTGATGCCCGGTGCCTACGAAGAACTCTGCGCCATCCGTAAGACGCTCGAAAATCACTTCCGCGATATGCAGGACTTCGAGTTCACTATCCAGGACCGCAAGGTGTACATGTTGCAGACCCGAAACGGCAAACGCACCGGTATCGCTGCTTTCCGCATTGCCTGCGATATGGAACGCGAGGGCCTCATCGACTGGAAGACGGCTGTGAAGCGCATCCCTGCGGATCAGGTGGACCAGGTGCTGGCTCCCATTTTCGATGAAAGTGAGCTGCGCGCCGCCAAGTGCATTGCCAAGGGCCTCAATGCCGGCCCCGGCGCTGCATCCGGCCGCTTCTACCTCAACGCCGTTCGTTGCGTGGAGGCTACCAAGCGCGGCGAAAAAGTGCTGCTGGTGCGCTTGGAAACCTCTCCCGAAGATTTGCGCGGCATGATTGCAGCAGAGGGTATCCTGACGGCTCGTGGCGGGCTCTCCAGCCATGCTGCTCTGGTGGCTCGCCAGATGGGTAAGGTGTGCGTTTGCGGTGTGAGCGATATGGCTATCGACTACCAGGAGCGCACCATCACCATCGGTGGTGTGGTGTACCGCGAGGGCGATTATCTCTCCCTGGATGGTACGGCCGGGTTGGTGTACGCCGGTAAACTGCCTACTGCCCCCTCCGAGGTGGTGCAGGTGCTCATCAAGAAGAGCATGAAGCCTGAGCAAAGCCGTACCTATCGTGACTTTGCCCGTGTGATGGAGTGGTGCGACCGCCTGACCCGCCTCAAGGTGCGCACGAACGCCGATTCCCCCGATCAGACGTCCGCCGCCATTGCTTTTGGTGCCACGGGTATCGGCCTGTGCCGCACCGAGCACATGTTCTTCAACGGCAATCGCATTGATTTCATGCGCCGCATGATTCTTTCCCAGCGCATTGATGAGCGCCGCGAGGCTGTGCTCAATCTGCTGCCCTTCCAGAAGAGTGATTTCAAGGGCATCTTCAAGGCTTTGGCCGGGCGCCCCGCCACTATTCGTCTGCTGGATCCTCCCCTGCACGAATTCTTGCCCCAGACCAAGGAACAGCAGTTGGACCTTTCCAAGAAGTTCAATATGCCTGTGGAGTTCATCATGCGCCGCGTATCCGAACTGCATGAGTTCAACCCCATGCTCGGCCACCGTGGCTGCCGCCTGGGTATCGACCACCCCGAAATCACTGAAATGCAGGCCCGTGCCATCATCGAGGCTGCCATCGAGGTGCAGGAAGAAGACGGTATCGAGGTGCACCCCGAAATCATGGTGCCGCTTGTCTCCTTCAACAAGGAATTGGAACTGCAAAAGGCCATCATCGACCGCGTCGCCGCCGAGGTGTTCGAGGAAAGAGGCCGCACCATTTCCTACAAGGTGGGTACGATGATTGAAATCCCCCGCGCTTGCGTCACGGCGGATGAAATCGCCCAGAATGCCGAGTTCTTCTCCTTCGGTACCAATGACCTCACCCAGACCGGCCTCGGCATGAGCCGCGATGACTCCGGTGCCTTCCTTGGTACATATCAGGACCTGGAAATCATCGGCCGCAACGTCTTCGCCAGCATTGACCAGCAGGGCGTGGGCAAGCTTATGCAGATTGGTGTGGAGCTTGGTCGCAAGACGCGCCCCGGCATGAAGATGGGTATCTGCGGTGAACACGGCGGCGATCCCGCCTCCGTCAAGTTCTGCCACAAGATTGGCCTCAGCTACGTTTCTTGCTCTCCTTACCGCGTGCCCACGGCCCGTATCGCCGCTGCTCAGGCCGCGCTCGAGGATGAAGCATAAACCGGCTTCGCAATATCAATGATTCACAGGCTCAGGGCATTGCCCCTGGGCCTGTGTTGTATTCGGCTTTGCTCATTGTTCATTTTACATTGTTCATTGTGCATTTTTATTTGCCTTTACATGTGCGCGTGTTGGGCGTATAATGCAGCGCAGGATAACTCTATAATCTACTTTCTATCACGACTTATGATGACATCTGCTCAGATTCGACAGAGCTTTTTGGACTTTTTTCAGGAAAAGCAGCATGCGGTGGTGCCCTCTGCCTCGCTGATGCCGCAGAGCCCCGGTTTGTTGTTCACCAACGCCGGCATGAACCAGTTTGTGCCGTATTTCCTTGGCGTGTGGACGCCGCCGTGGAAGCCCGCCCGCGCAACGGACACGCAGAAGTGTATCCGCGCCGGTGGTAAGCACAATGACCTGGAGGATGTGGGGCAGGACAGCTATCACCACACCATGTTTGAAATGCTGGGTAACTGGTCCTTTGGTGATTACTTCAAGAAAGAAGCCATTGCCTGGGCTTGGGAATTGGTGGTGGAGCGCTGGGGCTTCCCCGCAGAGCGCTTGTATGCCACGGTGTACTGCCCGGATAAGAGCAAGGGCGATCCCGGTGAGTTCGACCAGGAAGCATACGATACCTGGGCTCCGCTGTTTGAAGCCAAGGGGCTGGACCCCAAGGTACACATCGTCAATGGTGGTGTGAAGGATAATTTCTGGATGATGGGTGAGACCGGTCCCTGCGGCCCTTGCTCTGAGTTGCACGTCGACCTGACCCCCGAGGGCAAGACGGAAGGTCGCTTGGTGAACCAGGATAGCCCCCAGTGCATCGAAATCTGGAACCTGGTGTTCATCCAGTACAATGCAGAAAGCGACGGCACCTTCCGCAACCTGCCGGCTTGCCATGTGGATACGGGCATGGGCTTTGAGCGAGCTTGCGCCATGATGCAGTGCACCAAAGGCTTCACGGATTTCAATGTGCGTGTGTCCAACTACAGCACGGATGTGTTCCGCCCCATCTTCAAGAAGATTGAGGAGATTTCCGGCCGCACCTACGCCGATATTTACCCCCAGGATGCCACGGATGACAACCGCGAGCAGCTCAAGGAGAGCATTGCTTTCCGCGTGATTGCCGACCACATCCGCACTCTCAGCTTCTCCATTGCTGATGGTATTCTGCCCGGCAACAATGGCCGCAACTATGTGCTGCGCCGCATCCTGCGCCGCGCTGTGCGCTATGGCCGCACCCTTGGTTTGGAAAAGCCCTTCCTCTCCTTGTTGGTGGATACGCTTGCCGAAGAAATGGGCAGCGTCTTCCCCGAACTTGTAGCCCGCGCCGCCACCATCAAGGAAGTGCTGCTGCGCGAGGAAACCAGCTTCAACGAGACGCTGGACCGCGGGCTTGAACTTTTCGATAAGGAAGTGGCTGCTACGGGCGCTGTTTCCGGCGATTTTGCTTTCAAGCTGTATGATACCTACGGGTTCCCGATTGACTTGACGGCGCTGATGGCTCGCGAACGTGGCCTGAACATTGATACCGAGCGCTTCGAGACTCTCATGGAAGAGCAGCGCCAGCGTGCTAAGGCTGCCCAGAAGAAGCAGATTGTGCGCGCTCTCGACCTCAAGACAGAGCAGGTGACTGAATTTGTGGGCTACACGGAAGATGCCTGCGATGCCAAGGTGACGGAAGTACACGAGGCTGAGGGCATGCTGTTCGTCATTACGGACAAGACCCCCTTCTATGCAGAAATGGGTGGTCAGATGAGCGATGGCGGTACGCTGGCAGTCGGTGGCGACTCTGCTCCCGTGGTGGGAGTGCAGCAGATTGGCAAGGCACGTGCGCACCTGATTGCTGTGGCTGATGGGGTGACACCCGCCGTGGGCGATGTGGTGACGCTGACGCTTGATGTGGAGCGCCGCCGCGCGCTGGAGGCACACCACAGCGCTACGCACCTGCTGCACAAGGCGCTGCGTACGCTGGTGAGCGAGGATATTGCCCAGCAGGGCTCTCTGGTGGATGCTGACCGTCTGCGCTTCGATGTGAACAGCGGCGCCATTTCCAAGGCTGATTTGCGCCGCGTGGAAGAGCTGGTGAACCAGTGGGTGGAACAGGACCTCCCCATTATCGCCAATGAATATCCCATGACGGAAATCAAGAAGCACCCGGAAATCTGCCAGTTCTTCGGCGACAAGTACGGTGATGTGGTGCGCCTGGTGCAGATGGGCGGCGAGGCCGATGGCTTCAATGGTGTATCCATGGAGCTTTGCGGTGGAACGCATGCTGCTTCTACCGGCAAGGTTGGGTTCTTTAAGATTCGCAGCGAGGGCGCCATCGCCAGTGGTGTGCGTCGTATTGAAGCTGCTGTGGGTGCTGCTGGTCTGGCTGTGGTGCGCGATGCCGTGGCTGCCCGCCTGCCGGAAAGCAAGGAGATGCTTGAAAAGCTGGCCGCCGCCAATGGCAAGCTGGCAGATATGGGGCAGCCTGTCATTCCCGTGCTCACCAATGATACGCACCCCGGCCAGAAGGCTCTGGAATCTCGCGATATCTGCGAGGTGAACACCCTTCTGGATGCATACAATGCCTATTGCGACCAGCTCAAGGAAGCCGCGCTGGAGGCCGAAAAGCGCCTCAAGAAAGCGCAGGCAGCCGCTGCTGCCAGTATGGCCGATGCTCTGCTGGCGGAGAACCTGACTGAAAGAAACCTGGTGCTGCAGGCAGAAGGTAGCAACGATTTGCTCACGGAGCTTTTCAACGGATTGCGCAAGCGCCACTTTGCGGGTGCTGCATTCCTGGTGGTGGACGATGGTTCCGCCCTTTCCCTGGGTGCCTATTGTGGCGATGAAGCCCAGGCCGCCGGCAAGAAGGCCGGTGATCTCATCCGCACATTGGCACCCATCGTGGGCGGCAAGGGCGGTGGTAAGGCTGATATGGCTCGTGGTTCCGGCAAGAACCGTGAGGCTGCGGCCGAGCTGATTTCCGAAGCTCAGAAAGCATTGGCATAAATATACTAACATTACACCTACATCTCAACGATTATGACCAAGACTCCTCCCGTTTATCCGGACGAACCCAAGATTCCCATCTTGCCGAACATGCTCACAGCAGGCAACCTGCTGTGCGGCTTCTTCGCCATCCTGACCATCTTTGAGGGGATGAAGTTCCAGCCAGGTACAGAGCAGGCCTTCCTGCACTACCAGCATGCCACATACCTCATCTTCGCTGCATGTATCTTCGATTTGCTCGATGGTCGCGTGGCCCGTATGTGCAAGAGTGATGGCCCCTTTGGCCGCGAGTTTGATTCCATTGCGGACGTGGTGTCCTTCGGCATTGCTCCGGCTATGCTTCTGGCACAGGCCGTGCTGTTCAATCTGGAGATTCCTTATCTGGGGTGGGCCATTGCGGTGTTGTACCTGCTGTGCGCAGCGCTGCGATTGGCACGTTTCAACTGCATGGCCGCAGCACCCAAGAAGCCGAATCAGAGCATGGATTTCGTGGGCCTGCCGGTGCCCATGGCTGCCGGTGCGGTGGTCAGCACCATGTATCTGGTCATTGACCTGACCTCCAACCGCAATCTCATCATTCCCCCCGTGTGGCAGTACGTCATGGCAGCGGTCATGGCCGTGGTGGCCATTCTGATGATGAGTCGCGTGATTTACCCCAGCTTCAAGCATGTGAACTTCGAGAAGCGTGGCACGGCCATGGCCATTCTCATGGCTGTGATTGTGATTTGCGCCTTCATCTTCTTCCCCTGGATTGCTCCTGCTTTCGTTTTCGTGTGCTATCTGGGCTATGGGTTGGTGGTGCGCCCTTTCCTCACCCGCCGCATGCGCCGCATGATTGAGGTGGTGGATGATGAGGATGACGCAGCCAGCGCATAATACTCTTGCCATTCCCGAAATAATATGCCGTCTGCACGTGTACAATGGATTGACTTTTGCCGCGTGTATACGGCATTTTTCGTGGTGCTGCGCCACGTGGACAGACCCTACACCAGTGTGAACTACATGGTGGATTTGTTCAACTACCGCAGCTTGATTTTCTTTTTCTTCCTGATGTCCGGCTACCTGGCGCACAAGGCCGCTGCGGGGCAGTGGCTGGATTGGCAGCGCACGCGCAAATTGCTGTTGCCGTACGTGTTTTGGACAGCTGTGGCATCCATCCTGCTCTTGCAGCCGATGATGCACTGGAATCAGACTCTGTCCGGTGATTTCAGCTGGTTTGACTGGAGCCTCATCCCCCGCGAGATGGGCATGCTGAATTGGTGCTACTGGGATTTTGACAATGTGCCCTTGTGGTTCATGCGCACGCTGATTCTGCTGGCGTTGTTCTGCCCGGTGTTGCAGAAACTGCCCACCAAAGTATTGTTGGTGGTAGTGCTTCTGAGCTTTGCCGGTAGCGATGTGCTGTGCGCACGCGATGCCGAGACTGCACGCAGCCACAAGAGCTGGTCCGTCGGTTGGTTGCCCTTCCGTTTGTATGAGAGCATCCTGGCGCTCGGGTTCTACTCCCTGGGCTTGTGGATTCGCCGAGTAGCGGATTTTGAGCGTTTCACCGCGTTTATGCGCAGCTATGCGTGGACGGTGGTGCTGGCGGCATTGCTGCTGCTGCCGCTGGTGTATGCGTTTGGCTTTTATCCGCCCGTGCAGAGCAGTGCATTGGTGCTGTTGGGCGCGGCAACAACGATGAGCGTGGGCTGTTTGTGTGAGCAGTATTTACCGCGTTTCTGCTCCTGGGTGGCTCAGTGGGGCAAGGCTGCCTTTTTCATTTATGTGACGCATTACCCCTTGCTTCACTTGTGGAAGCTTGTTTCCACTGGCGCATACGGCGGCACAATGGCCACGTGGGAAATTTCCATAGCACCTTTCTGCATCACGATGGTGAGCATCGGCATTTATTGCCTGTTGCGCCGGTGGTGTCCGGTCTTCCTGCGCCTGTTTGCCATGTCTTAACTCCCGGGAACGGGTGGCAGTGGGCTGTCTTTGTCTGAGATTGAGGGTTGGCAGCAGAAGATGAGGGTGATGATGCTGCCGATGAAGCCCAAATCTGCTACGCCGGGCAGGGGAATGAGCATCATGATGAGCGGGAGCAGCCACCAGCGACAGTGCCCGCTATCCCGCAAGCGCCGCGCGGTGATGGCCAGAGTCGGGATGATGAGAATGAGCCCCCAAAGTGCTGCCAATGCTGTGCAAATCAGGCTGAATGGGTGATCTTGCAGCAACGATTCGGCAAAGGGTTCCCATACTTCCGCTGCGGCTTCAGACAGCTCTTGGAATACATAATCCCACGCGATATCTGCTGTTTGGCAGATGTAAAAAAGAGCATCCAGAATGCGCGGGTGGTTAATCAGCTCATCGAAAAGCTGCACGAACAGAAGCCAGGCCGGAAGCAGCAGAATCACAAGAGTTACCTGAGTGACGGATATGAACGCCCAGAACTCTTTGCGCGCGGTTGTGCCGGAAAAATCCGCATATTGGCGCAATCCTGCAAGAAGTGCTTTCATGCGTCAGGCTTATCGGGGAAGGTGGGGTTCCAGCGTTTGTCTGTTGGCTCGTTCCTGGGCGCGGGCGTTCAGTTCTGCCTGGCGTTGCAGGTGCTGCTGCATGCGGAATGGAGTGGTGCCGTGGTTGGCCTCGCAGTAACTTCCATCTGCCTGCATGTGGTAGGCCTGCACGTTGTCTTTGAAGCAGGCATCCAAGATGCCTGAAACGCGGTGTGCCAGCATGGCGTTTTCGATGGGTATCATCAGCTCCACGCGTCTGTCCAGGTTTCGGCCCATCCAGTCGGCGCTGCCTATGTATATCTTGGGGGTGCCTCCATTGTGAAAGGAGAAGATACGGGCATGTTCCAGATATCTGTCCACGATGCTCACAATGGTTACGCGCTCTCTTGCCGCCTGCGAGCCAGGGAGCCAGCAGCAGATGCCGCGGATGTTCAGGCTGATGCGTACACCTGCCTCTGCGGCTTCATCCAGTGCTCGTATCATGTCCGCATCATTCAGGGAGTTCATCTTGGCGCGAATCTCTGCGCGCTCGTTTTGGCGTGCGCGGCGAGTCTCTGCCTGAATCAGCGAGAGTAGCTTTTCTTTCATCAAAGCTGGGGAGGGATGCAACCTGCGGAAGCGCATCAGCTTGGTACGTCCCGTGATGGAGTTGAAGAATTGCGATGCATCTGCTCCCAGATTTTCATCGCAGGTGAGCAGGGAAATATCGCTGTAGATGCGAGCCGTGTTTTCGTTGTAATTGCCCGTGCCAAAGTGGCAATAGCGGCGTAAAATACCGTTTTCCCGGCGCACGATGAGCAGCACCTTGGCGTGCGTCTTGAATCCTTTGACCCCATAGACCACCTGCACGCCGGCTCGTTGTAGCAGCTCGGCCTGGTGCAGGTTGCGCCCTTCGTCAAATCGCGCTTTGAGCTCCACCAGTACTGTCACTTGTTTGCCGGCTTCTGCGGCGCGGCACAGGGCGGTGATGAAGCGTGAGTGTGCGCAGGTGCGGTACAAACACTGCTTGATGGCCAGTACATCCGGGTCTGCGGCTGCTTCTTCCACCAGCTTGACCACCGGCTCATAGTTTTCGTAAGGATTGTGAATCAGAATGTCCCCCTCTGCTATGTTTTCAAACATGGATAATCCGGGGTCTACTCCCGCGGGCATGTTGGGCTCCCAGGTGGAGATTTTCAGGTGCTCATGGCCGGCATCTGCCACCAGTGCAGAGAAATCCACCAGTCGCAGGGGCCCCGGTACGCGGTATATTGTATCCGGCTGGGCGGAGATGATGCTGGCCAGTCGGGTGGCGAAGGCTTCCGGGGTGCGGGCCGGGATTTCCAGTCGCACACAGGCCGAGAATTTGCGTGCCACCAGTACTTCCTCCATGTCGTGCGCGAAGTTACCACCTTCTTCTTCTGCAACGGCAATATCGCCGTTGCGAGTCACGCGGAAGGGATGCACGTTTACCACTTCTTCCCCCGGGAAGAAATGGCCGATGAATGCCGCAGCGACGTCTTCAATCAGGACGTACTGATCCTGGCTCAGGGCAGATGAATGCACGCGGCGGGGCAGAGCATCCGGCAGGGTGACAGCCACGAAGCGAGTCTCCCCGGGGGCTTCTTCCTGCTGTAGTTCGATGCCCAGATGCAGACTCAGCGAGGGAAGCAGGGGCGCGGCCTCGTCTTCCAGTGCCAAGGGGGTAAGCAAGGGGGCAATGTTGTCGATGAAGTATTGCTCCAGTGCCGCTTGCTGGGTTTCCCCCAGTTTGTCCAGGCGAACGGGGGCGAGGCCCTCTGCCTGAAGCAGGGGGAGGAGCTCATGGCGCACCAGGTCATACTGTGCTTGCACCATCTCAATACTGCGCCGCCGCACCAGCTCCAGCTGCTCTGCCGGGGTGTATCCCGCCCTGTCCGGCGTGGCAATGCCCTCCTGTATCATCAGCTGCAAGCCACCCACGCGTACCTGAAAGAACTCATCCAGGTTGCTGGCCGATATGGCCAGAAAACGCACCCGCTCCAGCAAGGGTAAATCCTTGCGCTGAGCCTGGTTGAGCACGCGCTGGTTGAATGCCAGCCATGATAGTTCGCGGTTGATGTACATGCTGATGAGCGGGAATCTTGATGTCCGTCTTTTACATTAGCATATTCACCCCCGCATGGTCAAGCTCGCGTTCTGCTGTTTTGCAAGGATTTTGGGCATAAAAAAGGGGCTTTTTCCTTTACATGTTTTATGCCCTGTGCTACATTTCGAAGTGAACTATGGCTAATCCCGATTTATACATTAAGCCGGCTCTGCCTGATCGTGTGTTCCCTTGGGAGCAATACGATCCGCAGACTCGTGAAGAAATTGATGCATTCTTCAACAGCCCTGAGATTCAAGTCATCAAAGAACGCATGGTCGACATGGGCCGCCGCCTCTGGCAGCGCGAGTACGTGGACGGCAATGGCGGCAACCTCTCTGTGCGCGTTGCCAAGGGTTTGGTGCTTTGCTCTCCCACTCTTTGCTCCAAGGGCTTCATGACCGTGGAAGATATCTGCATGGTTGATATGAAGGCCGGGCAGGTGTGCGGCATCCGCCCCGCTACAAGTGAGGTGAAGACACACATCGCCATGATGCAGGAAGTGGGCGTGAATGCCTGTATCCACGCGCATCCCCCCTGCTGCAATGCATTCCTCTTTGCCGGGCTTGTGCCTCCGAACGGCATCAACCCCGAGGCTGATATTTTCCTGGGCCAGATTCCGCTGGCTCCCTACGGCACGCCCGGCTCTGTTGAGACGGCCGAGGCTGTGGCCAAGGCTGCACACCAGAGCACGGTGGTCTTCATGGAAAACCACGGTGTGATTGCTGGTGCCCGCCACATTGAAGAGGCCGAATGGTTCATGGAAAATGCAGACGCATATTGCAAGATGGTTCTCTTTGCTGATATGCATGGTGGCAAGCTCAACCAGGTAGGCCCCGAGGGCATTGCTGATTTCCTGGCCATTCGTAAGAATATCGGCTACGCTGTTCCTGAAGGTCAGCCCCTCTACAACACCCGCGATTTCAACGGTTATACCATGGGCACTTCCGGTAAGTAAGCCGTATCTTTAATTATATCATACAAACAACCCGCGGACCTCATGGCCTGCGGGTTGTTTTATCTTCATTTGACATGAGGAATCAGCCCAGTTGCTGCTTGAGCATGGCGCAGGCTTCGCGACCGATGCGCTCGGGTTCGGAGGAAGGACCGCGGTGGGTGATGCGGATGGGCATGCCATCGGCCGTGTAATAGATGGCACGGAACATCATCAAATCGCGATTGCTGGTGGCATAGCCACCCACCGGCACAGAGCAGTCTGCCTGCAAATCTGCCAGGAAGGCGCGCTCAGCGCGTACGGTGGCGGCGCTGGCCTCATCGTTGGCAGGCGCCACCAAAGCCTTGGTGGCTTCATCGCCTTTGCGGATTTCAATGGCAATGGCTCCCTGGCAGAAAGCGGGCATGAAAGAATCCTTGGCCATTTCGATGACATGCAAGCGAGTGCCGTTGATGTCGATGGTGGGCTGGTTGTAGCCCAAGCGGTTCAAGCCGGCCTTGGCAAGCACGATAGCATCCATCTCGGGGGTATCCACCAGCTTTTGCAAGCGAGTCGCAACATTACCACGGATGGAGACCGTATTGGCTGTGCCGCTCCAATAATTGCGAATCAGGTTGGCTCGGCGCACGCTGCTGGTGCCGATGGTGAGGCGCTCCATGTTGGCACCTTCTTTGATGACCAGTACATCCCAAATCGTCTCACGGGGGAGGATGGCCGCAATCTCGAAACGCTCATCGAGTGTGCCGGGCATGTCTTTGAGACTGTGAACAGCGCAGTCGATGCGACCCTCGGCCAGCGCTTCTTCCAATGCTGCAATGAATACCCCTTTATCCTGCGTTTGTGTGGCTTTGTTGACTTTGCACAGGGGGATATCTGTGCGAGCATCTCCGGCGGTGGTGATGGGGATAATCTCTGCGGTGAGCGTCGGTGTGGCGGCTGTCATGGCTGCAATGGCCTGTTCTGTCTGCCGCATTGCCAGTTCGCTGCTGCGGGTACCGATACGAAGTGTGGAAGTGGACATGGGTAATGATGTCAGGGATTGGGGAAGTAGCGATTGCGTTACATCTTGAAATCTTCGCCAAGGTAAATCTTACGAGTCTTGGGGTCGTTGGCAATTTCTTCTGCATTGCCTTGCTTGATGACTTTGCCTTCAAACAAAATGTAGGCTCGGTCCACGATGCCCAGCGTTTCGCGGACGTTGTGGTCGGTAATGAGGATGGAGAGGCCGTCTGTCTCGCGCAGGGAGGCTACAATGCTTTGAATATCCTGCACGGCGATGGGGTCCACACCGGCAAAGGGCTCGTCAAGCATGAGCAAGCGGGGATTGGCTGCCAGAGCACGGGCGATGGTGAGACGGCGTTTTTCACCACCGGAGAGCTGGATGGACTGGCTCTTGCGCAGTTTGGTAATGTTGAAGCGCTCCAGCAGTTCATCAGCCTTTTCCAACTGCTGCTTGCGGGTGAGATCTTTGCGCGTTTCCAGAATGGCCATGAGGTTTTCATGCACGCTGAGCTTGCGGAAGATGGATTCTTCCTGGGGCAGGTAGCCCATGCCCAGGCGGGCGCGCAGGTGCATCGGCAGGCCGGATACATCCTGCCCGGTGAAGGATACCTCCCCGGAATCCGGACGCACCAACCCGGCGACCATGTAGAACGATGTGGTCTTGCCTGCTCCATTGGGCCCCAGCAGCCCCACAATTTCACCGCAATTTACTTGCAGACTCACGTTGTCTACAACCTTGCGTTCTTTGTAGGATTTGCACAGACCTCGTGCATCAAGAAGGATTTCATTGGTAGGCTCAGACATGGTTATTTTTTCTTTTGTTGTTCAATCTGGTCGGGAATGCGCGTGGCTGTGGTCGTATGGCGAGCCCCGGAAATGCGGGCATTGTTTTTCTTGTCGAGGACAACACTGGCGCCGGCTCCCTGGATGGTGTGGATATTGTATGCGTCTGACAGGGTGATTTTGTGGCCGGTCAGGCGTTTTTCGCCCGTAGCACCGTTGAGGGTGAGCTTGTCACCCGTGGCGGTCATGATGCGGCCTGTGGAATCCTTGCCGGCCAGAGCCACGCTGCCTTCTGCTGAGGCGAACTTGATGGCCGCCGTGGGCGAATTGTCTTTGGCAGACGGGGTGGGGTTCATCTCAACCGTGATGACGCCCTTGCACTGCATGGAGGCTTGGGCTGTTTGGATGGTGCCACCCTGGCTTGTGAAGGCCTTCTCCAGTCCATTGTAGTTGTAAACTAAATGAGGAAAGCGGGGAAGGAGTGGTTGGACCCTGTCGGCGGCCCCCTTGCTCAGCTTGGCGGTGAGCGCACCGTTGGCGGTGAGAATGCCATCGGTGGCGGTGATGCGGGATTGCGGGCCAAGTGCCAATTCGCCACTTTCGCGATTCAGGTGCAGACTTTCTCTGGCCTGGATGCGCGTACCATTTTCTTTATCTTGCAAGGCGGCGTTGATTTGTTCACCCGTGATGTGGATGTCGCCATTGGATGCCAATTCAACAAGCGCGGGAGTTTGCGCAGATTGCGCAGTAAGTTCATACCCCTTGGAACGCAGCACAACCGGCGAACCGCCTGCGGCTGTGAGAGTGGCCTCGCCCGTCAGCAAATTCAGCTCCACTTCGGAAGCCCGCAGTTCAGTTTCCGGTTGCCCTGCTACATCGCCATGGTGCAGGACTACATTGCCCGAGGCTCGGGCGTAGGAGATGTCATTGTACTGCGCAATGGCCAAGTTGAGATTGCCCGGTTTGCCAACACTCCTGGCTGCTGTGCCTTTCTTGAGTGTCAGAATGAGAGAGTTTTCACAAGAAAAATCACTATAATCATCTTTCATGCTGATGCCATGCGGTGCCGTTATGGTGCCATCAGTCGCAGAGAAATGTAAGGTGTCTTTTGTATGGAACGTCCCGCAGATGGCTGGGGCGTTTTCTTGCGTTGCCGGGCGTTCATAACTACCGGTGATACTGGAACCACTCAGATAGATGTCACCATTGGGCTCCAGTCGCAAAGAACCATCAGTCATCAGTGTGTTCTTGCCATAGACCAAGCGGCAGTTCTTGCCTTCTGTCAGACAGGTGCCGGCTTTGGCGTCGTGCACAAGATGTTCGCCCTGAATCTCCCCGGCAGGGCGATTTTCACTATGTGGGGTGGTGGCAATGACGTTGCCCCATGCTTCGGCTCGCAGGATGCCGGCGATGCGCACATTGGTGAATTGGCTCATGAATCCATCCTTTTCTTTACCTGCCGGGCTCTTGGGTTCCAGCGTAATGTGTGCGCCTTTGTCGAATTGCAGCGTGCCTTGAGGTGTAACGAGGCGGGCTTTGCCATCGACAACGAGGCTGTGTTCTGCGGCACGATAGTAAACGGTCTCTGCATCTGTTTGCAACTCCGACACGTTTCCTTCTTTGTCTTGCCAGGTAATGTTGAGTTTGCCACTTTGCAGCAAGATGTCGCCATTGTCATCAGCCATGATGAGCGGGGCATCTCCCTTGCCCGTGGGATCCAACGAAACTTCTGCCTGACCCTGGCGAATCAGAATGCCCGGAGAAGATTTAGCATGACCTGTCAGCAAAATACAGTTTCTCTGTGTGTCAATGACGGCCTCATCTGTGGTGATGTCCAAAGGCTCATCGTTGACCGGCACCTCCATCGTGGCAGGAGCAGAGACTACGGGAACGCCGGGAATTGCTGTGTCATTGTTTCCCGTGGACATCGCGTCTGATGGGGCTTGTTTGGGCGTCTTGCCCTCTGGGGTGGTGGTGGCGTTTTTTTCGGAAAATAAGGAAGAAGAGGGAAGTTGTACGTAGAGTCTTCTTGCGCATCGCAGGCGGACGCGCGCATCGCAGACCCGTACATTGTTGATGTAGGTCACCCGCGAGTTTGCTGCATCAAACAGCATGCCACCATCGGATTCTGCTACGGTTTCGCCCGGGTTGCCTTCCGGCATAGAGCTGTTTTCATATGAAGCTGCGTCCGGTGTGTCATTAATCCCCAGATGCAGCAATATCTCATCCACTTCCCGGCAGACGTTGTGAATGGAATGAATGGCTGTATGGCGCTCCTGCACGGCTTGGGACTGCCAAGGTGCAATGGTGTCTGCCATGAGCATCGTGGAACTCAGAAAGAGGATGGTGGGGATGTATCTCATTTGCCTTTGCCGGATGAGAAGGAGGATGATGTGAAAGTTGTGCGCACCGGCCCTTGCAAAATGCCAAGTTTGGTGCGGAGACTGAAGATGATGCCAGTCCCTTTGGCTGAGAATCGGGGGTCTTTTACGGCGGCGGATTGATCCGTTGTGAGCCTTGATTTGGCAAAGTCATACTGCGCAGCATAGCAGATGATGGAGGTAACACCCCTGGAGGAATCATACAGCTCAGCGCGTATGTTTTTCATGCTGACCTGTGAGCGAGTGTCAACCCGCAATTCATCAGACATCAACAGGGCTGACACGCGGTGGTTTTCGTAGCGGGGCAGGACAATTCCTTTTACTACGCTCCCCTCCGGCAAAAATTGTAAGCCGGGGAATTCCTTTGCGCCAATATCATCTTGCGGGTCAGCACCCCACAGCGGCTGCAACAAAGCAGCCGCTGTGATGATACTGAAAAATGTGGTGAGTGTGTGTTTCACACTTGTGGTGTTGTGATGGAAACGAAAATCAGGACATCTGGCTGTATGCATTGCGTACCAGCTGCAGATTGGTCAGCACCTTTTCAAGATCATCGAGGCGTACCTGGTTCGGGCCATCGCTCATGGCGTTGTCCGGGTCCTTGTGTACTTCCATGAAGACACCATCCACGCCTACGGCCATAGCCGCATTGGCCAATACAGGGGCCAGTTCGCGGTCGCCGCCCGTCGCACCGCCCAGACCGCCGGGACGCTGCACGGAGTGTGTGGCGTCAAACACAACGGGGTAGCCGAACTGCTTCATCCAGTACATGCCGCGCATGTCTACCACAAGGTTATTGTAACCAAAACTGGTGCCGCGTTCGCAGAGCATGAAGTTCTCGCAGCCAAAGGCAATCATCTTTTCACAGATGTTTTTGCAATCCCAGGGAGCGAGGAACTGGCCCTTCTTGATGTTGACAGGCTTGCCGGTTTTGGCGCAGGCTTCCAACAGGTCACTCTGTCGGCAAAGGAAGGCCGGAACTTGCAGCAAATCAACATACTGAGCTGCATATTCTGCCTGCTCTTCGGTGTGAACATCGGTCACAACGGGTACCTGCAGCTCCTTGCCGATTTCGGAAAGGATGCGGCAACCTTCCTGAATGCCGAGACCACGGAAGCTCTTGACACTGGTGCGGTTGGCTTTGTCATAGGAGGCTTTGAAGATGAAAGGCACGTCAAGTTTGGTGCAAATTTCCTTGATGCTGCGTGCCATTTCCCAGGCAAATTCTTCCTTTTCCAAAGAGCAGGGCCCCAGCAGATAAAAAGGCTTTGCGCCGCCGATTTCAATGTTCTGAATGTAGAAAGACATAGTGAGATAAGCTTACCTTGCACATTATGCAGCAAGCCCCGTGCAAAGTCAAGGTAGAATGCAGCGGAAAAGCCCTGAAAAATGGATTTATCGTGCGTTTACAGCACGGCTTTCAGTATGCGTGGGAGCGCTTGGGCGGTGTGGAAGACTTGCTGCCAGGATTGAGCAATGGTGTGCGGGGCTCGTTTGTGGCACTGCCAGGCATAAAGCTCATCTTGGATGGCCGCGGCCAATGCTGCGGGCGTATCATCTTTGGCAATCGTGCCGGAATCCCGGGTTGTGTACCAATGCACCATGCGCAGACGCTCGCGGTTGGTTGTGGCGATGGAACAACCGCAACATAGTGCTTCGGCCGAGACACCATGGGTGCCCTCGCTTTCAGATGTGCATACGCTGACCATGGCTCGGTTGTATAGCGCGGGGAGTTCATCGTGCTTCACTGCCCCGAGCAGATGGACTCTTCGGCTTTGTTCTGAGGGGAGCGCTTGCCACCAAGCTTCGCATGCCGGGCCGAAGTTGCCGCAAATGTCGACTTGGACGTGCGGTTCTTGCTCCAACAACAGTTGCACTGTTTCACGCATGTATGCCGGGCGTTTGATGGGGTCTTCCCAATCCCCTACAAAGAGTACTCGCTTCTCTTTTGTTTCCCCGGAATAGGTGAAACATGAATCCACGGCTGTGGGCATGGTGCGGCATTTGTCGGCAATGGGCAATCCGTAGCGCTTGTCTCCCAGTAGATGAATTTTGGCTACCGGTGAGGCTGCAATGGCATCAGCATAGTTCAGGTGCTTTGCCCGTAAAAAGTTGACGGCCCATTCCCGCAGCAGACGGGGAAATTTGGTGCATGGCAGGAAATGCCCATTGAAATCAAGCTGCAATATCAGCTTGATGCCGGCACGGTGAATGGCTCGGGCGATGAGCGTGTACCTCGGGTCTCCCCAGGAATACAGTACCACGGCATCAAGTTCCCGGCTCCGCCACCAGGAGGAAGAGCGCAGCTGCGCCGGAGTCACGCGGAGAACGTGTTCATCATCATCATCATCATACCACGGAAGTGGCATGATGGTTTTGCTCTCATACCCCAGCTCCCGCAAGATGCGGCTCACCAAGCCTGTGTCTCGGGTGAAGAAACGGGCGTTGGCGTGGAAAGCCACCGGGGTGCAGGTGTAAATCTTGCGGGGAGCTGAGGTCATGGTCTATCAGAGTTTGGCGTACAGCTCTTGCTGAGCGCCCGGAACGGTTGTTTCGTAGTCGATGCCGAAAGCATCGCGGCAGGCTTCGGCGCTGGGGTAGGTGCCGGCACCGGCAAAGGCATACATGGCCGCACCCAGTACGGTGCTTTCGGATACTTTGGCTACCAGGATGGGGAGCCCCAGAATATCGGCGCGCATTTGCGTCCAAATCTTATTGCGGGCACCACCACCCACGAGCAGCAGCTCCGTGGCTTTGAAGCCCCCCACTTTCTCCAGCTTTTCGAGTCGATTCTTCAGTCGCTGGGTGAGAGCCTCCATCGCAGCGCGATAGATGTGCCCACGGGTGCGGCCCAGGATGAGCCCCTCGATGCTGCCGGGTACCGGGTCGCTGGGCAGGAAGTTGGGGATGAGTTTGACACCATCGCATCCCGGAGGAATGGCGGCGGCTTCCGCATCCATCGTGTCGTAAGATTCGCCCTGATAGCAGGTGGCTTTCACCCATTCGATGATGCCGCTGGCAATCCACTGCAGACCGGGATTAAGTAAGCCGGCTTTGCTGTCAAACTCCACGGTGGCGCCGGCTGCGTAGTCTTCGGCTCCCAAGCCTGCTTTGGCGGTGCGCAGCATCAGGATTTCCCAGGTGCCGCTGGAAAGGAAGGGCTGGTTCTCTTTCACACCACTGCCAAAGAGGGCAAACTGCGTATCGTGACCGGTGGAGATGACGGGAACAGCCCTGGGCAGCCCCAGTAGTTCGCATGCAGCAGGGGTGAGGGTGCCAATGACATCTCCGGCATTCACCATGGGTGGGAAAAGTTCCTTGCGTATGCCCAGCGTCCCCAGAATTTCATCGCTCCAGTCGCCGGTGGCAAGATCTGTCATCTGGGAGGTGCCGGCCATGGTGCGGTCGGTTGCCATCACGCCAGTGAGACGATGGGCCAGGATGTTGGAGATGAAAAGCCAGGCGTGTGCCTGCTCCAGCAGTTCGGGGCGGTTTTCTTTGAGCCAGATGAGTTTGTAGATGGTGTTGAAGGCGAATTCACCTACGCCGGAAATCTGATTGAGCTTGCTCTGCGGCATGTAGGTCTCAATCTTCTTCATGACCTCTGCCGTGCGCGGGCATTTCCAGGAAATGACAGGGTAGAGCAGCTCGCCCTGCTTGTCTACCAATGCGCCGTCTACACCAAAGGTGGTGATGGTGATGCCGCAGACTTGTGAAGCATCAATTTGTGGCAGGATTTCGCGCGCACAGGTGGCAAGCTGGTTCAGAATGCGGTCGGCATTCCATACATGGAAATCCGGGTTCTCAGCTCCGGTATCGGTAGAATTGGGCTGGCTGGCTTTGGCTACCAGTTGCCCTTTTTCATCAACAAGAATGGCGCGTACATTGGTGGCGCCGCAGTCTAAGCAAAGTACGTAAGACATGGTATTATGAGAATATGTTGTTAAAAACTTGATTTGCGTGGAAATGAGGTTGCCAGGAGGTGGCGATGGTGTAAGGGTCGCGCTGCCCCTTGTCCCATTGTGCTAATTCTTGTATAAGTGCATCGGCAAGAGAGACCGGGGTGTCTTGTTCGGATATGGTTCCGGAGTTTTTGGATGTGTACCACAGCACATCTCTCAGCGGGCCCGGCCTGTTTGCCGTCACAACAGAGCAGCCGCAGCAGAGAGCTTCTGCAGAAACGTTGTGAGAGCCCTCATACAATGATGTGCAAAGAATGATTTTTGCCTGATTGTATACACCCCGCAATTGGTCATTGGGAATGTTGCCTACCAGTTTGATGAGTTGTTGTGTATTGGGGGGGAGTTGGGCGTGCCACTGTGCCAGCGCTTCTGTGATATTCCCGTATATTCGTGTTTCAGCAGAACAATTCCGGGCGTACAGCTGCTCCAGAGTTTGCATTAAGACTTCCGGACGCTTTTGAAAGACGTCATCCCATCTGCCTATACACACAATAATGTCTTTTTTTTCTTCACCTGTGTATCGGCATTTCGGGGAGACAGGGCAGGGCATAGGGTAGCACTTCTGCTCCACTGAAGCATTGTAGAAAAGCTTTTGGCTGACTGCTTTTGCGGCATCTGGGCACATGGTTATCACATCTGCATAGCTCAGATGTTTCGCGCGGAAAATGTCTTGCGCAGTTACCAGAGCTTGAATCCAACACCTTTTGAATAGCGAGGCGTTTTGGGGGATGCCGCTTGTGAAATCGCCGGAAGAATCCATGTGAATCACCAGATAAATGCCTGCTTCATGGATGGCCCGGGCTATTTTGCGATAGCGGGGTGCCCCCCACGAATAAAGTACGAGTGCATCTATCTGCAATGATTTCCACCACTCAGTGGATTCCAGATTCTTGTATTCGGTGCGGATGATTTCATCCCGTAAATCATCGTCGTAGCCGGGAAGAGGCAAAATAACCTTGCTCTCTGTACCAAGGTCTCGCAGTGTGCGGGAAATGAGCCCGGAATCCCGAATGAAAAACCAATCATTCGCGTGAAAGGCCACCGGCGTGCAGGTGTATACTTTCTTGTACTTTGGATTCATGGACTCAGTATAAAAGAGCCCTGCCGGCTTTCAACCGGCAGGGCAAAATATGGTTTTTGCGATTAATACTTACCGTAAATCGGGCCGAAGTTGGCGCAGGCGCGGAAGTCTGCACCTTCGGGGTCGGCAGTACCAAAGAGATCCCAGGCGGCGGGGCGGTATACCTTGTCCTCGGGGACGTTGTGGGCATACACGGGGATGCGCAGCATGGAAGCCAGGGTGATGATATCTGCACCGATGTGGCCATAGGTCCAGGCGCCGTGGTTGGCACCCATGTTGGCCATGACGGTGTATACATCCTTGAAGCCACCCTTGCCGGTGAGGCGGGGGGCAAACCAGGTGGTGGGCCAACCTGGGTCGGTGCGCTGGTCGAGCTTGTCGTTCACCTCCTGCGGCAGGTCGCAGGTCCAGCCTTCCACGATGGTCAGCACGGGGCCCTGACCCTTCACCAGATTCATGCGAATCATGGTAATGGGCACATTGCCCTTGGATACGAAGTGCAGGGAGTAACCGCCGCCGCGGAAGTATTCGCGGTTGGCCGGGCACCATTCGGAGGCACCCATCATGGCTTCGATGTCTGCCTGAGTGGTCTCTCCGGTCTTCTTCATGATGGGGGTGCCATCAGGAGCGGTAGCGTGCATGTTGCCATCCAACGCGGTGGAGCCGGAGTTGATGAGGTGCATGATGCCGTCCTTGGCCAGACCTTCCATGGTGTAGCCGGTCACGCGCTTCACAGCGGCGGGGCTCCAATAGGTGCGGATGTCGGAGAAGCAGGCTGCGCGACCGGTCAGCTGGTGCAGCAGAAGCATGCACACGCCGTTCATGGCATCGTTTTCCGTGGCGAAGGGGATAGCTTCGCGCGGGCCATTCCAGTCGAATGTGCTGTTGAGGATGGATTCGGCCATGTCGCCATTGGGGTAGAAGTCCGTCCAGTGGCGCTGCCCCTGGAACCCACCGCAGATAGCGTTGAAACCAAGGCCTTCTTCCTCGCGGTCAATTTCCTTGAGCTTGGCATTGCCGTGCATCATGTCGCGGAAGATGATGGTCATGAGGATGGATTCGCGCAGGGTGCGTTCCTTTTCCTCGGGGGAGAGAATGAGGTCGGGGCGGTTGCGCTCCGGACCAATCTTTACGTACTTGGCAGCCCACTCCATGGCAAGGTCAAACTCAGCCTTGTCGTAGATGCCCAGTTCCATGCGGCGGCGTACTTCTGTCATGTCCACAGCTTGTACGCGCATGCCCATGTAGCTCTCCCAGAAAGACTGGTCCACAATGGAGCCGGCGATACCCATGGAGCAGCCACCGATGGAGAGGTAGCCCTTGCCACGAAGGGTAGCCACGGTGAGACCGGCGCGGGCAAAGCGCAGAATCTTTTCTGCCACGTCCTCGGGGATGCTGGTGTCATCAGCGTCCTGTACGTCATGGCCGTAGATGGAGAATGCGGGTACACCCTTCTGGGCGTAGCCGGCCAGAGCAGCGGCCAGATACACGGCGCCGGGGCGTTCCGTGCCGTTGAAGCCCCAGATGGCTTTGGGCGTAGAGGAGTCCGTTTCAAAGGTTTCGGTGATGTAGCACCAGCAGGGAGTCACGATGAGGGAGCACCCCACGTTGTTCTCTGCGAACTTTTGGTTGCAGGCAGCAGCCTCAGCGGGACCGCCGATGGTGGTGTCTGCAATGATGCACTTCACGGGCTGGCCGTTGGCGTGGGTCACATTGGCCTCGATGAGGGCGGCTGCGGCCTTGGCCATGTTCATGGTCTGGTCTTCCAGAGACTCACGAACGCCGAGACGGCGGCCGTCAATCGTCGGACGAATGCCGATAGTCGGTAATGTGTCGTATTTCATATACGTTTGGTGTTTGGGTTAAATGATTTATTTATCAGAGGAAGTGGTGGGTTTGCGGAAGATAAGGCTGTATGCCAGCACAACAGCAAAACAGATGGCGGGAACGATGAAGGAGGCTCGCACAGCAGCAGTGCTGGTGCCCAGGTTGGTGTCCCAGGTGTTGTCAAATGCAGCGGTGAGGCCCAGCCAGCAGCTGTTGGCATCGCCGATGATGCCGGCCATCCACGGAGTGATGAGTGCACCACCCAAAATAGCCATGATGAGACCAGCGGCGCCCAGCTTCACATCGCGCTGGCTCAGACCGCCCAGAGCAATGCCGTAGATGGTGGGGAACATGAGACTCATGCAGCCGGACATGGCAATGAGACACAGCACATTGGCCGAGAAGCCCAGCCCGCCAATGCTGAAGAGGATGGTGGAGGGCAGGTAAATGGTGCCGGCACAGCAGGCAATGGCTGCAATGGCGAACAGGCTCATCATGCTGGCGGGGTTAAACTTCTTCATGTAATAGGTGGCCACCCAGCGGCAGACGATGAAGAGTATAAGAGAGATGAGATAGTAGGTGGCTGCCGTGGCCGGGGTGACTCCCAGTTCCTTGCAGCAGTAGACGTTCAGGTAGGTCCAGGCTGCAATCTGCACACCTACGTAGAAGAACTGAGCAATGACACCGCACCAGTAGCGAGGCTGGCTCAGCAGGGAGAAGAGCATGGTACGGTAATCTCCCACCAGGAACAGGTAAATAATCGGCCCCAGTGTGCCATAGAGTACCCAATGCACTTTGTCCATACCGGGGAAGAGGAAGTAAAGCACGGTCAGCGGTACAATGGCGAAGAGCGCTGCTACCAACACGCGCAGACCGCTGCCTTTGCCTTCTGTCTCGGGCTGTTCCGTTGCGGATTCTGCCACTTGCGTGTCTTTCACGCGCAGGAAGAAGAGCCAGATGAGGAAAGCCACGGCGCACAGGCCTACATAGGGGGCGCAGACCCAGAAAAGCTCGCTGTGCACGATTTCCTTGAGCTGTTCGGCAGGCATGGCAGCGCGTTCATCTGCCGTGGCGGGGTTCAGGTTGCTCAGGATAAGCTGCTGAGCCAGCAAAATGCCGCAGATAGAGCCCACCGGATTGAAAGCCTGGGCAAAATTCAGGCGCCGCACGGCGGTCTTATCCGGCCCCAGTGAAATGACGTAGGGGTTGCAGGTGGTTTCCAGGACGGAGCAGCCACAAGCTACCACGAAAATGGCAATGAAGTAAATTTCAAAGCTTTGGTTGATACAGGCCGGGATGTAAGCCAGAGCACCGGCAATGTATACGCCCAAGCCAATGAGCACCCCTTTCTTGTACGAGAACTCCTCGATAAGAATGGAAGCAAAGATGGCAAGAACGGCGTATGCACCGTAGAACGCCACCTGTACAAGTGCTGCTTGCTCCTGGGGAATGGTAAAGATATTCTTGAAGGCCGGCACCAAGTTATCCGTCATGTTGTTGAGCAGGCCCCACAGGGCAAAGCAGCTCACCAGCATGAAGAAAATAGAACGGAAACGGCGCGGAACGACGGGAGTGAGGTCTTTCGTGTTCGTGCTACTCATATCATTGGCGAGTATAGCACGCCCCCCTGTTGTGTCAAGATGGAAATTTACCCAGTTGCTTTGCTCGGGACAAAAAGCTTGCATTGGTGGGATTGTCATATATAATTTCACCTGAATTCTTTCAGGCTATGAATTTGGCAATTATTGGAACCGGTTATGTGGGGTTGACGACAGGCACCTGTTTTGCAGAGGTTGGGCATAATGTTATCTGTGTGGATAATGACCGGGAAAAGGTTGAGAAACTCAAAAACGGCTACATGCCCATTTATGAGCCTGAACTGGAGGATATGATTTTGTCCAACGTCTCTGCCGGTAAGCTTTCTTTTACAACGGATTTGGCTGTGGCTGTGCATGAGTGTGAGATTATCTTCATTGCTGTGCCTACGCCGCCGCATGCCGATGGCTCTGTAGACCTTTCATACATTGAGGCTGTGTCTCATGAAATTGCCGATGCGTTGCGCCCGGAACACGGCTATCGTATCATCGTGGATAAATCTACCGTGCCGGTGAGCACGGGCAGCAAAGTGTCGGAGGTGATTCGTCGCTACGCCGCTTGTGATGTCAAGGTGGATGTGGTTTCCAATCCCGAGTTCTTGCGCGAGGGCAGTGCCGTGAAAGACCTCATGAATCCTGATCGCATCGTGATTGGCGCTAATTCACAGCGCGCCATGGATTTGATGAAGCGCGTGTATCAGCCGTTCAGCGCTCCGATTGTGGAGGTGGACCTCTCCTCGGCCGAGCTTATCAAACATGCAGCTAATTCATTCCTGGCACTCAAGATTTCTTATATCAACGCTGTGGCGGCTGTGTGTGAAAAAGCCGGGGCTGATGTGGAGTTGGTGGCTCAGGGTATCGGCATGGATAAGCGCATTTCCCGCCACTTCCTTAATGCCGGCTTAGGCTACGGCGGTTCCTGCTTCCCCAAGGATGTAAAGGGCTTTATCAACATTGCGGATCAGCTCGGGGCCCCCATGTACTTGCTGAAGGAGGTGGAGCAGATTAATGCCCGCCAGATTGAACGATTCCTCGACCGCATTCGCGAGAAAATGTGGGTGTTGCGCAATAAGCGCATCGCCGTTTGGGGGATTGCGTTCAAGCAGAATACGGATGATGTTCGCGAATCTGTGGCGGTGAAGCTCATTCGCCGTTTGGCCGAGGAGGGCGCTATCGTGACGGCATACGACCCCAAGGCTGCCGAAACGGGGGCCCGAGCGCTGGAAGGCGTGAGTGTGACGATTTGCTCCGATATGTACGAGTGCGTGCGCGATGCTGAAGTGCTGGTCGTTGCGACGGAGTGGCGCCAATTTGCCACGGCCAATTTGGTGAAAGTGCGCGAGCTGATGCACCTGCCCATCATTTTTGATGGCCGCAACATCCTACACGGTGAAAATGCTGTGCACGCCGGCTTCGAGTACCACTCCGTTGGTCGCAAGAGTTTGTACCCCGAGCGTTGATGCGCTCTGCGGTTGCCTTAATGTTTGCCTGCCTTTGCTACGCCCGCGGCAAAGATATGCTCGGAGCTGCGGCCTGTAAGGCTCTGTAGGGAGCGGAAAAGGTAGCGGATGAGGCACACCATCGTGATGAGGAGCGGTGCGGCAATGGTAATGTAACCCCACCATGTCATGCTGCTCACGGCGTAGTTGTAGGCCAGACCTTGCTCTGCGGCCGGTAATTGAAGCACCGGTAACAGGAAATACAGCGCCAGTGCAAAGTTGGCAGCTGCTGAGAAGATGAAAGAGGCTGCCATGATGCGATTGACTCGCTGCAGCAGGGAGTCATATTCCTGTTCCTTGGCGTTGCTGGCTACATCGGCTTCAATCCCCGGTACATCAAATACCGAGTCCGTATAGATGAATACGCGAAGCATGGAGGCCTTGCCTCGTGACTTGACCAGCATGGCTCCGGCCAATAGCAGGGCTATGAGCGCTTCTTTGGCCGCATACCACCACGGCGCATCCGGGCGGATGGCTTCGCCCTCGCCTGTGGTGGCGTATAGTGTCACCACCCCGGTCAGGATGGTGCCCATCAGCCCGAATAAGGTCAGTACCTCAACCTTACCCTTGTCCATCAGGGAGTAGACACCACAACCAATGGGCAGAGCCAGTGCGATGACCATGGCCCAGGTGGTGCCTACCTCCCAGAGCTTGGGGCCTTCGATGGAGCAGTGATCCAGAATAAGAACGGGTGCCAGCACGCTGAGCACCACATTCAGAAATGTTTTGGAGCCATCATCCATGGCGCTTACTTCATGCAGCGGATGGCTTCTGCCATATCCGGCGCTTTGAACGTGGAGGAACCGGCCACCAGACAATCCGCCCCGGCTTCTTTGCAGAGCGGAGCTTGTGTAGCGCCAATGCCGCCATCCATCTGGATGATGAACTTGAGACCACCGGCCGCGCGCTCATCGCGCAGGCGGCGCACTTTGTCCAGCACTTCACCCATGAAGCTTTGGCCGCCAAAGCCCGGCACCACACTCATTACGAGAATCATGTCCACCTCTGCCAGATAGGGCAACACCTTTTCCACAGGGGTGGCGGGGTTGAGTGCCAGCCCGCACTGCATGCCAGCCTCGCGGATGGCGGCAAGCGTGGCGTGCAGGTCGATGTGCCCTTCGCGCTCCACATGGATGGTGACCATATCCATGCCGGCTTTCACGAAGCGGGGCAGGTAGTGGTCCGGAGCATCAATCATGAGGTGTGCATCCAGGAATGCGCCTTCGGGCACGCTGTTGCGAATGGCCGCGCAGATATCCGGGCCAAAGGAGATATTGTCCACAAAAGAACCATCCATCACATCCAGATGCAGCCAGTCTGCCCCGGCTTGCAGGGCGCGGTTGGCTTCTTCTCCGATGCGGCGGAAATCACAGGCGAGCATGGAAGGTGCTATCAACATGGCTTTGAGCATACACGGGGTTCTGCTTGTTGGCAAGTCTGAATTGCTTTATTTTGCTATACCGCAGCGGCGGAGCATGGCGGCGGGGTCGGGGTCGCGCAGCATGAAGTCGCGGTACAGTTCTGCGGCGGGGCGGCTGTTGCCCTGGGAGAGGATGCAGCGGCGGAAATCACGGCCGGTGGCGGGGTTGAAGATACCCTCTGCTGCAAAGCGCGAGAACGCGTCTGCTTCCAGCATTTCGGCCCATTTGTAGGAATAGTAGCCGGATTCATAGCCGCCATCAAAGATGTGGGAGAAGCCGCGCAGCATGCTGTAGCCTGTTTCTGTCATCGGTACGCGGTAATCAGCCAGAATTTCGCGGTCCACTTCTTCGATGTCGCGGTTCACGTAGCGTTCCGTATGCAGGTGCAGTTCCAAATCCAGTTTGCCGAAGCTCAGCTGGCGCATGAAGAAGGAGGCTGCGCCATAGTTGCGGGCGGCCAGCATCTTGTCCTTGAGTTCAGCGGGGATGCATGCGCCTGTTTGCCAGTGGCGCGCGTATTGGTCCATGGCTTCGCGTTCCCAGGTCCAGTTTTCATTGATTTGGCTGGGCAGTTCCACAAAGTCCCAGGCCACATTGCAACCGGCCAAGGAGCGCACCTCTACATCGCTGAGGATTTGGTGCAGTAAGTGTCCGAATTCATGGAAGACGGTCTCCACTTCGTAGTGGCTGAGGAGAGCGGGTTTGCCTTCGGTGGGCTTGCTCATGTTGCCGCACATCAGCGCCAGATGTGGCTCGCGCTTGGCGCCGTTCATGGGGGGCAAACCGCAGCGCAGGCAGTCCATCCAGGCGCCGGCGCGCTTGCTGTCGCGCGGGTACCAGTCGGCGTAGAACGAGCCCAGATGCTCGCCGCTTTCATCATCATACACCTCATAGAAGAGCACCTCCGGGTGCCAAACTTCCACAGCATCATCGGTGGGTGCACCGCCATCTGCGGCGCACCAGGTTGTGCGCTGGCGGAAGTTGATGCCATACAGTCCGGCGTAGATGGCGAACATGCCATCCAGCACATTCTGCATCGGGAAATAAGGGCGCAGGTCTTCGCTGTCGAAATCATAGCGCTCCTTGCGCAGTTTTTCACTCCAGTAGCCTACGTCCCAGGGCTTCATCACGGGGATGGAGGCCCCGGTCTTCTCCTCTGCAAAGCTGCGGATGGCTTCTTGCTCGGCGCGGAAGGCTTCCACTACTTTATCATGCAAATCATCGGAGAAGTCCAGCGCTGTCTGCCCGCTGCCGGCCATGCGGCGGCTGGTCACGTAATCCGAGCAACTCTTGTACCCCAGCATCGCTGCCTTCTCAGCTCGCAGGGTCAGAATTTCATGGATGATGGCTTGCGTATCATATTCCCCGGTGCAGCGTTCGTTGAAGGCGAGCCACACGCGGCTGCGCAGGGGTTCACTGTCGGCAAAGGTCAGCACCGGCTGCACGGAGGTGGCCTGCAAGGTGAAGCGCCATTGCGGTGCATCTTCGCTGCCGTAGCCTTTGCTCAGAGCATCCTGCCGTGCATTGGCCAGGGCAGAAGCCGGCAGACCGGCCAGCTCGGCTTCATCGGCTGTCACATATTCCCAGGCATTGGTGGCATCCAGTGCTTTTTCTCCGAATTGCTGGGAGAGTTGGGCCAGTTTGGTGGAAATCTCCGTGTAGCGCACCTTGTCAGCATCGCTCAAATCCGCACCATTTTCGCGGAAGTCTGCCAATGTTTCCCGGATGAAACGCTGGCGGACGCCGGAGAGCGTTTCCACCCAGGGCATGCCGGCGGCTTTGTTCAGTACGGCATAAAGTTGGGGATTGAGTGTCACGCTGGAGGAGTAGATGACCACCTCGGGCATCAGTTCGTTGATCACTTCGCGCAATTCCGGGGCATCCATCACGGAACGCAGGTGGTTCAGGCGTTGCCAGCCACGCATCAGCGCCGCCCCGGACTCTTCCAGCGCAGCGAAGGTATTATCATAGGTGGGCTCCTGCACCTGGCAGATAGCCTCTACCGCAGCTTTGGCTTCTTCAATCGCCAGGCGAATGTCAGTTTTGGCTTGCTCCGGTGTCAGGCGGGACCACTCGATGTTCAGCGTGTCTTCAAGAAAGGGATGCTCACTCATATTGCTGCTATTCTAGCAATCTCCATGTCTCGCTGCAAGCTCTTTGCATGGCATAGGTGGCTCAAGAACGGATTGACTTTTCACCGCGTGGCGTGTATGATGCGCGGCAGTCATGAACTCTTATAAAATAGCTGTATTGGCAGGTGATGGTATCGGCCCCGAGGTGATGAATGAAGCCTTGCGTGTGCTGGATGCCGTGGAAGCAAAGTTTGGTTTCACAACGGAGCGCACGTCTTGCTTTGTGGGCGGCGCTGCCATAGATCACTGCGGCAAGGCTCTGCCTGCCGAAACGCTGGCTGCCTGTGAGGCGGCAGATGCTATTTTGTTTGGCTCCGTGGGTGGCCCCAAGTGGGATGTGTTGCCGCCGGATGAGCGCCCCGAGCGCGGTGCGCTGCTCCCCCTGCGCAAGCACTTTGGCCTCTATGCCAACCTGCGCCCCGGTATCTGCCTGCCGGAGCTTGTGGATGCTTCTCCTGTGAAGAACAGTATCATCCCCAATGGTTTTGACATCCTCTGCGTGCGCGAGCTGACGGGTGGCATGTATTTCGGCCAGCCCAAGTTCTACGGCGAGCGCGATGGCGAGGTGGTGGCTCTCGATACGCTCTTCTACCGCAAGAGCGAGGTGGAGCGCATCGCCAAGGTGGCATTCGAGGCCGCACGTGGCCGCAGCGGCCGCCTGTGCAGCGTGGACAAGGCCAACGTGCTGAGCTCCTCTGTCATGTGGCGTGATGTGATGAACGCCATGGCTCCCGAGTACCCCGATGTGCAGCTCACCCACATGTATGTGGACAACGCAGCCATGCAGCTGGTGCGCAACCCCGGCCAGTTCGATGTGATGGTCACTGAAAACACCTTCGGCGATATCCTCACGGATGAAATGGCCATCGTGTGTGGTTCTCTCGGCATGCTGCCCAGCGCCTCCCTCTGCTGCGAGGACGATAGCGTGTTCGGCCTCTACGAGCCTTCCGGTGGCTCCGCTCCCGATATCGCGGGGCAGGGTATTGCCAACCCCATCGCCCAGATTCTGTCCATGAGCATGCTGCTGCGCTATACCTGCCGCGAGACCGCCGCTGCCGATGCGGTGGATGCCGCTGTGCGCAAGGTGATTGCCGCCGGCTACCGCACAGGTGATTTGGCCACAGGTGCCGAGGGCGAAATCCGCGTGGGTACTACCGGTATGGGCGATGCCATCATTGCTGCTCTCTGATTTCTGCTTGACACAGCGCCCGCAAGGGCGTATGTATACCCCCAACACACACATCATACAATCTTATGAACCGCGACGAAAAAACACTCATTCTTTTCAAGCCGGATTGCGTGCGCAAGAACCTCTCCGGTATCATCCTGCAGCGCCTTCTGGGCGAAGGTTTCCACCTGCGTGGCATGAAGATGATGCAGCTGGACGATGCCGTGCTGCGCGAGCACTATGGCCACATCATCGATTTGGTGATTGATGGCGAGCCTCTGTTCCCCAAGCTCTCTGCATTCATGCAGACCAGCCCCGTGGTAGCTCTCGTCCTCTCCGGCCCCGGTGTCATCACCCGCGTGCGCACCATCCTCGGACCCACCAACTCCATGAAGGCCGACAAGGGCACCATCCGTGGCGATTATGGCACCAACAGCATGCTCAATATCTGCCACGCTTCTGACTCCCCCGAGAGCGCCGAAGTCGAAATCAAGCGCTTCTTCAAGCCGGAGGAACTCTTCGACAACGTGGACTAATTTCCCCCGCTGCATTTCTGCAAATTTAACAAGAGGCAGGTGAGTTGCTCACCTGCCTCTTGTTGCTTCAGCGCACAGAAAGTGCGCCATATATGCTGAACTTGTAATCGTTTGCTGCTGTAATAGATGATTACAGAATGTAGCTGCTGATGAGTCTGTTGAGCGCGAGAATATCGCAGTTGCCCTTCAGTTCGAAGCGGATAGTGCCGATATCGCCGCTGAAGAACAAATCCAGCTCGCTGTCGCGGTCGAAGGTGCCGGCTGTCTCCACAGAATAAGCTTGCAGCTTGCTGTAAGGCAGCGAGGTGAAATCCACCTTCTTGCCGGTGATGCCTTGCACATTGATGGCAATGACGCGCTTGTTGGTGAAGACCACCGAATCGCGAATGGCTTTGAAGGCCGCTACGATGCTTTCGCCATCGACCAAGAGCGGCCCAACGCGGTCGATGATGCTGGCGGGGTCGATGGGAGACAGTTTGAAAAAGCCGTTTTGAAAGTCAATCATAATGATGTTTCGATGCGTTAAGGTTAAAATTCCTGTGCTTGGCGGATAGTGGCGCGCCAGGCTTCCACCATGGGGTGCGCCATGAATTTCTCCATGGGGGTGGCGGGTACATAGTTGCGCGGGATGCACACGCGCAGGGTTTGGGGCAATTTGCGAATGCTGAGCGTTTCGCCGGGCATGAGGGTACCCGCGTAATCACCGTCCAGTTGGTAATCCAACTTGCCATCGGCAGAAATTTCGCATTCGGTGAAAGTGCAGAGCCGGGTGAATTCGCTCGTATTGCGGCGGGTGGCTCCGCGCTGGAGCATGCAGCCCAGAATCTCAAAGAGGATGGGCATGCTTTCCTGGTGGATGACGGCGGCGTTGAGCAAGCCGTCATCGTAGCGTGCTTCGGCAAAAAGGTGCGCCTCGCCGCCGTAGCGCTTGCCGTTGCCCAGAATGATTTGGGTGCCCGTGTAGGTCTTGCCGTTGGGCAGGGTCATGCTGATAATCGGGTGATTTTGCATGGCCACATGCAGGCCGGTAAAGATGTGTGCTGCCGGCCCCAGGTGTTTCTTGAGGCGCGGTGTTATCAGCTTGATGATGCGGGCATCGGGGCCAAAACCGGCCATCTGCAAGAAGGGACGCCCATTGACGGTGAAAATATCAACCTCCTGGCGGGTGCCGCTCTGGATGGTGTCCAGCGCCACATCAAAGCGGCGGGAGCCAATCCCCAGCTCGCGGGCAAACACATTCATCGAGCCACAGGGCAGAATACCCAGCGCGGCTTTGGTGCCAATGAGCCCTTGGGCGGCACACATCAGGGTGCCATCGCCGCCGGCTGCCGCCACTACGGGTTCACCGGCCTCTGCCAGCTCGCGAGCCTTGGCCGTCAAATCCTCTGCGCTCTTGGTCGGTACGATGGTGAATGCGTCGCGGTTGGCATCAAGCCACCCTTTGAGCCCGGAGCGAAACAAGCTGCCGGCTTTCGGGTTGATGAGCAGAGGAACGGTAATGTGCATGCGGGGAAAGGCTGGTATCAGAGAATAGCCATCACGGCTACAAAGAATGATACGGTGAAGGCCGGCGAATCTATCAAGTCAAAGATGCCACCAATGCCGGGCAGCAGGGAGCCACTGTCCTTCACCGCAAGACCGCGCTTAATGAGGGAGCCCGCCAAATCACCCGCCACGCTCAGGATGAAGATGCAGGGCATCAGCACACAGAAGAACACCGCAGGGGTGAGGGCAAAGTTGAACGTTGTCATTCCCAGCAGGTACCAACCGCATACGGAGGTGATGATGAAGGAGCCGATGATGCCCTCCCATGTCTTCTTGGGAGAAACAGCCGGGCTGAATTTGCGGGAGAAGAACTTGCCACCCAGCAACACGCCACTCACATAGGCCCAGATGTCGCTCATCTTGGTCACCAGCACCAGCCAGAGCAGGTTGTAGATGCTTTCCGGGGCGTTCAGCGTGCTCAGCGCAAAGGCAAACAACCACACGGGGTACACAAAGGAAAGAATGGTGATGCCCATACTGCTCAGCGCCTTGGCTCCATTGCTTCCCTTGTAGTCCATGCGGTACAGCTCGCAGAAGAAGGCCACCAGCACATACAGCACCAGGATGCTGAGGGCTGCTCCGTGGAAGTCGAAGTCAATAAAAAGCGCTGTGGGGCCGTCTGCACCATCCATCATGGCCAGCGGTTCTCCGCTGCCGAACAACAGCACCCCTGCCGCCATGAGCCAGGGATATGCCAGCCCCGCTGTCAGCGCAAGCTTGCGGTTGGCTTCCTGCCCGCGTTCACGCAGCATGTTGAACCACTCATAGCTGGTCAGGTTGCACAGTACGCACACCAGCAGGGCATAGCCCAGTGCGTTGTCCCACCACACGGTGCCGCCCAGCAGGGCCAGAAGCACGATGGTACTGAATCCGCGTTCGAGAAATGTTTTTACTTTAGGAGTCATGGCTGGCAGGGACGTGTGGAAGTGTGATTGCGCGCGGGCCGGGGATGCTTCTCTCCGGCTGCAAGGTGTTACGCTGGTGATTTTATGCTGTTAATGTGATTTTGTCAATGTTTTAATGCCTGTTTGCCGTGCGAATAGTGCCGCAGGGGGGATGCGGCGCTGGATAGTAATCGGCAGCCGTGAATCAGCACTCTCGTTTAATGCGGAATTTCTGCATCATGAGGGCATAGTAATCCTGTGCGGTCAGGCATGTATCCCGCAGATAGCCGGGAATGACCGGCCATTGCTGCAGACCTCGGTAGTAAAACATTTTCAGCTCGTCTGTGATGATGAAAGGGATGATACCATGAGCCAGACACTCTTTGAACATAATCAGGCGCCCCACACGGCCATTTCCATCCTGGAAGGGGTGAATACATTCAAAATGATAATGAAAATCCAGAATATCATCCAGCGTTTTGTGCTTGATGGCGTGGTACTGCCGCAGCAGGGTGTGCAACGCCTGCGCTACTTCTTCAGGGGGTGTTGTGTCCATGCCTCCAATTTCATTGGGCAATGTCTTGTATGCCCCCACGGCGAACCAACTTTTTCGCGCGTCTGATGTGCCACTTTTCAGCATGCCGTGTAGCTCGCAGATGAAAGCTTCGCTCAGCCGCTCTTCCGCTCGGGCGATGATGGTATCAGTGCAGCGGAAATGATTAATCGTCTCGATGATGTCATCTACACGCAACACCTCGTTTTCTTTGCCGATGGTGTTTGTTTCAAAAATGAGCCGGGTCTGCTCCCTGGTCAGCTTGCTGCCTTCGATGTGGTTGGAGTTGTAGGTCAGCTCGATTTGTGTTTTGTGGTATATCCCCCCGGGTAGTCTCATCTCCATTTGCTCCCGCAGCGCGGCGAGCAGGGGCATAACCTTTCGCTTGCGCTTTTTGCGTGCCGGTAATGCCGCCCCTGCCGGAATATTCCAGGTCTTCCCCGTCAGAAAAGCGCCCTCAATCTTGCCAATGGCACAGTAATGTCGTGCTGTGCGCTCGGCGATGCCATGGTGGGCCGCGTATTCTGCGGCAGAGATGTATTCCTTCCCGTTCACGCACTCATCTTATCATATCTTGCCGATACCGGCAAGATATATATCGCAGGGCGTTCTCATGCCGCTGTGTGCGTGGCGAAAGTTGGTTCATGGCGGGATGCACAAAACCGCCCCGCTGCGGCGGCAACGGGGCGGTGCATAAGGTGTCTCTTTAGTGAGCGCAACCGGGGCAAGCCCAACCGGCGCGGATATCGGCAAAGAAGTCGTTGCCCTTGTCATCCACCAGGATGTAGGCGGGGAAGTCCTTCACCGTAATCTTCCAGATGGCTTCCATGCCCAGCTCGGGGTATTCGATGCACTCGATGGAGGTGATGCAGTTCTTGGCCAGGTCGGCAGCCACGCCGCCGATAGAGCCCAGATAGAAACCACCGTACTTCTGGCAGGCATCCGTCACGCACTGGGCGCGGTTGCCCTTGGCAATCATAATCATGCTGCCACCATGGCTCTGGAACAGGTCCACATAGGAGTCCATGCGGCCGGCCGTGGTGGGACCAAAGGACCCGGAGGGATAGCCCTCGGGAGTCTTGGCGGGGCCGGCGTAGTAGATGGGGTGATCTTTCACATACTGGGGCAGGTCCTTACCGGCATCCAGCAGTTCCTTGAGCTTGGCGTGGGCAATGTCTCGGCCCACGATGATGGTGCCACTCAGGGAGAGGCGGGTCTTCACGGGGTACTTGGTGAGCTCGGCTAGCACTTCCTTCATGGGGCGGTCCAGGTCGATGGGTACACCGGCGCTCTTCGTTTCGCGCAGCTCGGCGGGGATGTACTTGCCGGGATCGTACTCCAGCTCTTCGATGAAGATACCCTCGGGCGTAATCTTGGCCTTGGCGTTGCGGTCGGCAGAGCAGGAGACACCCAGCGCCACCGGGCAGGAAGCACCATGGCGGGGCAGGCGCACCACGCGCACATCCAGCGCAAAGGCCTTGCCGCCAAACTGTGCACCCAGGCCCAGCTTTTCGGCTTCCTTCTTCAGCTCGTTTTCCAGCTCCACATCGCGGAAAGCACGGCCGTGTTCGTTGCCGCTGGTGGGCAGGCTGTCATAGTACTTGGTAGAGGCCAGCTTCACCGTCTTGAGGCAGATTTCAGCGCTGGTGCCACCCACCACAAAGGCCACATGGTAGGGCGGGCAAGCCGCCGTGCCCAGCGTACTCATCTTCTCCACCATGAACTTCTTGAGGGAAGTCGGGTTGAGCAGAGCCTTCGTTTCCTGGTACAGGTAAGTCTTGTTGGCAGAGCCACCACCCTTGGCAATGAACAGGAAGGAGTAATCCATGCCGTGGTCGGTGGCAAACAGGTCAATCTGTGCGGGCAGGTTCGTGCCGGTGTTGATTTCCTTGTACATATCCAGCGCCACATTCTGGGAGTAGCGCAGGTTGTTCTTGGTGTAGCAATCATATGCACCGCGGGAGATGTATTCGGCATCATTGTAGCCGGTCCACACCTGCTGGCCCTTCTTGCCCACGCAAATAGCCGTGCCGGTGTCCTGGCAAAGCGGCAACACGCCCAGGGCTGCCACCTCGGCATTGCGCAGCATGGTCAGCGCCACACTCTTGTCATTTTCAGATGCTTCCGGGTCATCCAGAATGTCGCGCACCATCTGCAGGTGCTCCGGGCGCAGGTAGAAAGCTACATCGTGCCAGGCTGTCTCGGCAAGCAGGCGGAGACCCTCGGGCTCCACTTTCAGCATGGGCTTGCCTTCAAACTCGCTGACACTTACATAATCCTTGGTAATAAGACGATACTTGGTCGTATCTTCCCCCATGGGGAACATTTCCTGATAGACAAAGGGAGGTGTTGCCATAACGCCGCTATTTGTACCACTTATGGCGCCCTTTTTCCAGCAAAAAAACGAAGCTTGCAAGCTGAAACTTGAAATTTGCAATCTTCCCGCTTCTGTGCTATGTTGGGATGAGATATGAAGATTCCTCCCTTTTGGTACCGCTCAGAATGCCGGATAAACGATAAAATCTACCGCCTGCGCGGCGTATCGTGGGTTTCGGAAGCCGAGGCCCTGGCACATTGCCAAACCAAAGCACAGCTCATGCAGGAGTTCCTGGCCACTGGCTGCGATGCTGCGGCCCTGGAGCGCATGCGCCGCCGCTGGCGCGCGCTGGATGCGGTGGAAGAGGGCGAATACGCCGTGCTCATACCGGAGCCCGTGGTGCAGCAGCTCAATGCCGCCAACATCATCACCCGCAATCGCTACGGGGCTGCGGTGCTCAACTCCACCGAGATTTGCTTCATCGATGTGGATCACATCCCGCCTCCCCCCATGGCCTGGCTCCTCCGTTTGTTGGGCAAAAATACAGAGCCCGAGGCCCGCTTGCTCCAATCTCTGCGCAGCCTTGTGAGCGGCGGTGTCCTGCAAGGCGCCCGCGTGTATCGCACCTCCCGCGGCTGGCGTATCCTGGCTCTCGAATCCTCTCTCTCTCCTGCCTCTGCGCGCATGCAATACATCTTTGAGACCCTGCATGCAGATGCCCTGTATGCTCACCTCTGCGCCAGGCAACAATGCTGGCGCGCTCGCCTCACCCCCAAGCCCTCCAAAGTGGGCATGACCCGCTACCCCCGTCCCATGTGCTCAGCAGAGGCTTCCTCCCCCGCTGTCCTCGAATGGATAGAGCGCTACCGCGCCGCTTCTGAACAAGCAGCTGTCTGTCGCCTCATCGAAACGGTGGGCTCCGTGCCGGCTCATCCCATCATCGCTCTGCACGATGAATGGACCCGCGCCCTGCGCCCCGATTGGCCCCTGCGGTAAAGCTGGCGTTACTCGGCCACTTTCATGTTGGCAAGCACGATGTCAACGAGGGCGTTAGCCGCGTCTTCGGATATCTTCCCGGCGTCAATCAAGTCTTGCAATCGGTTGAGTTCTGCACCAACAGCCGTGGCGAGCTTCATCATCCCCTTGTTTTCAGACATCGGAAAATGCTGGTCGGTCAGCTCGGTATCTGGACAGGGGTCTTTCTTTTGGCCTGATTTGTCTTCAAAAATGGTTCGGATGCTCTTGGCCGCCTTTTGGGCCGAAGCATCGTTCTTGACCTTCTTGAGTTGCTTAATAGCTTTGGCGTAGCGCCCGGCTTCTCGTTTAACCCAGTTAGCGCAGTCTTTTTGGGATACCGCAGATGGGGTCGGGGCCTGTTCTTCCGTTTGTGCGGTGGCGGGAGCGTGTGCTATGAGCAGGAAAGCCGTTAAAAGAAGGGTGAACAGTGTTTTCATGAGGGCAGAAACTGAAATGAAATTCGGGAATCTTGACGTTAGACGTTGATACCGGAAGTGTACAAGCTATCGCTAAATTGTCAAGAATGAAATGTTATCCGCGATGCTCCCCTCCGAGCCCTCAGGTGCTTCCCTCGGTGATGCAGCAGAGCGCAGGGTGAGCGGTGCGGGTGAGGTCGCAACAGAGAAGGGCAATAGCGCAAAGCTGACTGTTCTCCTCACCTGGGAAACAAAAAGCCCGATTCTCAGCGAATCGGGCTTTTTTGAGTTGCGGGAG
>JAFYUJ010000004.1 GCA_017558555.1 Akkermansia sp.
CCTGTCTGTGTTTCGCCTCCGGCTTCCTCCCCACCCCACATTACTGTGACGCAGTTGCCCTTGGCTATTTGATTCCGCCCTGTCAGCGGTTCATTGGGGACTTTCACCCCAGTTGCGTGTCATGCCTGACGTACCACAAAAAAGCCGCACCCGAATAGGTGCGGCTTTTTTGTAACCCGGTATCCGTGGCAGGCTTACTCGCCCTTTCTGGCAGAGAGCCAGGAAATGACACCACCGGCGGCCAGCAACACACAAACACCGGTGCTGAGCACCTTGCGCGCCAGCAGCTCATCCCCTGGGGCCAGGAGGTAATACGCCACCCCCAGCAAGGCAAAACCTGCCAGCAGGAACAAAATACACCATTTATTGGCTTGCCACATCATATCGTTTCGTCGTTCTGGGCAAAAAGCAGCCGGGATTTGCAGGCAAACCCCGGCGTGCCCATAAGATATTAGTAATTCTGAGCCAGAATCATGAAGTAAGCCTTGGGGTGAGCGCACACGGGGCACACCTCGGGAGCTTTCTTACCCACCACAATGTGGCCGCAGTTGGAGCACTGCCAAATCTGGTCATTGTCGCGGGAGAACACAAGACCGCCCTCGATGTTGGCCAGGAGCTTGCGGTAGCGTTCCTCATGTTCCTTTTCGATGGCGGCCACGCCGTCCATCAGCGTGGCAATCTTCTCGAAACCTTCGGCACGGGCCGTGGCTGCGAACTCCTTGTACATGTCGGACCACTCGTAGTTTTCGCCATCGGCAGCGTCCTTCAGGTTTTCCATCGTGCCGGGGATGGTGTTGCCATGCAGCAACTTGAACCACAGCTTGGCGTGTTCCTTTTCGTTGCGGGCCGTTTCCTCGAAAAGATTGGCAATCTGCACATAGCCATCCTTCTTGGCCTTGGATGCGTAGTAGAGGTACTTGGTGTGAGCCTGGGATTCACCGGCGAAGGCGATAGCCAGGTTCTTTTCCGTCTGAGTTCCTTTCAGATCTTTCATGGGTATATTACGTGTATGAGGTTGCGGGCAGCCTGATGTGCCCTTAGTGAAAAACTACCACGCCGGGCCGCCCTTTGCAAGCAAGAATCATGTGTGCCACACAAAAAACAAAACAAGATATTGCACTTGAAGCCCCCCGCCCCATCTGCTACAATGACTCGCAATCCATGAGCAGCCCTCACGCCCATCCCAGCCTCGAAGATGCCCTGCAAACGCATTTTGGTTTTTCCTCCCTGCGCCCGGGGCAAGATGCCATCGTGGGAGCTATTATGGAGGGGCGAGATGCGCTGGCCATCATGCCCACCGGTGGTGGCAAATCGCTCTGCTACCAACTGCCAGCCCTCTGCCGCCCCGGCCTCACCATCGTCGTCTCACCGCTCATCGCCCTCATGAAAGACCAGGTGGATGCCCTGCGCGAACGCGGCATCCCCGCAGCGGCGCTCAACTCCACCCTCGGTACAGAAGAGTACCGCACCGTCATGTCCGATTTGCGGCGCGGCGAGCTCAAGCTGCTCTATGTGGCACCCGAACGCTTCGGGCAAGAGGGCTTCATGAACACGCTGCGTTCGCTGCAAGTCTCCCTCTTTGCCATCGATGAAGCCCACTGCCTCAGCCAATGGGGACATGATTTCCGCCCCGATTACCTGCGCCTGGGCCGAGTGCGCCAGGAACTGGGCTACCCGCAGACCGTAGCGCTCACCGCCACCGCCACCGCCCAAGTGCGTGAGGACATCCTCCAGACGCTCGCTCTGCAAGACCCTGCCATCATCATCAGCGGCTTCGGCCGCAGCAACCTGAACTTCCGCATCACCCATTGCGAAGGTCGCAAAGCCAAGTTTGAGCGCATCCGCAAGGTGGTGGCACAGTGGAAAACCGGCATCATCTACTGCTCCACCCGCAAAAACGTGACCACGGTATATGAAGAAGTGGCGCAGATGGGCGTGCGCGCCGTTGCCTACCATGCCGGCATGAGCGATGCCGAACGCGAATTCTCCCAAAATGCGTTCATCTCCGGCGAGGCCGATGTGGTGGTGGCCACCAACGCGTTCGGCATGGGTATCGACCGTGCCGATGTGCGCTTTGTGGTGCATTTTGAAATTCCCGGCAGCGTGGAAGCATACTACCAGGAAGCCGGCCGCGCCGGCCGCGATGGCGAGGAATCCACCTGCGAGCTGCTCTTCAACCACGCAGATTTGAAAACCCAGGAGTTCTTCTTCGAGGGCAGCAACCCTCCCCTGCACCTCATCCGCTCGCTCTACATCATGCTGCGCACCCGCTGCGACCTCCAAACGCATGACCTGCAGCTCACCGTGGACAACATGGCCGAAGAACTCGGCAAAGAGGTGAACCCCATGGCCGTGGGCACGGCCCTCTCGGTGCTGATGCATGCTGGCGCTATCACCCGCTCGGACATCCCCGGCAAAAATACCCGCAACACCCACCTCACCGACCCTTCCCGCCCCTTCGATGCCTGGAATATCGACCAGGAGAAGCTCGAAGAAAAAGCCCGCCGCGACCACCTCAAAATCGACGCCATCACCCGCTTTGCTTACAGCACCGGGTGCCGCCAGCAATGGATTCTGGACTACTTCGGCGAGACCGGCTCCGCCCCCTGCGGCAGCTGCGACAACTGCGCCGATGAAGCCCCCGAAGATGCCGAATTCATCGAGGGCGCCGAATCCGACATCGTGCGCAAGGCGCTGGCCGGTGTGGCGCGAGCCTCCCGCCGCAATGCCGCGGGCGAGTGGGAAGCCATCTATGGCCGCGGCAAAATCATGGACATGCTCCGCGGGGCCAAAAACGCCAATACTCACCGCTACCTCACCTCGCTTTCCACATACGGCATCCTCTCCGAGCTGACAGAAGCTCGCATGAAAGCCCTCTTCCGCGCCATGAACGATGCCGGGCTGCTCACCTCCACCGGTGGCAATCTCCCCCTCATCACCCTCTCCCCCAAAGGCGAAAAAGTCATGAAGCAGGAAGAACCGCTCCACATGGCACGCAAAGGCTGGGCCAAAACCGCCCCTGCACCCAAGCTCCGCACCGCCCGCACCGGCAGCATCCTTCACTCCCTGGGTGTCGGCAAGCTTGATAAGCGCCTGTACGAAGCCCTGGCCGAGCTCCGCCGAGATATTGCAGATGAATACCGCATGCCCGTCTACCGCGTGATAAGCACAGAAACCCTCAAACTCCTGGCCACTCACAAACCCACTACCGTGGAGGCCGCCAGCCGTCTCAAGGGCATCGGCGCATGGACGCGCGAGCGCACCTTACCCGCCTTTGTCGACCTCATCTGCGATTATGAGGGCGTGTGAAACTCGCCCCGCCCAATGAAAATCCCCAATGAGGCGGCAGAAAGTTCACGCGAACACATTTTTTTGCATTTCGAGCGATAAAATTCTTGACAGGAGGCCCCGAATAGAGTATCTTTCCTGCCCGTTCCCGGACAACTTATTAACAACAATCATATCTATCATGCGTTCCGTCACCGTACGTAAAGGAGAACCGATCGATCGCGCCCTCAAGCGCCTGAAGACCAAGCTGGATACCGAAGGTATCCTCGAAGAGATGCGCCGCCGCCGCACGTTCGAAAGCCCCATGGCTGAGAAGCGTCGCAAGGCTCGCTCCGCCAACAAGCGCAACAAGGTCAAGTGGCGTTTCACCAACAAGGAAGAAATCCCCGCCGCAGCCGTGACTCCCGCTGTGGAGGCCTGATCCCTGAACGTTCGGGAAATTTTCAAGCAAACGGGCAGTTCCGATAAGGAGCTGCCCGTTTTGCGTTGCCTCGTGCGCACACGTCGTCCATAGGGACGGCCCCTCCCTTTCGATATAATCCCCCCATTACAGGCGAATGACAAAACGCGTACAAACGCCGGGCGTGCTTTCGGCGCGGATGCTGCCACCATGCGCTTCCACCGCATGCTTCACAATAGAAAGGCCCAGGCCTGTGCCCTTGATGCGGCCGGTTGCATCGGCCCGGTAAAAGCGGTTGAAGATGAACGGCAGCGCCTCTGCCGCAATGCCCACACCATCATCCTCCACACAAATCATCATCGTGCCATCCGCCTCGCGGTGGGCGGTCACACTCAGACAAATGGGGCGCTCCGGGTTATTCTTGAGCGCATTCTCCATCAAATTAAACAAGATTTGCGACCAGTAAAACTTATCCCCCTGCATGAGGAAAGGCTGCGGGGCAATATCCAGGCGCAGCGTCGCCTGTTGGCGGGTGATGAGTCCCTCCAGCCGCAGGCGCACATCGTCCACCACCTGTGCCAGGTCAAATTCCTTCCTGCTCAGGTAATTCTCCGTATTCTCCAGGCGGGATAGCGCCAGCATATCCTCCACCAGGCGCACAATGCGGTCCGCATGCTTCTTCATGAGTCGGAGCGAGCGCGTGCGCATCAGCTCATCTGCCGCAGTAGTCTCATCCTCCAACAGGTTTTCCAGATACCCGCGTATGATGGTGAGCGGTGTGCGCAACTCATGCGAGGCATTAGCCACAAAATCACGGCGAATCACCTGCGTGCGGTGTTCCTCCGTCACATCGCGAATCACAATGCCAATGTGCCGATCGGCATTGCCCAAGGGGGTGGACATGGCGCGGTACACACGCAGTTCGCCCTCCACCTCTGCTTGCAGCGCGTGCTCCATCTGCCCCGTAGCCAGCACAGCCTCCTGCACCACCTTGCGGAAGGGAGAATCCGGCGCCAGCACACGCAGCAGGTTCACACTCTGGTTCACATCCAGACCCAGCAAACGCCCCGCCTCCTGGTTGCACATCACTAAGCGGCCGGATGAGCGCACCAGCAGGAATGGCACGCCCAGCGCCTCCAGGAACAAGCCCTTGTCCTTGCGCAGATGCTCCTCCAGCTCGCGGCTTTCGTAGCGCAAGCGCTCCAGCTCCGCGTGGCTGTTGCGGGCGCGCTTGCGCAGCGCATCCAGCTTCAGGTACAGGAAGCAAAAGGGCAGCACAAAGGCTATCGCCATGAGCCCGAATGTAACATCCCAGCTTACCATAGCGATAGCCTCCTTTGTGAGCTGTTTCAGCCCTCAGCGTCTCACAGTACAGTCAGGCTTTCGGCCTGTTCCTGCGTCAGCTCGATGCAGTTCCAGGGCAGCCCGTACTTGTTGAGCGCATCCATGAAGGGATCGGGGTCGTTCTGTTCCATGTTGAACACACCGGCCCCACTCCATGTACCGGAAAGAATCATGCGGCCACCAATGGCTGCCGGCACACCGGTGGTGTAGGAAATGGCCTGCGAGCCCACTTCCTTGAAGCATTCCTCGTGGTCGCAAATGTTGTAAATATACACAGCCTTGTACTTGCCGTCCTTCTTGCCCTGAATCACGCAGCCAATGCAGGTGCGGCCATGCGTGGTCTTGCCCAAGTCGCCGGGATCAGGCAGCACAGCCTTCAGGAATTGCAGCGGCACAATCTCCACACCATTGTACATCACGGGGTCGATGCGGGTCATACCCACATTCTTAAGCACCGTCAGGTGGTTGATGTAGTTCGGGGAGAAGCTCATCCAGAACTGCGCACGCTTGATGGTGGGGATATGCTTCACCAGGGATTCCATCTCCTCGTGGTACATGCGGTATATCTCATACGTACCCACGCCCTCGGGGCAGGCAAAGGGCTGGTGCTTGCTCATAGCGCCCGTCTCCTGGAAATCGCCATTCTCCCAGTGGCGGCAGGGGGCCGACACCTCACGAATGTTGATTTCAGGGTTGAAGTTCGTGGCAAACGCCTGGCCATGGTCGCCTCCATTCACGTCGATGATATCCAGGTACTCAATCTCATCAAAGTGGTGCTTGAGCGCCCAGGCGGTATACACATTGGTCACACCCGGGTCGAACCCGGAGCCCAGGAGGGCATACAGCCCGGCCTCGCGGAACTTATCCTGGTAGGCCCACTGCCACTTGTACTCAAACTTGGCCACATCGCGCGGCTCATAGTTGGCGGTATCCAGATAATGCACGCCGGCTTCCAGACAGGCATCCATCAGCGGCAAATCCTGATACGGCAGCGCCACATTCAGCACCAAATCAGGCTTCACTTCGCGAATCAATGCCACGGTCGCGGCCACATCGTCGGCATCCACCGCATGCGTCGTAATCGTCACACCCTCACGTGCCAGCACATCTGCCGCAATGGCATCGCACTTGGCTTTGGTACGTGAAGCCAGATGGATGTTCTTGTAAACATCTGCCATCTGGGCGCACTTGTGGGCCACCACGTGCCCCACACCACCGGCTCCGATAATGAGTACTGTGTTCATTGCGCGCGTGAGCATGCCCCACTTTTCCTCCTAAGTCAAGGAAAAAGCCCACCCCCACACCAAAATCACGCTCAATGACATAAATAATGTTAAAAGGGGAGCGGAGCCGCAGCCCCCTCCCCTTTTGAGAACACAACGTCTGCGCCGTTTTCACGCGCCGGCGTCATGGTGCGTTGTTCATTTCTTAAGCTGTTCTTCCGTGGCAGGCGTAATCTGCACCGGGATGCTGACAGCGGGCAATCCCTCTGCCTGCACCTTGACGGTGGCCGTGCCGCTGGCGCCGCGCTTGCCGCGCACAATGGCAATCATGCGGCCATTGAAGAAGCTCTGGTTCATATCCTGCATGCAGGTGTGATCCACAGGGTTGCCATTGCAGAAGCCGATGAGCTCTGCAGGACCCTCGATGGAGAACTGCACCTTGCGGCTATCCGTGGGCACCACCGTGCCGTTGGCATCGCACAGCGCCAGCTCCACATAGGCCAAATCGCGGGCATCACCCACAATGGCGGGGCGGTCCACCACAGATGTCACCTGCGTGGTGGCACCGGCCGTCATGCGCTTGGCCGTAGCCCAGGGCTGGCCGTCCTTCTTCACCACCACTTCCACGGTGCCGGGTTCGTAGACCACGTCTTCCCAAGTGAAGCGGTACTGGTTCTTGCTCACCACCAGGCTCTTATCCTTCTGGGTGAAGGTGGGGGCATCCCCCCTGCGGCGCACACCCTGGCTCTTGCCGTTCACAAACAGCTCGGCCTCATCGCCCGAGGTAAACACCATCACCGGCGTCTTCTGCCCCTCGCGCCCGGCCCAGTTCCAATGCGGCAGGATGTGGGCCTGTGCCTTGGTGGGGTTCCACTGGCTCTGGTACAGGTAGTAAATATCCTTCGGGAAGCCCGCCAGGTCGATGATGCCAAAATACGAGCTGCGGCTGGGCGCCTTGTTGCCCATCTCGGCCAGCAACTTCATGGCAGCGGCCTTCTCTGCCTCCGAGGCGCCGATGAAGTTGCCCACATTGGAAGCATCCTGGTTGTACGGCGTGGGCTCGCCCAGGTAGTCGAAACCGGTCCACACATACTCACCCGCCATGTCCGGGGCCTTCGTGTGGGCGTGCATCTCAATATCCGGGCAGCTGCCCCAGTGGGTAGAGGACAAGCCATAGGCGCTCACCTGGAAATAGCGGGCACCATAGCCCACATTCCACCCCAGCGGGAAGAAATACGTATCACGCGTGCCGACGCAAGAGCAGGTCTCCGAGGCAATGTAGGGCTGCTCCGGGTGCTTCTTGCGGAAATCAGCATAGAGATGCGGCTTGTAATTGAAGCCATACACATCCATCGTATCGCTGAAACCGGTCTTGTATGCCGTGGCATCGTTGCAGCCCACGGTGTAGGGGCGGCTCGGATCATACTTGCGGAATTCATCGCGCAGGCCCTGGCTGATTTCGCGGCCCTTGGCAGCTCGCTTGGCATCGGTGCTGCCCTGCTCGGGGATTTCGTTGCCACCACTCCAGGCGATGATGCAGGGGTGGTTGCGATCGCGCAGCACAAAGTTGCGCACATCCTTCTTCCACCATTCATCCCAGTACATGTGGTAGCCATTCACCTTGTCGTACTTCTGGAACTTCCAGATATCAAACAACTCATCGATGACCAGGATACCGTGCTTGTCACACAGGTCCAGCACCTCCGGAGCGGGCGGGTTGTGCGTCATGCGGATAGAGTTGCAGCCCATCTCCTTCAGCTTCTCAATCTTGCGCTCATAGCCGCGGGAGTAGAATGCCGCGCCCAGCGCGCCCAGGTCGTGGTGCTCGCACACACCCTTCAGGCGCACTTTCTCGCCATTCAGGTAGAAACCATCCTTCTTCCACTCAATGCTGCGCACGCCAAAGGTACTCTCGGCGCTGTCCACCGTATTACCGGCCACTTGCATCGTGGTCTTCACCTTGTACAAGTGCGGGTTCTCGCAGCTCCAGAGCTGCGGGTTGTAGAGCGGCACTTCCTGCTCCACCACACCATCTGTCCCCGGAGCCAGCGTGATCGTAGCCGGCGTCGCCGGTACACCCTCAATCTCCTGGCGCACCATGATTTCCACCTCCTTATCCGAGGTATTCTTCACCCCGGTCTGAATCTTCACCATCGCCTTATCCTTGGTGATTTCAGGCGTGGTAATGTACGTGGGCCACTTGCCCAGGTGCACGGGGCCGGTCTTCTCCAGCCACACGTGGCGGTATATGCCCGCACCCGGATACCAGCGGGTAGACAGCGGCAGGTTGCTCGCCATCACCGCCACCAGATTCTTCTGCCCCGGCTTCAGGAAAGGCGTAATATCCACACGGAATGAATTGTAGCCATAGGCCCATTCACCCGCCAGCTCGCCATTCACATACACCTTGGGGGTGGACATCACACCGTCGAAATCCAGATAGTAGCGGTCCTTCTCCTTGCTGAAATCAGCCGGCACATCAAAATGCTTGCGGTACCAGCCCCAACCATTCCACGGCAACTTGCCCGTCTCATTCGGCTCATCCATCAGGAAGGGGCTCTCCACCGCCCAGTCATGCGGCAGCTGCACCTCCTTGTAGCCCTTTTCATCATACTCCACCGCAGCGTGATCGTAGGCCGTCTCCTTGCGGTGCACCACAGGCAGCGCCTCGTCCTTCATGCCGGTGAACAATACCTCGCGCACACTCGCCCACTTCTTGTTCGTAGTGCCATTCACCTTGATGCGAATCGAATCCACAGGCTTGCCGCCCAGCCACAGCAACGATGCAGCCTGGTTGCCCACCTTGAACTTCTGGTGCAGCTTCGTACCGGCAGACATGATTTCCACCGACACCTCACAGTTGTTCACCTGCTCCCAGTATATCACCGCCATCTTCACAGGCGTGTCGAACCCGGGACGCACCGTCAGCACCTTGCCCGGCCTGTAATCCGCAGCACACCAGCGCGTCATCAAATCACCATCCACCGCAGCAGAGGCCGGGTGATTGCCCTGGTTGTCAGTCGCCGTCGTCGGCGCACCCACATCCGCAGGATTCTCCGGCCCGAAATAGCGGAACTTCCACCCAAAATCAAAGGTCTCTCTCTCCCCGGCTTGTGCGCTGCACAGACTCAGCGCCAACAACGGCAATATGTGTCGAGCTTTCATGATAATAGTATATACGCTGGCGAACCATTAGTTCTTTCTTCTATTCAATCATATTTTTCACCGCATATCAAGCCACAAGTTCCCGGCAGCACTCCACACACACCATTTATCGGGGGAACTTTTCAAATGCGAAATGTGAAATTATAACATTTGAAATCAATTTTCCTCCCTTTTCCTCTTGCATTGAGTCTCATTCGGGCATACAATGCTCCCATGCAGGACACATCCCTCCTCCGCGCCTGGGCGCAAATCGACACCGATGCCATGAAACACAACCTCTCCGTTGTGCGTCGCTTCCTCCCGGAGCATAAGCAAATGGCCATCGTCAAAGCCGAAGCCTACGGCCACGGCATCGAAGGAGTTGTCCGCGCGCTGGATGATGCCGATATCGCCTTCTTCGGCGTGGCCACCATCAGCGAGGCCGCCCGCATCCGCGATGCCGGCTGCCGCACCTGCCCCTTCATCCTGGGCCCCAGCTTCCCCGCCGAGCGCGACATCATCGTCCAAAACGGCTGGCGCGCCGCCCTCTCCAGCCCCGAGGAAGCAGAGCACTACAACTCCCTCGGCCAGCTCTACGGCACCCAAGCCCACCTCCACATCAACGTAGACACAGGCATGGGCCGCGCCGGTGTCCTCCCCCAGGACCTCCCCGCCCTTGTCGACCACATCAGCCGCCTCCCCCACATCAACCTGGAGGGCATCTACTCCCACCTCTCCGCCGCGGCAGATGACATCTCCTTCACCCACCGCCAGATCAACAGCTACGAACAAGCCGTAGCCTCCCTCCCCGCCCCCCTGGCCTACAGCCACCTCTGCAGCAGCTCCGGCGTCTTCAACTACCGCGCACCCAGCACCAACATGGTGCGCCTGGGCCGTATCCTCTACGGGTACTCCCCCATGCCCTCCCCCTACAACAAAGAACTGCGCAACACCCTCACCCTCTACAGCCGCGTCACCCTTCTGCGCACCCTCCCGGAAAACCACGGCGTCTCCTACAACCACACCTACATCACCACCGGCCCCACCAAAGTCGCCACCATCGGCATCGGCTTCGGCGATGGCTACCTCCACTACCTCTCCAACACCGGCGCCCGCGTCTACCTCAACGGCTCCTACTGCCCCGTCCTCGGCCGCGTCACCATGGACCAAATCATGGTCGACGTCTCCCACATGCAAGGCGTGCAGCCCGGCGATGTTGCCGAAATCATGGGCCCCAACGTCCCCTGGCAGGAAATCACCACCCGCGCCCACACCATCCCCAGCAACGTCATCACCAGCATCTCCTCCCGCGTCCCCCGCGTCTACATCTGATGCCCCAGCGCCCCTCCTCCCAACACCCCCGCAACGGCTCCACCGCCGCTGCCTCCCCGCG
>JAFYUJ010000033.1 GCA_017558555.1 Akkermansia sp.
ATCAGCTGGTAGATAAGGCGCATTCTCCTCCGAATTTTGCTCAAGCATGAGTACAGGGGGGCTTCGAAAAAGCTTCTATTCGGAAAGCCTAGGATTTATCGGTACTTGCGTCTCTCAGAAAAAATCTTTGGGACACATGTGGCCTGCACTAAGCATACGGAAATTAAGCTTTCCCTATACAGGGAATTAGTGTATAATTCGCGCCGTTATGTTACAAGCAGGTATTGTAGGTCTTCCCAACGTCGGCAAATCAACCCTTTTCAACGCCGTTACCCGTTCGCGTAAAGCAGAAGCGGCCAACTATCCGTTTTGCACAATTGACCCCAACGTGGGCATGGTGGAAGTACCCGACCCGCGCTTGGCTGTGCTGGCAGAAATGAACAAATGCGAACGCATCGTGCCCGCCGCCATCGAGTTTGTGGACATTGCCGGTCTGGTCAAAGGCGCAGCCGAAGGCGCCGGTCTGGGCAACAAGTTCCTCTCCAACATCCGCGAGACAGACGCCATTGTGCAGGTGGTGCGCTGCTTTGAGAATGATGACATCATCCACGAGCTGGGCTCTGTCGACCCCGTGCGCGATATCGAAATCATCAACTCCGAGCTCATCCTGGCCGACCTCGCAGCCATGGAAAAGCGCAAGGAAAGCCGCATCAAGAAAGCCCGCGGTGGCGATAAGGAAGCAAAGGAGGAAATCGCTCTCATCGAAAAGCTCCTCCCGCATCTTGATGCCGGCAAGCCGGCCATTACATTGGAACTCTCTGATGATGAACGCAAACTGCTGCGCAGTTTCTTCCTGCTCTCCAACAAGAAGAGCATCTTTGCCTGCAACGTGAGCGAAGATGAACTGGCCGATGCCGTGGCCAACCCGGATGCTCACCCCTACGTCTCCGCCGTGCGCCGCTATGTGGCAGAGCACCACAATGCCGAAGCCATCGTCATCTCTGCCCGCATCGAAGAAGAGCTCTCCGAACTCCCGGAGGAAGAAGCCAAAGAGTTCCTCCGCGACCTCGGCGTGGAAGATTCCGGCGTGAGTGCCCTCATCAACGCAGTCTACCATCTCCTGGGCCTGCGCACCTACCTCACCACCGGCGTGAAAGAAACGCGCGCCTGGACCATCCCTGCCGGGGCCAAGGCTCCCCAGGCAGCCGGTGTCATTCACACCGACTTCGAGCGTGGCTTCATTGCCGCCCAGGTGGTGGCATACGATGATTTGGTAGCCTGCGGCTCCCTGACCAAGGCCAAAGAACAAGCAAAACTCCGCATCGAAGGCAAAGACTACGTGGTGAAAGATGGCGATGTGGTTGAGTTCCGATTCAACGTCTCCAAATAACTTTCCCCATGGAACCACGCCCCGGCGAGGATTCCCTTTCGTTCAACTTGCTCCTCAGCCCCGACCTGAAGGAGCAGGTTGATGTTTTGTCCGCCCAGCTGGGAATATCTCAGCGCGATTTTATCGAATGGGCCATTCGAGCCTATCTCTCTCACTTGCAAAACCAGGGCGAGCTCATGTTCCCGAGTCCCTCGCCTCTTGCTTTTTTGCAAAAATTGCAACACATCACCCCTACCACCACAGAAAACGCTGTGGAATAACATCTAGCACTTGCATTCATTACATGTAGTAATGTTACATTGCATCTCGTTGATTATTCCGCTGTTACAATAATCAATACTCTTTATCTTTTGCACACACAGACGGTCTTATATTCATATTATTCAGGCAATCTTCATCCTATTCCTCCACCTCCTATTTCATTGAAAATAGGTAACACCTCCACCACAATCTTATTGTTATTTTATTTTCTATTTTTTTGCTTGCGTTGGTAAAACAGATGATATATTATGAAGACAGCTCCGCCACAGAGCTTACACCGAAACGAACAATCATTATGAAAAAGCCACTGAAAAACCTGACGCGATATACACGTGAAAAGACTTCATTCCTGGGGTGGAGAGTATGTATCAGCCGTCGGGGGCGCATGTTCACGAAGTACTTTGCAGATGGTGCGTATGAGAACGGAGAAGAAGGCTCATTTGCCGCAGCCATCGGTTTGCGCGATGAGATTCTGAAGCGCCTGGAAACAGAGCCCACAGACAAAGTTCTGGCCGAATACCAGAACAAGTACGAAAAACAAGCCCGCAAGGCTAAGGCTACCCGCAAGAAGAAAGCGACTGCCGCCAAGACCAAGGCTAAGGCCAAGCGAGTCCCCAAGAAGTAAAGGTTTACTCCTGAGTTCAAGACTTCGGAAGCGTGAGATTGTCAGAATCTCACGCTTTCTTGTTATGGAGAAAGAGGAAAGGCATCAGACCTCCGAGAAATCCAACTTTCTGTTTTTCCAGATGGAGGAATCCACGCGGCGGGAATCCCAAATAAGGAGGAGTGCCGCCCCCAGAAGCAAAAGGCGCATGCCGGTATCCAGCGGATAATTATCGATAGCATGCGTGGAGCCCAGGCAATTGCAGCTCAAATCCAGGCCACGGGCCCATGCCTGCACATAAAGGAGCAAAAAGACAGAGCTCATAATGGCCGCCCAGGCCGCAGCCCCTCTGTATGCCAGGCGAAACAACAAGCACACCGCTACCACCAACTCCATCGCCACACCGGTACAGGCCAACGGCATAGAGCACCAGGCAGGCAAAATATCGCTGCGCGTCAAAAACTCCGCAGTCTCCCCCAAATCCGCAATTTTTGGGATGCCGGTCACCAGAAAAAAGGCTCCCAACCCCACGCGCAGCAGGGTCAACATCGAGGTGATGGAGCGGATGTTTCTCACAGCATGTCGGGGGTCACCTTATACACGGCACCACAGCGCGGGCAAGACACCTCCAGATACCCCTGCTCCGACAACAAATCGGCAAAATCTTTTTGCATGGCCTGAATGGTGGGCAGAATCTTATCCAGTGTGCAACCGCAACGGAAGGTGAACTTGCGGGTCTCAAGCACCTTAGTTTCCTCCGTCTCCGAAATGGAGGCCACCTGCTCAGCGGTCAGCTCTGTGAGCCAATCATAATCAGCCCCGGGCTGAGCAGCCACCAGAGCGTACACATCATTTCCCAGATCAAAAGCGCGGGCCTCGCGCTGCTCGCTCTGGCGGTAAAACTCCTCCACCCAGGAAACCACAGCATCCCCGGGGAGTACAATCACAGATGTTTGCGGCTCCTTGTTGGTGCGCAGATTCTGCGCGTAGAGCATATTCTGCTCCGGTTCTTTCACCCCTTCCGTAAACACACGGCCGATGACATCCTCTGTCAGGGACGAGCCGGAGACAAAATAATTGGCCAGGCTGGGAGTCTTTGCATTCAGCGTCCAGGCGTGGTACTCCTGCCAGGGACGGGAAACCAGATGCAACGTAAAATAAGCCAACAGCTGCTTGAAGACAGCATCCTCCATCTCAGCATTGCGCTGCCCATGCTGCATCAGATTCAGATAATAATCCACAAACAGCGGAGACATATCGGCACGCAGCAACAAACAATTGCGGCGACGAACAAAAATGGACTGAACAGTGGCAAATTCTTCAACAGGCTGGGGGCTTTCTTCGGGCATGCTATACCTCCTTTCGGGGTATGATACCCCTGCCGGAGCTGCGACTCAAGCGCAAAGTTGCAGCCGGGCCCTGTTTCTTTGTCAACAGCTCACAGCCACCCATATACACCACAAGATAGAGCTTGCACAATAGGCCTTTAGGTGATACAATCCCGCGAGCAGATGAACCCCACTTCCCCCTACCAGCACCAGATATGGCCAGACGCCGTTTGGGACGTCTCCGGAGCCTTTGTCAACGACCGTGAATTGGTGGCATTTCATGATTTCTGCCGTTTGCTGCTGGGGTTCGAGCCTTTTAACATTGTACATGGGGCTCCTCTGTGCCTGTGGAACAGTGGCCGCGTGCTGCGCCACCTGATGTGCGATGCCGAGGAGATGCGCGCCGCCGGTCTGGCCTACGAGCAGCGCAACATCGCCATGTACCTCACCTTCACCAACCTGATTCTCAAGGAAGAACACCTCAGCGATGCCTTGGGCAACGCTCTGCTCATCTTTGCCAGAAACCACAACCCCACCAAGCGCAACGCTGCCATCGTCGCGAGCGATGTACTGCGAGACCACATCCGCAAGGAATACCCGGAGCTCAAGCTCATCTCCTCCATCCTCAAGATTACCAATGGTGGCGGCAAAGGCAAGCTGGACATGTACCGCAGGCTGGCAGACGAATATGATGAGGTTATGGTGCACCCGGATGATGTGCTCAACTACGACCTGCTGGAAAAGATTGAGGATAAAGACCGCCACATCCTGCTGGTGAATGAGTACTGCATTCGCCAATGCCCGCTGCGACCTCTGCACTACAAGACCCTCTCTGAATCGGCCCTCAACTTCCTGGGCTACGATGGCTCCGAATTCGACAAAAAGCAGAACAACAACGGCTGCCGCGACCTCAACGTCCTGCTCACCCACCCGAAGCACAGCGTCCTGGCCCTCAATACACCGGAAATCCAAAAGCTGTACGATATGGGCTTCCGCCACTTCAAGATGCAGGGCCGCGGCCATGCCAACGCCTCCGCCATCCTCTTTGACCTGCTGCGTCTCGTGCTCCGGCACGATGCACCCGGCGAAAACGCCATCCACGCTGCCGGCCAGCGTTTCTGGGAATCCATCTTACCGCTCCGCTAAGTTATCGCCATGAGTACCCCTGTCACAGCACCCGCAGATACCCTGGAAGAGACGCTCCGCTCCCTCACAGCCGATTACCTGCCCGGAGCCGTTTGGACCCTTGGCGGCGCCTTCCGATTCGATTCCTCGCTGCAAATCATCATCAACGGGCTGAACAACTTCTTCCCCTTGCGCAAACCTGCCCGCGTGACCGGCTCCGCCCCCTGCGCCTGGTCGCTGGATTGGTTTGTGCAGCGCCGCCCGCTGGCCCTGGCAGAATATGCACAACTGCTGGAGACCTACGCCCAAATGCAGCTGGGTGTCCTGTTGGTGTTCGACAATCCGTACATCACGGAAGACATGCTCAATGATGCCTACGCACTCACCCTGGTGGATGAGCTCTACAAGCGCGACCGCATCCGCAAAAACGCCGTATGCGTGGCAAGCGATGCCTTGGCAACCCACATCCGCGCGCGACTGCCCCACCTCCCCATCGTCTGCCACCCCAACCGCCTGGTATGCGAGCAAAACCGCCGCACCACGCAGCTGTACAGCACCCTGCTGCAGACCTACGACCGCGTCTGCCTGCACCCCGCAGATGCTGTGCGGCCCGCCATCTACAGCGGCATCTCCTCTCCCGACAAAGTGGATGTGGTCATCAACGACCCCTGCCACCGCACCTGCCCCGTGCGCCGCGAGCACATGCGCCTGCTGGCCGAAATGCGCCGCACCCCGTACAACACCCAGCTCATGGCCCAGCGAGAGGCTCTCATCACCCGCAACGGCTGCCACAAGATTAATGCCCAGGCCCTGCAGCAAAAACTCAGCTGCAACCTCACGCGCGATGAGGCTAACGCCCTGCATGCCGCAGGTTTCCGCTCCTTCATCATCCAGGGCAACCAGTTCCGCAACGAGATGACCCTCCTGTGGGATATCTTCCAATGCATGCTGGATTACTCCCCCACCATCGACAACAAGGCCGCCACCATCGCCACCTCCCTCATGGCCCAGTTCGGCGCCCCTGCCACCACCATGCCCAGCGGCCTGCGCAAGTTCTCATTCACCAATTACGAGTAATTCACCGCACTACCAGTTTCAAAATGAAAAAACGCCATATATTCACATCCGAATCCGTCGGTGAGGGGCATCCTGACAAGGTGGCCGACCTCATCTCCGACTCCATCCTCGATGCCTGCATCGCACAGGACCCCGCCAGCCGCGTGGCTTGCGAGACACTCGTGAAGGACAACCACGTCATCCTGGCCGGTGAAATCACCACCCAGGCTCAGGTGGACTACGAAGCCATTGTGCGCCAGGTGGTAGACAACATCGGCTACCGCACCACGGCAGATGACGAGGTCTTCAACACCGCCAGCGTGGAAGTGACCAACTACCTCTCCACCCAGAGCCCGGACATTGCCCAAGGCGTAGATGCCTGCGCAGCTGAGGGCAAGGACGGCAGCGAGCAAGGCGCCGGCGACCAAGGCATCATGTTCGGCTATGCCGCCAATGAAACCCATGAGCTCATGCCCGCCCCCATCATGTTCGCCCACCGCATCATGATTGAACTGGCACGCGTGCGCCACGCCGGCGAAGCCGCCTGGCTGCGCCCCGACAGCAAGAGCCAGGTCGCGGTGGAGTATGATGACCATGGCCGCCCTGAGCGCATCGTCAACGTCGTGCTCAGCACCCAGCACACAGAGGATGTCAGCATCGACACCATCCGCAGCTTCTGCACCGCGCTCATTCGCCGCGTGTTGCCAGCCGAGCTCATCACCCCCGAGACGGAATTCTTCATCAACCCCACCGGGCGCTTCGTCATCGGTGGTCCCCACGGCGATTCCGGCCTCACCGGCCGCAAAATCATCGTGGATACCTACGGTGGCATGGGCCGCCACGGCGGTGGTGCCTTCTCCGGCAAGGATTGCAGCAAGGTAGACCGCTCCGGTGCCTACATGTGCCGCTGGGTGGCCAAGCACATTGTGGCAGCCGGCCTGGCAGACCGCTGCGAGCTGCAGGTCTCCTACGCCATCGGCAAGGCAGATCCCACCTCCATCATGGTCGATGTGGACACCTTCGGCACCGCCGTGGTCGATGAAGCCACCATCATCGAGCGCGTCAAGAAGGCCTTCTCCTTCAAACCTGCTGATATGGAACGCGCCCTCGGTCTGCGCCGCCCCATCTTTGCCCGCACCACCAACTACGGCCACTTCACCAAGGCCGACCTCCCCTGGGAGCAGCTCGATGAGGCCCGCCTCGCCATCCTCAAAGGCGAGTAACAGCACCCCACAGCCCCTTTACCCCACCTGCGGTGCCATCACCGCAGGTGTTTTTTTTTGCCGACCAGGCAGCATTATCTTCAGAAATAAAATCCCCCGCCGTGTAAGCGTGTTGTCTTGCACGGCGGGGGAGTGTTTTGGGCGGATGCCGGGGCTCGTCAGTTCAGGACGATTTGGCCGGCATGAGCATCGATATGGATAGTGCTGCCCTCGGGGAAACGGCCTTCCAGGATAGCTCGGCTGAGGGGATCGAGGATATCGTGCTGGATGGCGCGCTTGAGCGGGCGGGCCCCGTAGACGGGGTCATAGCCATGGGCGGCCACCAGCTCGGCGGCGGCATCGCTGAGCTCCATCTTGAGCCCGCGGGCTGCGAGGCGTTTGTGTACGCGGGCGAGCTGGATATTGACAATGCGCTTGAGGTCGGCGGCTTCCAGACGGTCGAAGATGATGATTTCATCGATACGGTTGAGGAACTCGGGGCGGAAATGCGCGCGCAGAGCTTCCATGGCGGCCGTGTTGCGGCGAGTCTCATCTGTCTCATTGAGGATGAAGTGACTACCGATATTACTCGTCATAATCAGCACCGTGTTGGTGAAATCCACAGTACGGCCCTGGCCATCCGTCACGCGGCCATCATCCAGCACTTGCAGCAGCACGTTGAACACATCCGGGTGTGCTTTTTCCACCTCGTCAAAGAGCACCACGCTGTACGGGCGGCGGCGCACGGTCTCGGTGAGCTGCCCACCCTCATCGTACCCCACATAGCCTGGGGGCGCTCCAATCAGGCGGGAGACGCTGTGCTTCTCCATGTACTCGGACATGTCGATGCGAATCATAGCGGCTTCATCATCAAAGAGGAACTCGGCCAGGGCTTTGGCCAGCTCCGTCTTGCCTACGCCGGTGGGGCCCAGGAAGATAAAGGAGCCAAGCGGGCGCCCCTCATCCTGCAAGCCGGCGCGTGAACGGCGCACGGCATCGGCCACGGCGCGCACAGCCATCTGCTGGCCGATAAGGCGCTCTGCCAGACGCTCTTCCATGTGCAGGAGTTTTTCACGCTCCCCTTCTGCCAGGCGGGCGGCGGGAATGCCGGTCCAGGTGGAAACAACGCGGGCGATGTCGGCCTCGGTCACATCTTCCTTCAGCAGCCCGGAACCGCTGCTTTGCAGCTTTACCAAGGCTTCTCGCGCCTCGCGGGCGGATGCCTCGGCGGCGGGGATTTCGCCATACAGAATCTCAGATGCGCGCGCCAGATTTCCCTTGCGCTGGGCTTGCTCCGCCTCGGTGCGCAAGGCATCAATCTTCTTCTGGGCTTCGCCGGCGCGGGTCACGACTTCCTTTTCGCTCTTCCACTGAGCAATCATGGCATTCACCTTTTCCTTGGTATCTGCCAGCTCGCGGGTGATTTTTTCGAGCCGCTGGCGGGCATCCTCATCCTTTTCCTTGGAGAGGGCCTGGCGCTCCATTTCAAGCTGCATGGAGCTGCGGTTCAGCTCATCAATCTCGCTGGGCATGGAATCCAGCTCAATTTTGAGGCGAGCGGCGGCTTCATCCACCAAATCCACAGCCTTATCGGGCAGGAAGCGGTCGGTAATGTAGCGGTTGCTCAGCGTGGCAGCGGCCACCAGGGCACCATCGGTGATGTGAACACCGTGGTGCACCTCGTAGCGCTCTTTCAGGCCGCGCAAGATGGCGATTGTGTCCTCCACACTGGGTTCTGCCACATACACCGGCTGGAAACGGCGCTCCAGAGCCGCATCTTTTTCAATATATTTGCGGTATTCATCCAGCGTGGTCGCGCCGATGGTACGCAGCTCGCCACGCGCCAGGGCCGGCTTGAGCAGATTGGCAGCATCCATGGAGCTGTCGCCCCCGGCACCGGCACCCACCAGCGTGTGCAGCTCATCAATAAAAAGGATAATCTGCCCATTGGAGGCAGAAACCTCCTTGATGAAAGCCTTGAGGCGTTCCTCGAACTCGCCGCGGTACTTGGCACCGGCCAGCATGGAGCCGATGTTGAGCGAAATCAGGCGCTTGCCCTGCATGCTTTCCGGCACATCGCCATCCACAATACGGCGGGCCAGCCCCTCTGTAATGGCGGTCTTGCCCACGCCGGGCTCACCAATCAACACGGGGTTGTTCTTGGTGCGGCGAGACAGAATCTGCAATACGCGACGAATCTCCGCATCGCGCCCGATGACAGGGTCAATCTTCCCCTGGCGGGCGCGGGCAGTCAAATCCGTACCGTACTTCTCCAGAGTCTCGTATTTCTGCTCCGGGTCCTGGTCGGTGATGCGCTGGTTGCCGCGCACCTCTCTCAGGGCGTGCAAATAGGCAGATTTACTCAAGCCGCAGCCCTCCATGGTGCGGCTCAGTTCCTCATCTGCCTCATAAACACCCAGCACAAAGTGCTCTACGCTCAGGTAATCATCCTTCATCTGGCTGCGTTGCAGCTCTGCGGCGGTCAGCACTTTGTCCAGCGCGGCCCCTATGCCGGGTGAACCTGCCACAGCCCCCGTCTGGCGGGGCTGGCGGTTGAGCCATTCTCGCAAAAGGGATGCCAGGCGGCCGGCATCCACCCCTGCCCTGTTGAGCACCGAGGCCAGCACGCCGCCCTCCTGCTGCACCAAAGCCAGCAACACCTCAGCCGGGTATATCTGGGCTCGGCCCCCTGCCTGCGCCGCTTTCTGCGCCGCTTGCAGGGCTTCCATCATTTTTGTGGTAAGATTATTGTTCATCATGCCGTTTTGACGCGCCTCGCCCTACCGCCGTTCAATAAATTATGCGAAGTTGTGAAATTATTTTCACAACCGAAAGCCGGGGATGGCACAAAAGCCACTTGAAGAGAGGCGGGACTCTCTATTATGATAGCCACCATGAGACAACTTGCCACCTTGATTTTTTGCTGTATTGTTTTGTTTGCAAGTGGTTGTGCGCAGCTTTTCCAACCGGATGGAAGCGGTAGCATTCCCTGCACAAAGACGATGGAAACAGAGCTTCGGCGCCACGTCTACACCCTGGCAGAGGAAATTGGCGAGCGCAACCATTACCACCAGGAAGCCTACGACAAAGCAGCCCAATACATTGCCGATGAATGGGAGGCCATGGGGTACGAGGTTGACTGGCAACGCTACCCCATCCCCGCCAGGGATGAATACCTGACGGCCGCAGGCAAAACCGCCGTGAATCTGGAGGTACGCAAACCCGGCATCGACCCGAATGCCCCCTGGCTGGTGGTAGGTGCGCACTATGACACGCGCGTAGGCATGCCGCGCTGGAATTGCCACGGGCCGGTCATCCCCGCCAAGACAGGCACACCAGGAGCCAATGACAATGCATCCGGCATCGCCACATTGCTGGCGCTGTCCCGCGCGCTCAAAGATGTACCCACGCGTCACGGCATCATCTTTGTAGCCTATGCCAACGAAGAAGCTCCCTTCTTCCAGCAGGATGAAATGGGCTCCCGCCAACACGCACGCAAAATCGTCAAAGAACTGGGGAAAGAGCGCATCATGGGCATGATGACCCCGGAAACGTTGGGTGTCTACTCCCCGCGCCTGAACAAGAAACGCCGCTCTGCCGTGGCCGGCTCCCTGTTCGGGGTGGCAGATCGCTGTGATTTCGTGGCCTTCATGAGCACCAACACCGGCCGCGACTACGCCCGCCAATGTGCCGATATCTTTGCCGCGCATTGCCGATTCCCGGTGCGCGCCATCACCTTTGCCTACCTGGTGCGCGGTATTGCCTGGTCGGATGACTGGTCCTACATGAAAGAGGGCATTCCCTCCTTCGCCATCACAGATACCGCCTACATGCGCTGCGATGACTACCACGAAACCAGCGACACTCCGGAAAAACTGGACTACCGCGAATTTGCCGAAGTGGTGCTGGGGCTGAAGAACATGATAACATGCCTCACGGGCGGCACCCTGCCCCCGGAAAAAGAAGAAGCGCCCTGATGGAGCTCACTCTCTTTCTGATGAAAAAATCCCCCTTGCAGTACGTGCTGCAAGGGGAAAATCATTATTATGAGGGGATAAAAGCTTACATGGTCATGCCACCATCGCACACCAGCACCTGGCCGGTGATGTAGCGAGCTTCATCGGAAGCCAGGAACAGCGCGCAGTTGGCGATATCCTCGGGCTTGCCCATATCGGCCAGGGGAATGCGGGCCAGCAGCACTTCGCGAGCCTTCTCGGGAATGGCATCGGTCATTTCCGTGGCAATGAACCCGGGGGCAATGGCATTGCACGTCACCTTGCGGCTGGCGAGCTCCTGGGCCATGGACTTGGTGAAACCAATCACACCGGCCTTGGAAGCAGAGTAGTTGGACTGGCCCAGATTACCGGTCATGCCCACAATGGAAGTCATGTTGATAATGCGGCCGGCGGGGCTCTTCATGAGCGTACGCTGCAAAGCCTTCACAAAGAGGTACACACTCTTGAGGTTGGTATCCATCACAGCATCCCAATCGCTCTCCTTCATGCGCATGAGGAGACCATCCTTGGTAATACCGGCATTGTTCACCAAAATATCAACAGAAGGATACTCGGCGAGAATTTCCTTCACGCAGGCTTCCACAGCGGCACCATCGGCCACATCGCAAGGGAACGCCTTGCAGCTCCCGGGAAATTCTGCGTTGATGGCATCTGCCGCTCCGCCGCAAGAGGCAGGATTGCGGGAGATAAGCACAACCTTGGCACCCTCTTCCGCAAAGCGGCGGGCAACTGCATTACCGATACCACGACCGGCACCTGTGACGATGGCTGTTTTGCCTGCAAGTCTGTTCATACTGCCCGGCAGTTTAATGGATAGAACACGCCAACGCAAGCAAAAAACCAGAAAATGTGAACTTGACTCTACTTTCGCGCAAAATCCTTGCTTTCTTGCTTGATTTGCATCCCCAACGTCTCTATAATATCGCACGTGAACGGGAATAACATGCAATCTGCCGCCCTGAAAGCCTACCGCGCCATGGTGATGGCGCGCGCCTTTGACACCAAGCTTTCTGCGCTGTACAAAGCCGGCAAGATTTTTGGCGGTGTATTCCTGGGGCGCGGGCATGAAGCCATCGGCGCCTGCGAAGCAACCTTCCTCACCAAGGGGAAGGATGTGTACAACCCCTTCATCCGCGAGCAAGCCGGGCGCTGCGCCTGGGGCTCCCCCGTGCTGGACAGCGCCCGTTGCTACTTTGGCAGCCGCGAGGGCATCATGCGCGGGCGCGATGGCAATGTGCACTGGGGTGTGCCGCAGGAGGGAGTCCCCGCCCCCATATCGCACCTTGGTGCCATGCTGTCCGTAGTAGCCGGCATGCTGCTGGCCAAGCGCATGCAAGGCATCACCGACTGTGTGGGTGTAGCCTGCATTGGCGATGGCACCACCTCTGTGGGCGCCACGCACGAAGCCTGCAACATGATTGCCGTGGAAAAACTTCCCATCGTCATCGTTGTCACCAACAATCAATTTGCATACTCCACCCCCAACGCCCAGGAATTTGCATGCGGCAGCCTGACAGAGCGCGGCAAGGGCTACGGCATGACCACCCATGAATGCGATGGTACGGATTTCCTGCAAACTCTCGAAACCATGCGCCTGGCCACGGAGAATGCCCGTAAAGGGCTTGGTCCCCAATGGGTCGTGGCCAATACGCTGCGCATGTGTGGCCATGGCGAACATGACGATGCCACCTATATCCCTCAAGAACTCAAAGACCGCTTTGCAGACCGCGACCCGCTGGCCGTAGCGCGCAGGCAAATGCTGCAACAAGGCTGGCTCACCGAGGAAGAGGCCGACCGTATCGACACCGAATGCGCCGATGAAGTGCAGCGTAGCGTAGCCCAGGCCCAACGCGAAGCCACCCCCGACCCCGCAACTGAAGACTGGAGCGCCACCTCCTGGAAACCCAGCCGCTAACCCCCTGCCCTATTGACCACCATGAGCGTGACCTACATCGATGCCATTCACCAGGCCATGGCCGAACTTCTGGCAGAAGACCCGACCGTCTTCCTGTACGGGGAAGACATCGCCGGCACCTTTGGCGGCGCTTTCAAAGCCACCAAGGGGCTGGCAGCCCAATTCCCCGGCCGCGTGCTCAACGCCCCCATTGCAGAAGACGCCATCATGGGCACAGCCATCGGCGCAGCGCTGGCCGGCATGAAACCCATCGTGGAAATGCAATTTGCAGATTTTGGCACCCTGGCGCAAAACCAACTGGCCAACAATGCCGCAGCACACTACTACCGCACAGGTGTCCCCGTCAACGTGACCCTGCGCATGCCCTGTGGCGGCACCCCGGGCGGCGGCCCCTACCACAGCCAGAGCGTGGAGGCCCTTTTTGCGCACTACCCCGGTGTGCATGTGCTGACACCCGCCACCGTGGCGGATGCTTACTACATGCTCAAGCAAGCCGTGCAAATCCCTGACCCGGTAGTCTTCATGGAGCACAAGTTCCTGTACCGCTGGCTCAAGGCAGATACCTGGGTGGAGCAGGATCCGCTCCCCATCGGCAAGGCACGCATCGCCCGCCCGGGTGAGCACGCCAGCGTTGTCGCATTCTCAGCCATGGTGCCGGAGGTCCTCAAAGCGGCAGATGAACTGGCTGCCACCTCCGGATACAACATTGAAGTGGTGGATTTGCGCAGCGTCAAGCCGTTGGATACCAACACCATCCTTGCTTCCGTAGCCCGTACGGGGCGCTTACTTGTCGTCAGCGAGGATTTCCCCTGGGGTGGCGTTGCGGCCGAAGTCATCGCCCGCGTTGCATCCGAGGGGCTGCACCTGCTGGATGCCCCACCCCTGCGCCTTACCTCCAAAGACACCCCCATCCCCTACCACCCGGACCTCTGGCGTGCCCACCGCCCCAGCGCCGCCACCATCACCCAGGCCGTGCGCTATCTCTGCTCCCTCTGATTTTCATACTTCTTCACTACCATGCCCCACGTACCTTTGCTGATGCCCCAGTTGGGCGAATCCATAGCCGAAGCCACCATCATGCGTCTGCTGGTGCAACCCGGCGACACCGTGACCGCCGACCAGGAAGTGGTGGAGGTAGAAACCAACAAAGCCGTCATGGGGGTCACGACCTCATGCGGTGGCAAGGTGGTCTCCCTGTCCATATCCGAGGGTGAAACCGTGGCCGTAGGCTGTGTCATGGGCATCATCGAAGCCACGGAGGAAGAAATTGAACGCTCCGGTGCCACCCCTCTGGCAGAAGGTGAGATTCCCGCGGCCCCGGCAGCCGTGGCAAGCAGCACACCGACCGATGACGGAGCCCACTTCCGCACAGAGGGCGAATACCGCGAAAGCGGTGCCACCACTACCACCCAAAGTGGCCGCGGGCTGCCCGTTCCCATGGGTGTGCGCGGGGCTCACTACCTCTCCCCCCGCATTCGCGCCCGCATGGATGAGCTGGGCATCACCGAGGCAGATTTGGCCTATGTGACCGGTACCGGCGCGGGTGGCCGCATCACCATTGATGATTTTGAAAGTTTCCTCAACTATGTGGATGGCTGGCCTTCCCGCCAGGCATCACCC
>JAFYUJ010000034.1 GCA_017558555.1 Akkermansia sp.
CTTTGCATTTGAATATTTTATTTAGCATTAACATCTTGTAACGTGTGTTGCAAGCAAATGCAAGGCTGAACTACTGTTTTTTGTTTAAATTTGCTTTGTTACTGAAGCCTCCATTCATCAGCAAATCTGAAAAAGAGCCCAATTTTTTCGTTTCTCCGTTCAAAATTGTTTCTTGGTATGTAAATGAATCCCCAATGTTCCGTTTGGGGTACATTGGGGATTTGTTGCAAAGCTGGGGAAGGGGATCAGACGCCCAATTCCTGGCGGATGATATCGCGCACGCGGGCCTGGGTTTCGTTGATGGCGCCATCGGCCTCAATGCGGTGCAGCCAGGGAAGCTCCATGGCAGAGTACACATTGGCACATGCCTGCAAGAATGGCTCATTCTCAAAGGCATCTTGCCCATTGCCGCGTGCATTCATGCGCTGCATGGCCATCTCCAGCGGGATATCCAGCCAGAACGCCACATCCGGCACCGTGGCAAATTCTTCATTCCACTGGCGAATTTCCTCTACATTGGCACCGCTGGCGCCCTGGTAGGCCATCATGGACAGGTAATAGCGATCCAACAACACCCAGGTGCCTGCTTCCAGCGCAGGCTCAATGAAATCGCGCACGTGCTCGCGACGGTCCTGCAACAAACAGGCGATTTCTTCATCAATGCTCAGGCGCTCACCCGACATGGCGGCCTGCCTCACTTTCATCCCCCACTTACCGCGGGTCGGTTCAAAATCAGTGACTACATTAATTCCTCGGGCTCGCAAATACTGAGCCAACAGTTGGATTTGTGTCGATTTGCCTGTGCCGTCAATTCCTTCAAAGACGATCAGGCGACCACGTAGGTGAGGCGATTCGGGTTCCATAAGTGGCTGGAGCGTAGCACAGCCGCACAGGCGCTTCAAGCACAAAATGCGTGTTCTATGGTAAAAAACGTGCTTCCGTGCTTGCAATGCCCACCTCTGCATGGTAGAGTTCTCAGCGAAATCTGAAGCCTCCCACACCATGCGAAACATTTTGGAAATAACCCGCCTGCGTATGCACTTTCCGGTGCGCCAGGGTATTTTCTCCAACAAAAAGGGCGTAGTCAAAGCGGTGGATGATGTTTCTTTCACCATCGCACCGGGCGAGACCCTGGGACTGGTGGGTGAAAGTGGATGCGGTAAAAGTACGATTGGTCGCTGCCTGGTGCGCTTGTTGGAGCCCACGGATGGCTGCATCCGCCTGATGGGGAAAGATATCACCCACCGTCCGCAGTGGATGCTGCGTGGGGCTCGTCGCCGCATTCAGATGGTGTTTCAGGATCCGGCCAGTTCGCTGGACCCGCGCATGGATGTGAGCCACATTATCACCGAACCCTTGGATATCCGCCACACCGGCACACGCGCCAGCCGCCGTAAGCGCGTGGAGCAGCTGCTGGATATGGTGGGCTTGCCTCAGACTGCGGCAGAAAAGTTCCCGCATGAGTTTTCCGGCGGTCAGCGCCAGCGTATCAGCATTGCCCGTGCATTGGCGCACAACCCCCAGCTGCTGATTTTGGATGAACCGGTGAGTGCGCTGGATGTATCCGTGCAGTCGCAAGTGCTCAACTTGCTGATGGATTTGCAAAAGGAACTGAACCTGGCCTACCTCTTCATCTCGCACGACCTCTCCGTCGTGCGCCACATCTCCGACCGCGTGGCCGTCATGTACCTGGGCAAAATTGTGGAAATGGCCGGCGCAGACCAGCTCTATCAAAACCCGCGCCACGCCTACACCAAGGCGCTCATGTCCGCCATCCCCAAGCCCGATCCCGCCCTGCGCACCCCCATCCACGTGCTCCCGGGAGATGTGCCCTCTCCCATCGACCCTCCGCCCGGTAGCGCCTTTGGCCGGCGTATCAACCACCCCTATCTGGAAGCTACCTATGGCATGGACCTCACCCCGCTGGAAATTGAACCCGGCCACTGGCTTGCACCGGATCCCTGCGCCATCTCGCTGGCGGATCTCACCAAACTCGGCATCGACATTTACCAGTAATAATGTTTGTGCTCAAGCAGATATTCCGCTTGCGGGAAAGCACACAATGCAGCCTCGACCCGGCGGGTGATATGCCCTTCCTGGATCATTTGGAGGACTTGCGCCGCACCATCATCCGCATGGGCATCACACTGCTCCTTGCCATGGTGCTTTGTTTCAGCTTCTCACCCACGCTCATGGATTTCCTGCGCCAGCCTGTCGAGCGCGTTTGGACCCGCCAATCTGCGGTTGACCTTCCCGCCGGCCTGACGTCCCCAATCTGGCAGCAAGCCCGCCAATGGGCTGCACTGGCACCCACGCTGGAGCCTGCCGCCCGGCTGGCGCTTGGGCAAAAGCTCCCGGAGCCGGTGCAGGAATGCGCTGCCGCCCTCTCCCTGGCGCAAGCCGCCACCCTGCTTCCCGAAGGCAAGCAACATGACTTCCTGCAACAACATAGCGGCACCCCCACTCGGCTGCAATTGGCAGAGCAGCTGCTGGGCTCCCCCGCGCTGTTTGCCCCTTCTGCGGCGCCTGCCAGGTTGATGAGCGCTTTCCACCCGGGGGAGGCGTTCATGCTCTCGCTGCACCTCTCCTTCTTCTGTGGCCTCATCTGCGCCTTCCCCCTGTTGCTCTACTTTGCCCTGCGCTTCATTTTGCCCGGTCTGCTGGAGCATGAGCGCCGCTTGCTCTACAAATGCATCGCCGCAGGTTCAACCCTTTTCCTGGTCGGCTGTGCCTTTGCCTACTTTGGGCTGCTTCCCCGTGTGCTGGAGTTCTTTTACTCTTACTCCCTCGACCTCGGCATCGCCAATGATTGGCGCATCGGCTACTACCTCACCTTTGCCGCCAAGCTCGTTTTTGTTACCGGCGCCATCTTCGAGCTCCCTGTCATTATCATCCCCCTCATCAAGCTCGGCATCCTGCACTACGCTTTCATGCGCCGCACCCGCCCCTATGCCCTCGTGGTCAGCTTTGCAGCAGCGCTTCTGCTCGCCCCCGCGCCCGACCCCGGCACCATGTTTCTCCTCGCGCTGCCCATGTATCTGCTCTACGAAAGCTGCATCATCTTTGCGTGGTTTCAGCGCAAACAGCACAACAAAAAAGCGTAACCCTTTGAGAGTTACGCTTTTGCTGCTAAGAGCCGGATGTCAGGGTCGAACTGACGACCGTCCGATTACAAATCGGGTGCTCTACCACTGAGCTAATCCGGCGAAGCGAGGGCATTCTACACGATGAGGTAGCGGAATGCAAGCGCAAATTTGAAGCAAATGACGAAGATGGCATGATTTTGCGCATTTTTGTGCTGCAAAAGGGCAAGAAAAACCGCCACGGCGCGTGCTGCGACGTGGCGGAAGAATGGTAAAAACTTGGTGGGCGGGTGTATCAGAACTTCCAGCCCATGTCGATGCCGATGGTGAACTGGGAGTGGTCGATGGGGCCATCACCTGAGATGCGGTCAATCTTGTGGTCGTTGGAGCCGGAGCAGGACCATTGCACCCAGGGCTTGATGTAGAGGCGGGAATCGCGACCGAAAGCACCATTGAGCGCGTAGGGCACGAGTGCGGCCTTGATGCGGTAGGCATCCACTCCTTCCACACCGGCGCCCCAGTAGCCGAGGGAGGGAGCTACACCGGCGGAGAGTTCGAGGTCAGCAGCGATGTTGTTGAGAAGGAACACATTGGTGAAGCGGTAGCCGGCTTCGAAATCAAAGTAGCTGCCGGTCAGTCCCTGGAAGCCTACCCCCCAGGTAGCGTGGCCGAAGAAGCCTTTCTGATAGTCATTGAAATCGATCGTCAGGTTGAAATCCTGGGCTACGCGGTGAGCTCCGCCATTGTAGAAGCGAGCGGCGGCACCCTCCAGACCACCGCGCTTGAAGGAGTAACCGAAATCAAGATTGAGGTTGGGGAAAATTTCTTTGCCGATGGCGTAATCTACCTGGAAGATAGGCGTTTCGCCCAGGGGGCAAGCGCCATCCCAGATGTAGCCGAAGGTGCCGCCAATCTTGTGGTGAAGGCCTCGGTTGAAGAGGTTGCGGTTGGCAAAGGTGTGAGAACCGGAAACAGAGGAGAACCCGTGATTGCTGAGGTGGTTGGTCACGCCCATACCGCGCACCTGATAGTCGCTGGAGTAGATGTTGAGGTTGATGATGGTGTTGGGTGTGGAGGATGATGCGGGAGCTGGCGCAAGGGGGGCCTCTGCGTTGTATGCGGGCACATCACCTGCGGTGGCGGTGTATTCCGTGGTGGCCGTTTCTCCGGGCATGGTGGCAGAGGGCGCCTGGTAGCTCACGTTGTCGTACGATACCGGGCCCACGGGGATGACGGGCGGCAGTTCGCTGGCAAGAGCAGGAATGGTAATGGCAAGGGCGGTAAGTGTGCGGGTCTTCATATCTCTGCCAGTTTACTTTTTGGCGGGGGGCTCCGCAAGCTCAAAGTTTGCCAACAAAGGGCGTTTTCTTATTCTCTGTGTTGTCTCCCGGAGGTGTTGGACAATCAGACCTTTCTGCGAGCCCATGACAGATTGCAGAGGAGGCGGTTGAGAATCAGGTATTCCACAGCCATATCTACGGTGAACAGAATCCAGATGCCGGAGAGAGTCAGCGTCTCGGGCCACAGGTAATTCCACAGCATGAGACATCCCACGCGGAAGAAGCCCATGCAGCCGTAGGAGACCATCATGACCCGGCGTGTATCACCCGCGCCACGCAGACACATCTTCAGGATGAGCATGGCGGCGTAGAAAGGCTCTGCCAGCAGGAAAATCTGCACGACGGGAATCGTCTCGCGCATCAGACTTTCGGAGTTGGAGGCAAAAATTTCCGCAAAGAAGCCGGGGAAGAGGAAGAATACCACCCCCATACAGCCCATGAAGACAACACTGTAGCGCACGCAGCGCCGCACGGTTTCCAATGCCATGCGCACACTCTTGGTGCCCAGGTATTGCCCCACCAGCGTGGCGCCGGCCATGCCGATGGCAAAGCCGGGCAGGAAGCTCATGGACTCGATGCGGATGGCGATATTGTGTGCGCCAACGCAGGCATCCCCCAGAGAGGAGATGATGCGCAGCACAAAAATCTGAATGAGCCAGATGCCACCCACCTCCAGCGCTTGGGGCAGACCGATGGAGAGGATGCGGTAGATGACGGATGTATCCGGTTTCAGCGCAGAGGGTTGCAGGAAGAGGTCCGGTGCGTAGTTTTTCTCTCGGGTGGCGGCGTAGGTGTCCAAGTCTTGATTTTGGAGTTCGCGGCGCATGAGCCAGGTGCGGCGCAGCAGGATGCCTACCAGAATACCGGCCGCCACAGCCATGCCGGCTACCATACCCAGGGCCAGCCCCTCGATGAACATCCCGCAGACTTTCACCAGAATCAGGCTGAAGATGATGTTGAACCCATCCACCGCCAGCATGATGAGGAAAGGTGTCCGCGTGTCGCCGGAACCGCGCAGGGCTGCATTGACGGCAAAGACAACACCGGAGAAGATAGCCACCCAGCAACCTACATGCATGTATTGTAGCGCCACTTCTTTGGCCATGTCGCTCAGCCGCAGCACATCAGCCACCAGAAACTCTGCCGTGGCATACATGAGCAGCGCAGAGAGAACCCCCGCCAGAAAACCTAATACGGCGGCTTGGTTGGCTACGTAGTTTGCTTCTCCGAAGCGGCGCGCGCCTGTCATGCGGCTCACAATAGCCGTGGCGCCCATGCCCACAGCACTCTGCATCAGGAAGCCCAGCCACATCACATAGCCTGTCACACCGATGCCCGATGCAATTTTTTCGGTGACATCACCCGTGGTTCCCATGTGGGTGGCCAGGAAAAGCGAGGTGGATGCGCAGATGAAGCTCAGGATTTGCTCCAGCAGGGGCCAGAGCGCGATAGATACAATCTGGCGTGGCAAGCTCAGGCCGGCCAATTTGCCGCCGAGTTCGCCCTTGAGCAGTGCTGCACGCACTTTACCCTCTCGCCCGTCACCTACGCTCATTGCAACTTGAAGTTTAACATACTATTCACCGTTCGAACAAGAATAAATGCACTTTGGCTTGCAAAAAACTCAGCTTTCCGTCTGCGGGAGCATGAACATGGCTCGCTCCAGTCCATGGTGTGTGACCTCGTGCCAAAGAGCTTTTTCCAGCCCGGAGACGCGGGAGTTGCGTTCCTCCTCTGTCATCTGGTTCACGTATTCCGGCCCCAGATTTTCCACGAGTACTTGCTCTGCCATGCGGCTCACAAGCTCGGCCCAGAAGGTGGAATCGCGATATTCATCCAGAACATCGGAGTAGAAAGCCGCATCAATGTAGGGGCGTTTGAAAAACCAATAGCCGCAGTCGGGGTTCAGCTCCATATCCTTGCCGATGGCGGGCACGCCACGGGCCGCGCGCAGCAGGCCGATGCACAGTTTTTGCCAGGCATCAGCGCGCGGGTCTTTCATGTCGGGCATGGCTTGCCCCAGCATAGAGAGCACCATGGCGCACATCTCTGCCAGATGCCGCATCTCGCTCTCCGTAAACTCTATTTCTGTGCGTCCCATCAGATGAGGCCAAGCTGCATGCGGGCTTCCTCCGTCATCATGCCCTGATTCCACGGCGGATCCCACACAAACTCAATATTCACTTCGCCCACGCCTTCCAGCGCGGCGATGCCGGCTTCGGCCTCGGCCATCATGTGCGGGCCCATACCACAACCGGGGGCTGTCAGGGTCATTTGCACACCCACGTAGTTGGTGCCATCTTCCTGGGGGATGACCTCCACCCCGTAGATGAGGCCCAGGCTGGCAATGTCTACCGGTATTTCGGGGTCGTAAATGTTGTGCAGCACCTGCCAGATGCGCTCCTCGAGGGTGAGGTTTTCATCTGATTCCTGCTTGGATTCCTCCGGGGGGATGATGCCGACGCGAGCGGCCTCTGCGCGCGAGATACGGACCAAGCCTACATCGGTGGCGGCGGTGATAGAGTTGCCCAGCATCTGGGTGATGTAGATGCGGGAACCCTCCGGCAGGATGAGGGCATTGCCCGCCGGGATTTGAATGGCTGCGGTCTCCGCTTCGGTGATGACTTCCTGGTTGAGCATGATGGTGTGGCGCAGATTATTTCAGAAATCCCCCCGCCTGGCAAGGCTGAATTCCGTCTGTTACATGTTTTCAACGACGCCGAGCGCGTAGGGCGGTGCAGGGGTGCTCAGCGGGCCGATGAGCCAGAGGAATGGTTTGTCGAATCGGATATCAGCCACGTCATCGGGGAGGGACGTTTCTGTTTCGGCCAGGGGAATGCGGCATTTTTGCAGGATGGCGTGCAGGGCGCAAGGCTTATCTGCCGTGAGTCTGCTCAAATCAGCCTCCGGGGTGAAGAGCTGCTGCAGACCCAGTTGTTCCAGCACAGGCCTCATTTCTTGTGTGGGTGGATTAAAGATGATGCGAGGGAACTCAACGCAATGGAAAGTCGGTTCGGCGTTTGCCACAGCCTTGCGGATGGTGGTCATGAGTTCCGGAGTGAGGGCAAGCGCAAAATCGCGCGCGCTGTTGCCACCGGGCATGATGAGGAGCAGGCAGGTGTCCTCGGCAGAGGCGGGACTCAGTTTCAGGTAGAGTGCTACCGCTTGCCAGGTGCCATCCTCGGCCTTGGCGTGGCGTATCAACCCGCTGCATTGCAGGGCGCGTATACGGGGCATGCTGCCATTGGCGTTGAAAAAGTCTGTCCCGTTCTCCTTCTGGGCTCGCAGGGGCAGCTGCCATACTGGGCGCAGCGACAGGTTGCAGATGCCCAGCAACTTTGTTTCTGGGGAGAGGTTATCACCGGTGAGGAAGAGCGTATCCTGCTCTCCCGTGACGCCGGTCATCAGGTTGTTCATCATCTGAAGCCCGTCTGCCCATTGCTCACCCATGGCTACGGGCATGATTTCTTCCAACTCGGGGGTATCTATCAATTCCAGCTCTCGGTCTGCAAAAAACAGGGTGGCTTCGCCATCTTTTTCTGCGGCGGGGAGGCGTTCGGCGCTGAGTTGCAGAGCCTCCAGCGCCGGTTTGGTGGCGCCATCGCTGAGCTTGTGCAGGGTGCTCAGGGCGCCGGTGAGTGCGTGTGGCAACAGCAGGATGTTGCCTTCGTTGCTCTGCATGGCTGCATGCAGCAAACGCAGGGTGAACGCATCGGTGCGGAGCTCCGGCACCGGTTGTTCTGCTCCTTGTGCCTTCACCGGGGACGGTGGAGCGGGTGCGGATAATTTATCCTGTTTCCAGAGCGTGAAAGCCAGCCCCGCGCCAAAGGCCAGGGTGATGATGAGCATGCTGTGGCGCAGGGTCATGGTGTATCAGCTATAGAGGGAAAGGCGTTCGTCCAACTTCGGGGAGGGGGCCACGCGGTAGCGCTCGCCCAGCTCGATGCTGGCCCGGTTGCCCAGAGTGTTGCGGAAGGTGATGTGCACGGGTACCTTGCCGGGGTGATCCAGCAGGATATCTTTGATGAGTGCCAGGTCCTCGGCATTGTGGCGGGCTGTGTTGAGCACGATTTCGTAGAAAACAGGGGCTTTGTTGCCGCGTTTCTTGCGACCGCCCAGCAGCTCCAGCCCGTTGGCAGATACTTTTTTGCCGTTGGTGCGCTCATCAATGGAGATGCGGGCGCGGAACTGGATGAAGCTGCCTTCCTGCAGCAAGCCTTCCACCGCCACGGCCTTGGTGTACGAATCACCCCAGAGCAGGGCTTCGGTGCTGCCGGTAAAGTCTTCTACCGTGATGATGGCGAACTTTTGGCCATTGTTTTTGCTCACTTTGGTGGTGACGCTGCGAATCATGCCGGCCATATCGCGCGAGCCGCGGATTTCCTCGGCCGTCATATCGGGCAGGGTGCCGATGGGTAGGAACTTGGGCGCATCGATGACGCCGCGCATGCTGTCCAACGGGTTGCCGGTAAAGTAGGCGCCGGTCAGGAACTTTTCCTCGTCCAGTCGCTTATCCTTGGGCCATTCCTGGAGACATACGGTGGGCTCGGGGGCGGAGGTGGTTTCCGTCATGTCGAAGAGCGCCATTTGTCCTGCCTCGTTGTCCTTGTGCACGCTGGCGGCTCCGTTGATGCACTGCTCGATGCTTTCGAAAATCTGAGCGCGGCACACGTGCATCCAGTCGAAGGCCCCACACTGCACCAGCACTTCAATCTGGTTGCGGCGCACGCTCTGCGGCGGGATGCGGTAGCAGAAATCCTCCAAGCTCTTGTAGGGGCCGTTGGCCTTGCGTTCTTCGACGATGACTCGCACGGTTTCCGAGCTCATGCTCTTCACCGAGGCCAGACCGAAGCGCACCGCCAGGTGGCCATTGGGCATGGTTTCCGGGCAGAACTTGACCTCCGAGTGGTTCACGCAGGGGCCGAGTACCTCAATGCCCATGCGGATGGCTTCCTGAATAAACACGCCGATTTTTTCGTTGGTGGCTTCGTTGGACATGAGCCCGCAGAGGAACTCCACCGGGTAGTGTGCTTTCAGGTAGGCGGTCCAGTACGAGATGTGGCCGTAGCAGGCAGAGTGCGATTTGTTGAAGCCGTAGCCTGCGAACTTCTGAATCTTATCGAAAATGGCGTTGGCAGTTTTCTCGTCAATCTGGTTGACATCCCAGCAACCTTTCACGAAACGGCGGCGTTGCTCGGCCATTTCCTGCATGTCTTTGTGGCCCATGGCTCGGCGCAGCAAGTCTGCACCGCCCAGGGTATAGCCGGCCAGCAGCTTGGCGGCTGCCTGCACCTGCTCCTGGTAAATCATCACGCCGTATGTGAGGCCGGATACCGTCTCCAGCAGCGGGTGCTCGTACTCCGCTTGCTTCAGCCCCTTTTTCACGGCAATCATATCATCCATGAACTGCATGGCGCCCGGTCGGTACAGAGCCAGCAAGGCGATGATGTCTTCGATGTTGTCGATGCCGTATCGGCGGCAAGTATCCACCATGCCGCCAGATTCCAGCTGGAACACACCCATGGTGTCCCCTCGGTTCAGCAGGGCAAAGGTCTCTTTGTCCTGGATGTCCACCTGGTCATAGCGGAAATCCGGCACACGCCAGCGCACATAGTGCTCGGCATCTTTCATCACCGTGAGCGTCTTGAGCCCCAGGAAGTCCATCTTGAGCAGACCGGCGTTGTATATGGCGCCCATATCACACTGGGCCACCACTTCGCCCTGCGGGTTGCTCAAATCATCTCGGGTGAGCGCCACGTAGTCGTCCAGCGCGCGGTCGCCAATCACCACACCGGCTGCGTGCATGCCCACGTTGCGTACGGTGCCTTCCAGTTTCAGGGCAAAGTCCCACACTTCGGCATAGGTGGGGTCTTGCAGCAGGTTGCGCAAATCTTCGTTGGCATCGTAGCTCTTTTTGAGCGTCACGCCCGGGCCGCTTTCAATCTGCTTGGCGATGCGGTCGCTGTCGGCATAGCTCAGGTCCAGTACGCGCGCCACGTCTTTGATGACGGATTTGGCACCCATGGTGCCGTAGGTGATGATGTGGGTCACGGCGCGCTCACCATACTTGTGGCGCACATAGTCAATCACCTCCGGGCGGCGGGTCTGGCAGAAGTCAATATCAATATCCGGCGGGCTCACACGCTCCGGGTTCAGGAAGCGTTCGAAGATGAGGTTGAAAGCGTAGGGGTCAATGTTGGTGATTTTCATCACATAAGCCACCAGCGAGCCGGCGGCCGACCCACGGCCCGGGCCCACGGGAATGTCGTGGTCCTTGGCCCAGTTGATGAAATCTGCGGTGATGAGGAAGTAGCTGGGGAAGCGCAGCTGGTTGATGATGCTCAGCTCGTAGTCCAGGCGGTCGCGCAGCTCCTTGTCATTTTCAGCGCGTTCCTTGCCGTAGCGCTCGGCCAGACCCTGGTAGCAAATCTTGCGCAGGTATTCCTCTCGGGTGGAACCATCATCCGGGGCGAATTCGGGGTAACGCTCGGTGGAGGTGGAGTCCAGCTTGATGGAGGTGTTGCAGCGCTCTGCGATGATGTTGGTGTTCTCGTACGCATCCGGGTATTCCGGGAAGAGTCGGCGCATTTCCTCCTCGCTCTTGAAATACACGCTGCGGGGGTAGCGCATGCGCTTGGGATCCATGCGCTTGTTGCCCGTGCCCACGCAAATGAGAATATCGTGCGCATCGTGGTCGCTTTCTGTCAGGAAGTGCGCATCATTGGTCACCACCAGCCCCACATCGTGCTTGCGTGCCAGCCGCACCAGCTCGGGGGTGCAGCGGCGCTCTTCTTCCAGCTCGTGGTCTTGCAGCTCCACAAAAAGGTTGTCCTTGCCGTAGATGTCGATGAGCTCCAGCAGCATTTCTTCGGCCTTTTCCGGCTGGTCCTGCAACAGCCACTCCTGAATCGGCCCGGAGATGCAGCCCGTGAGGCAGATAAGCCCCTGGCTGAACTCGCGCAGCGTGTCCATATCGACACGCGGTTTGTGGTAAAAGCCCTCCAGATGGCCGCGAGAGACAATCTTGATGAGATTGGCCCAGCCGATGTTGTTTTCGCACAGCAGCACCAGGTGCGTGTACTTCTTGCGCCCGGGTATCTGCTTTTTCACATCCAGCGGGGTGGGAGATAAGTAGATTTCGCAGCCCAGAATCGGCTTGAATACCGGCTTCTTCTCGTCCGGGTGCTCTTTGTTCCACTCCAATATCCCCTTGTTGTGCTTCTTCACGTTCACCATGAACTCAATCGCCGCAAACACGTTGCCATGGTCGGTGATGGCTACGGAGTTCATACCCAGCTCGGCACACCGCTTGATGAGATCTTTCGTGTGAATCATCCCATCCAGCAGTGAATACTCGGTGTGAACGTGTAGGTGCGTAAAGGCCATAGTGCCCCACCACTATACAGGATTTTCTCTCCTTTGTCAGTCACAAATTGACCGGAGTGTGTGGAAAACAGAATTTTCAGGAGACAAAATGTGCATTTTGTCCCGGTGTCCCCGTATGGAAGATTGTTGCTGTGTTTTACTCCTCAGGCGGGCCGATGCTTTTGCGCAGCTGTGCTGGCCTCGTGGCCAGTAGTTCCTCCATGGTCAATGACAGGGTGGCTACCTTGTCATCTGTCTCCAGCACATCGCAGAACCGGGCAATGGCCTCTTTCAGTACTGTGCTGCGCGAGAGACCGGTGGCCTCTGCGGCCAAATCCAGCTGGCGAAGCAAATGACCCGGGCAGCGCACGCCCACGATGCGACTCGTTTTGGTCATGGTTGCCTCAGCTTTCGGGGGTGGTGGGAGCTCCCCCTTGCAGCAGCACCTGGCGCACAGGGAAGGGGATGTTGATGCCCTCTCTGGCAAAGGCTGCCAGCAGAGCCGTTGCAAAGCTATAGCGCACCTCGGCATAATCCGCCGTGCGGCACCATACACCCACCCCCAGATTCAGACTGCTATCCCCGAAGTCGGTGAACGTCACCATGGGAGCCGGTTCATTCAGCACCATCGCGTGTTGTTGAGCTACTTCCAGAATAACCTGTTTCACTCGGGATAAATCGCTGGCATAATCCACACCCACCATATAATCACAGCGCCGCAGCTGCTCGTGCGTCACATTCACCACGGGGTTTTTAATCATCATCTCACACGGTATGCGCACCAGCGAATTATCCAGCTGCCGCAAGCTTACCGACAGCAAATTCACCTCCTCCACCTTGCCCTCTACACCACTCACACGGATGTAATCCCCCAGCTTCACCCGCCGTTCGGATATCAGGAATATCCCGCTGATAAGGTTGCTCAGCGCCGTCTGCGAGGCAAAGCCCACCGCCACACCAACCACACCTGCTGCGCCCAGCACTCCCAGCAAATCCACCCCCACCGCATGCAGCGCCTGGATGGTAATCAACACCCACAAAATGGTCAGCGCTACCTTGCGCAGCAACCCCAGCACCTGCGGCGGATAATGCCCCTTGCCGCGCACCACCCGTACGATGCGCCCTATCACCAACGATAAAATCACACCCAGCGCCACGCTCAGAGCAAATGCCACCCACCCCTTTGTGAGCAACACCTCCCACCAGCCATCCACCATCTGTGCCATCTCATTCATGCATCCTCTTATACCATACTTCATCCCCTCTTTTCCAGAAAAAATCACTATTTTCTATTTTTAGTCTTGCATTCTCCTCCAAACTCTGTATACTCCCTCCCAGCAAGTGCTCTTGCCAATGGTGGACGTAGTTCAGCGGTAGAGCCCCGGATTGTGGTTCCGGTTGTCGTGGGTTCGAATCCCATCGTCCACCCCTCTGGGAGGCGCTTTCAATACGAAAGCGCCTCCTTTTCTTTTTACCCTAATCCATACAATATCATTCAGTTGTGAAAACAGAATGAGCGCCGATTGAACCCGAAATTGACCTGAAATCGGGCTCTTTTTTGCCCCGTTTTTGCCCCTCGGGACTCCCCGGGACTCGTGTGGGTTTGACTACATCCTACACCCCTTGGACGTAGCCGAACCATTCCAAGTCACTAATTACAAGCATTTAGCAATCCGCTGCTCAGGGCATCTTGACAACCACAAGAGCCGAAATTGTCGGAAAAAAGTTCGTCAAAAGTCATAAGTGCTACCCTGTCCCTCAGTTACGTAGATTGCTACGCCATCAAGGGGTGTAGATGGTAGTCGAACTATTTACAGTCGAAGAAGCTGTTACTTATTTGCCTTGCCCGCTTTGCCGGGTAAATCAGGCTTAGGCATGTGCTTATAGGCAATGCAGCCCTTAGGACAAGCGGACAAACAGGACATGCAGCCGATGCAATTCGGGTGGCGTACAAAATCCGTATTAGCCACATCAATGTTCATCGGGCAGGATTTGGTACAAAGCTTGCAGTTGATGCAGGTGGACGTGTCGCGGCGAATCCCGATAATGCGCACCACGCTCCACAAGCCACGTCTGGCACCACCGGTGCAGATATAGTTGCAGAACGGGCGGTTGAAGAACATACCGAAAAGCACAAAGACGATAAGCACGACCAGAGCTGCAATACCAAGCTCATCTCCCCTCATGAGTTTGCTGAGGTTTTTGGTGCCTTGCAGTATGCTGAATGTAATGCCCAAGGTCAGCAAGAAGTAGAACACATATCGGGACAGTTGCAGATAACGCTGGATGCCGTAGGGTACGCGCAGCACCGGTAGCTTCATCTTGCGCCCGAGCTTGTAAGCCCAATCCTGCAAGGTGCCCAGGGGGCATATCCATCCGCAGAACAGAACGCCAAGTAATAAGGTTGTCGGTAACAGCCAGTCAGATACCTGTTTACTGCTGATAATGCCAAGCACACAGGCAATCATTACCACCACCTGCACAATAGCCCTGGCAGGCTGAATCCAGACTCGCTTCCCTTTGTTTTTCATCTCACCAATGATTGTACTGCATCTACCGGTAAACTTCAAATCCTATTTTTGTGGGGTGATTTTGCAAGTGGCAGTATTCGCTTCCTGTTTTCCGTTGTAACTTATTGAAAATTAATTGAGCAAAAGTTGGACCAGAAGAAGCTCGATAAGTTGAAATCATAATCGAAGAAGTGCAGCTTGGTCAGAACTTAGTCGGAGCTTGGTCAGTCAGGCATCCCTCTTAAACAGAACGCAAGAAACTGTGCGGCATTTCTTGCGTTTTGTTTTTCTTTGCGTCTGCTCTTATTCCCTTTTAGGAATATTTGTGCATCCGATGAACTTTTTTGAACAAAATCTTCCTAATTGGGAATATATTCTTGCATTTTTGCCCGAATTGCCTATAATAATCCCAAAAGGGAACATGAATATTGTAACAGAATCAGAATTAGGCGTAATCATTCGGGAGCGCCGCAAGAAGCAAGGGCTTACCATCGCGGAGCTCTCGATGATGGTGCCATGCAGTCCTCGCTTACTGGGTGAGCTAGAGCGAGGAAAACGAGGAGTTAGTGTTGGCGTTATTCTCCAGTTGCTTGCACTGCTGGGATTAACTGTTGATATAAAAGGAAGAGAGGAAAATGAATGATGAATGCACTTCCCATATACTATGAAGCCAAGCTTGTTGCTAACGTGAGTTTTGATTCTCACGGGTTCCCTGAATTGGAGTACAGCGAGAGCTGGCAGCGCTCCGGCTTCGATATCTCCGTAACCTTACCTCGCATTCAACAGACACACAGAGGGCCGGAGGTAAGAACATTTTTTGAAAACATCTTACCGGAGGGGCTTATACGCCGCACTTTAGCTCGCCAGATTGGTACAGATGAAGCCAATGTGTTTGGATTGTTGCGATACATAGGAAGAGATTGTGCCGGAGCTTTCAGTATAGGTGGTCCGGGAAACGTCGGCTCGTATGAAGAGCTGACGGGGGAAAGGCTGAACCAACTACTCAATGCGTTGCCAGAATACCCGATGGGGTCGAGCGAAAGGAGAACAAGTCTCTCTCTGGCTGGTGCTCAAAACAAGTTGCCGCTGTTTCACAAAAATGGAATTTATTACCTCCCCATACAGGGAGCCTCCAGTAATTGCATTTTGAAATTGCCTATACCGGGTTTTGCCCATACTGTTGAGAACGAGCATTTCTGTCTGGAGCTGGGCAGAGAAATAGGGCTACCTGTTGTTAAAAGTTCCATTCTTCAGTTGGATGGATACAATGTGCTGCATATTGAACGATACGACCGACAAGGCGCTGACTTTCATCCGAAGCGTCTTCCGCAGGAAGATTTCTGCCAGATGTCAGCTTTGCTTTCAGAAATTAAATACGAACGCGATGGTGGGCCGTCCTTTGCTGATTGTGCCAAGCTCATCAGGAGGCATTCTATGCAACCGGCCGTGGATTTGACTCTACTGGTAAAATGGGCGATATTCAATCTGTGTATCGGCAATAATGATGCTCACGCCAAGAATCTTTCCATGCTGCGTGAAGGCAACGGGATAAGGCTTGCTCCATTCTACGATTTGCTGACGACAACATACTATGGTAACAGGTTGCTGCGTAGAATGGCCATGCGACTGGGAGGGAAAAGTCAATCTTTCTACCTCTCGCACAGAAGATGGTGTCTGTTTGCAGATTCGGTCAACCTACCACATAAGGCTGTTCTTAAGATGGTCATGAGTACCACTCAAAGCATCCTGAAAGCGCTGGATTCAATGGAACTAAGTGCTTCACAATATGATATCTCTTCGATCCCGTTTGCCCATTTGGTTCAACATGTTCGCCAAAGAACAATCCAAGTATGCGAACACATTAAGGCAACAGAATCGAGATAAGAGAAGCAATGAACGTGTCGGAAAATCCGACACGTTGGAGTGGTTATTTCCATTTTGGAAATAGCCACAATACCTTACTATTCTTACCCTCAAAGACTTCATAAACGCGATGGTGGCGTAAATTTGCCAGAGTAACAGCAAATTTATGTCCCTTAGTCCGGCCTCTGTGAATGCTGTGCTCATCTATTCCCATGACATGAGGACAGGGATACTGTAGTTGCTTATATGACGTATGTACTTTTGGCAAAGCCAACCTGCCTTGGGAAAAACTGGACCAGAAGAAGCTCGATAAGTTGAAATCATAATCCAAGAAGTGCAGCTTAGTCAGTCATGCCTCTCTCTTAAACAAAACGCAAGAAGATAAGTGCTTCTTCTTGCGTTTTGTTTTTCTAATTGGGAGCAATGTAAAAAAATGTATACAAAAGTACAATATTTGTCTACATATTTATTCAAGAGGCAGTTTAACTCAACATGCGCAAACTTTGCGACTGTTCAAAACGCTGCGTTAGAAATAAGACTTCACGGCAAATTCGAATTGTTCCATAAAGATTTTCTTGAATGCCGAGATATTATTCTGCTCATAGAAAATCAACATGGCTTTCTTGTAATCGATGGATTCTACACTACGGAACGAAAGCGGACAATATCCGTGCGCTATCAACACTGCATTGGAGGTTAGTCTCGCTACGCGTTTATTACCATCCATAAATGCTTGAATATAGGACAGCAGGACGAGTACCAGCAAAGCTTTTGAAAAAACACAAGGTGTCGCATTCACGAGGTTGCAGGTTGACTCCAAGGCTTCACGGATTTGGTATTCATTATCAAGAGGCCGATAATTCGTGCCTGTGATACCTACACGGCGGTGACGTATGTTTCTATCAACCTGTAAATCGCGTACGAGTATGCTGTGAATGTCCTCGATGTGAGCTACACTCAGATGTTGCAAATAATCCGGAGCTGATACAATGAAATCCAATGCAGCTTTGTGATTCAGAAGCATGGTAGCTTCATCTCGTGTTTTGCCCTCAGCTGTACGTTGTTCCAATAATAACCGCTCCGTTTCCAGCAATGTATAGGTGTTGCCCTCAATCTGAGACGATTTCCAGCTTAAATCAATACCGAGACGTGTCATCTCCTTGTGTCTTGCGGCATCTGAAAGCTGGCTGATGTTGGAACGGAACTCCGATTGGAGGGACTGAAGGTGTTTCTCTTCTTCGTCTGTAAACAGGATTGCCCCCGGCAGAACCGAGCTCAGCAACTCAAAATTGAAATTGCTGATAATGCTGCGCCCATCAATGTCGCGGCTGTAATAGGTATCGAGATTAATTGTAGAAAGCAAGCGCCCATGCGGAGATATGTGGTAACGAGTAGAGCGACCCGCTCCGCTAATAAGCAGTTTTCCGTCTTTTACCAATTGCTGCAAAGCTCGCTTAACTGAAGCATCACTCACTTCTTGAGACAGGGCTGCCATAACCTCGGCTTTGCTCAGGCTCTCATGGCTCCAGAATAATTCAAAAATCTGTTCTTTTAGCATGGATTTCTCCCTTTCGGCTCAATTGTTTCTTATTTACGGCTCATTTTATCAGATTTTGAGCCGATTACAAGCTGATTTTGAGCCGATAAATCCTGAATCAAGCGCAAAAATGCCATTTGTCTGAGTTGTAGGCCGAGCGGAGCGGTAAATACGGAACAAAATGTATACAAATGTTATAAACTTGTATACATTTTTTCACACCAAACTCCTTACTTTTTGACTCGATAACGTTGGCGCGGACTGTTTGGTTTGTCCGGTACAGTGCGTTCAATGATACCTTTCTCCAAGGCCGGAACAAGGTAACATTGGCGGAAATGAGGTCGATGTACCAGTCCCATGCGCTCCATGAGCTGAGTGGCAGAAAGCGTATCAGAACCTAATGCCGCTATCAGCTCGCGGAATGATTCTTGCTCGGTTGGTGACAACTTAGTCGGAGCTTGGTCGGAACTTGGTCGGTCAAACTCCTCCCTTAAACAGGACGCAAGAAATCGCGCAACTTTTCTTGCGTTTTGTTTTATTCCTAATTGGGAGCAATGACAAAAAATTTATACTAAAGAACAATATTTGTATACATATATTTTCATAAGCGAGATGGCGCCCCCCGCATTCATGCCCTCACAAGCTTTTACTTGTCTGTGAGGGCGCTGTAGGTCATTTCCGCCAACTGTGCATGGGCGTGGTTCATGGTAGCGGCATCCTCCGTACATGCGGTGATGAAGGAAACGATGCAGGCATAGCGGTCATCCGACAAGCGGATAATTCCCACATCGTTATGAGCCAGCGTACTCCCGCCCACAGTACCGGACGAGCCGGTCTTGTGGGCGAATGACAGGTTCTCGCTCGGAAGCCCCGCTCTCAAACGGTCCTGCCCCGTTGAGGTCTGCTCCAAGTAAGCCAGCAACAAACGTGCCATGGGTGGCGTCAGCAGGGGGTGCCGTGTTTGCAGAAACGCAGAGGAATACAAATCCTCCAACACACGCAGCATGGCCGCAGGTGTAGCACAATTCAAAGACATAGCAGCGACACCTGAAGCCATTTCCTTCTCCGTAGCGGCTATGTGCAGGGGAAAATCCGTACCATAGTGCATTTTGAAAAACCGTTGCACACTCTGCGGACCACCTACAAGCCGGAAGAGATAATTGCACGCATTGTTATCACTCTCGCACAATGAGGCCAGCAAGAGGGATTCCAGAGAAAAAGAGCCGCCCTTCGGAAAACGCTTTTGCATGGGGCTCCAGGTATTCGGTGCCATATCCGCCTCCGCCAGTTGGTAATGTTCTTCGAGCCGGAGCTTGCCTTGTTCCACATGGTGCAGCACCACCACAGCCAGCGGCAGCTTCACCACACTCATGAGGGGGAAAAATTCGTGCTCATAGCGGATCAGTTGCGCCACCGGCTCGCCATTAAGAGTCACTGCCGTCCCATGCCGCATACCTGCCATTGCCACTCCCTGTAACGTCAAAAGAACAATGAAAAGAAACCGCATCATGACGACTCCTTATTTTTACCTCGAGTATGTTTATTCTCCCAGATTGAGCAGTTCCAGTTGACGGTCGAAGTCGGATTTGAAAAGTCTGTCCTGGGTTACTCTGTACTTTTCAAACTCGTTTTCGGCGTGTTCCTTGGCAATCTCGGCAGATATTCTGCCGGCATCTTGCAAAAGTTCACGGTCATCGGCTTGCAGGATGCGGTCTAGGTGACGAGCCCAATCTTCCATGGTCATGGGAATCTGGCGTTTGGCACGGTTCTCGGCAAGGTCAAGATAAGCGCTCACAATACGGCCCAGTTCTTCCAGTTCATTTTCTTTCAGGTAGTTTTTTGCTACCACTACATCCGTCTTGACAATTTTACCATGCGGAGCCTTTTCCCAAGTTGTCAGTCCCATGTGCTCCACCTCAGCATCAGCTCGCTCCATAATCAGCTCTGCAGCGGTATGCCCATGGACAGCATAGTGCAGCTTGTTCTGAACCTTAGCATAAAAGGCGCGGGTTTCCGGAGCATGGGCATCGTAATCCATGCTAGTTGCATAGATGTCTGTAATCTTCTGGTAGAAGCGGCGCTCGCTGAGGCGAATCTCGCGAATCTCTGCCAGCAGGTGCTCAAAGTAATCCTGCCCCAGGAACTTGCCATTTTCCATACGCTTGCGGTCGAGCACATAGCCACGAATCGCAAAATCTCTCAACACTGCGGTAGCCCATTGGCGAAATTGTGTAGCCCGCTTACTATTGACTCTGTAGCCTACGGCTATGATAACATCAAGGTTGTAGTATTCCAAGCGTCGGCTTACCTTGCGAGCCCCCTCGTTTCGAACTGTCAAGAAATCCTTGACGGTTGCTTCTCTGCTTAACTCCTCCTCCTCGTATATGTTGAGTATATGCAAACTGATATTTTGCTTTGTCGTACCATATAGCTCGGCAAGCATCTGCTGAGTCAGCCATACAGTATCATCCTCAAGTCGTACCTCTATCCCCTCCGTATCGCCTTGCATGGCGAAGATTAGGAACTCAGCTGTACTGTTGCGAATCTGTTGTTTCTTTTGCATGGAATTAAGGAGCACTATCGCACTCTTATTATAGCACTTATCCGATTTTTATCCAGCACAAAATGAGCCAGGGGGCATTCTGAGGGGCTGTTTCAAATCTGCTGGTAAAAATAGGAAAAATAGAGCATTCTTGAGGGATAGAGTTAGGATGTCTATGAAGTATATTTTTCTATGACCTACTGAGGACAAATGCTTAACCAAGCGCTTGTATCTGCTACAGAAATGACCTTTCGAACGCTATTTTGGAGTGCTTATAAATTTACAAAAATGCATTTTTATGACACCGAGTATTCTTAGTCTGACATTCAATGACTTAACTTCATTGAATCGAGCCAAACCAGAAATAAATACCAGCAAATCTGAAACAGACCCCATTTTCTTGTCATTAAGACGAATTTGCTTGACACCCCCCCCCTATTGATTTGGTAGGATTTTGCGAGTCTCAAGAGTTTTCTGTTAGATTAAAAATTTTCCATTATGAAACTTCATCTTCCTCGTTTTTTAGCCGCAGCCGTGCTGGCAGCTTGTGTATCTGCTCCGGCTTTTGCCGCAGAATCTTCCTCTTCCATTGTAACCCCCCCTGAGGGGTATGAGGTTAAGACGCTCAACTCCGCGACAACGTTGAGCCAATATAGAAGCAATACATCGGGAAGCTCCTATGTGATGTATTTGAACAATGCGTCTCATATTGACTATACATACACGGATTGGAGTGCCTTGGATACCGGCAGTACTGCGTTTATTAACGGGGGCAATTTCTTTTTCTCGACCAAACTTCCTGTCAATAATAGTTATTCGCTTGATACTCTGCATTTCATTGGAACTACGGAAATCGTCGGTTCAGTGGGCAAGGCCTTTTCCAATGTCGGAGAATTGGGGTTTGCCAATCTCTCGCATTTGGAATTTAATGGGTTGAAAGACGGCGCCATCGGTTTGTCACAGGGGGGGAGCCTTACCATCAGCAACATCAAAGGTGATGATACGTATGATGTTGAATTCAATAAGAATAAAGCAGCCGGTAACTATGTGATAGAGGCAGGAGATTCCGGCTCTATTACGATGGAAAACAATGGCAGTATCCGTTTTGCAGATAACAATGCATTTACATATGATGATCTGCCGATTGGTACAGAGTGGTGGCTGTGGGATCCTGTGCCGTCCGTTGTAAGTCAGGGTGTCATGCAGGCGCACACCATTACGATGAATAACAATGAGGATATCGTCTTCAACTGTTCTCCGGAACTCATTGCCTCCGGGCGCGCTATTCATGTTACCGGTTCTGATGGTAGCCTGACGATGAAGGATAATGGGAAAATCCTCATCAGCGCATTTGCTGATAACCGTGCCGTAGATGTTAGTGGGTCGGTTACCATGCTGAATAATAAAAGCATTTCTATCGATTCGAATTTCGGTGGCATATACGCAAGCGCCGATGTGATTATCAGCAATACTGAAGGTGCTGTTTCGTTTACCGATAACTGTTTGTTGTCGGATAGTAGCGGGCAGTGGAATGGTGGCGGGATTGAGGCAAACAATATTGTGATGGATGCGAACGGTAGTGTTATCTTTTCCGGAAACTCTGCAAAATCGCAAGACCATGCGACAACTTATGGTGGCGCGATTTACGTATATTCAGCTCTTCAGATAAGCAATACCGTGGGCGATGTGGAGTTCTCCGGGAATTCTGCCTACGTTCAGGGTGGCGCCATTTACTCCCAGGGTGATGTCACATTCCAGGATAATCAGGGAAATATCGTATTTGAATCTAATAAAGCTGAGTTTGCCAACGGTGGTGCTATTGCTGCAGTTGATAACACTAACAATGTCCATGTATTGATATCGGGAACGGAAGGAGACATTACGTTCAAAGGCAATGAGAGCTTTAGAGGCGGCGCTGCAGTATTTGTTCCCCACGGTAATATAACATTGTCCGGCAACATGGGTGATATCACGTTCACCCAGAATCGCACGGAGGCATTGGAGACACAAAATAGTTATGGTGGCGCCATTTATGCGAAACATGGTACGGTGACGATTAATGATAACCAAGGAACTGTTACTTTTTCTGATAACAGAAACCTGGGTGATCATATCAATCATCAGACTGGCAATACAAATTATGACGCAGCGCTTGGCGGCGCCATATATGCCACAAATTTAGAAATTCGCAACAATGATTCTGTTGTTTTCGAAAACAACATGGAAATTGTTTGGTCTCAGACCGAGAGATACAGGATGCGAAGCTTGTATGTGACTGATAATGCTTCCCTTTCTGCGGCAAAAGATCATGACATAACGTTCTCCGACAGTGTCTATATAGGCGGGAATCTGGTAATCAATGCAGACCATACGTCGGCTACGGGGACCCCCATGGAGCAGGAGGGCGATATCATTTTCCATGCTCTGAATGTTGAGCAACGATTGAATACTGCTATCAGCCAGTTTCACGATGAAACGGGGGGATATGACGTGGGGAAGGCGTTCGATACAGAAGTCGCCTTTGCACGTACATCTGTAATAGGGGGCTTAACAACCGTGAATGGCGGCCGCCTTCGTGTGGAAAACGATGCTATTTTTAAGAGTTGCGGTATTGTACTGAACGATGAGTCGAAAGCCACCTTGCGGATAGTTGACGCCAAAGTTGTCAACGTAGCTGCTGCCGATGGTGTGGCATCTTCTATCCGCGTGAATAAAGGCACAACGCTTGAGGCAATCGGGCATTCTACTATTGAGGGCGGGGCTGTGAGTTTTGCCGATGGCGCAGAGTGGAGCTTTGGCCTTTCAGATAAAAATTTCGATGGCAATGCAGCCCTGACGTATAATGGTTCTGTGGCCATTGAAGGGGGACTGACGCTGACCGTGGATGTGAGCAACTCGAATATGAACGAAAAATACTGCCTGTATCAAGGGGCGGTGAACAGTGCTCAATGGACAGCCACGAACATCACCGTCAACGGACAGAGGGATGCCGCCGGTGCCGGTTTTGATGATTTGGTGTGGCAAGATGGAAAGCTGTATTATGTGAGCTCCATGGTATGGGGCAATAATGCGGGTTCATGGTTGTGGAATACAACAGACTTGAACTGGCAGAACGGCAAAGCGTATGCAGACGGCATGAACGTGAAGTTTACGGACACTGCCGCCGGCGAGGTGCTGTTGTCCGGTAAATTGGCAGCCGGTGCAGTAACGGTGGTGAACAGCGAAGGAAATGATTACACGTTTAGCGCTGCAGATGCAGAAGGCAGCCTGTCAGGGGCTATGGATTTGGTGAAACGCGGAACCGGCGCTCTGACGCTGAATCTGGCCAACGAATACACCGGTACAACCAAGCTGGAAGAAGGCACCCTGAACCTGCATCATGATAAGGCTCTGGGAGGCTCCGCCCTCGAGACCTCTGCCGGAACGACTTTGGGCGTGGGGAATGGTGCTCATATCGTGCTGGAACACGATGACAATAAGACGGACGGAGCCTATCAGATTAAGGGTAACGTGAAAGTGGATGCCGGCGCTACGCTGGAAATCAAGGGAAAAGGTGGCGATGGCTATGCCGCCTCCAACACGGAGGTTGAGGGTACGCTTCAATATACGGACACTTCTTCCGACCTGGGTGGCAATCTGACCGGTGCAGGTAAGCTGCAGGTGCTCAACAGCAAGGTTACCTTGACCGGGTCGGATGCAACTAAGGACTTCAAAGGTAATATCTCCATCGTTGGTCCCAATGCCTCCCTTACATCGGCCTCCTCCCTTCATGTCGGGGATTTTGTCGGGGGGGTGGACGGGCGTCAACGCCAAGTCGCTTTGTTGGGCGGTGCTTTGATTGTGCAGGATACTCTCGGGATGGTGGTGGAGTATGGTAACAAGCTTACCATGGCTTCGGGAAATTCGGAGCAAGGTGTGGCAACGATTACAGCGAATCAGGTTATCATCGCCAGTAATGCCGAGCTCTCCGTGAGCCTGCTCGCTCCGCCCCTGACGGCCATTCCTGTGGAGGATGCGCAGGTAGGGGGCATTACATTGAACACAACCGTTGGCGGTGTCATCAATACCGGTAAACTGAAGCTGGACTATGATTCTACACTGGTGTTGAACCAATCTCACCTCGATTTGAATGGCGGTTGTCTGACCCTTGAAATGAAAAAAGGTCAGAACAAGATTAACCTTGTGCTGACGCTGGATGGGCAGCTGTTGGAAGATAGCAGCGTGTTGTTATTCTCCGATGTAGGTACCCTGAGCCTGGGCTTCTGGGACGCTATGGATAAATATAACGCAGACCAAGACGTCTCCTACACATTCGATGCCAGGGATTATTTCTCCGGCGAGATGATAGGGGATGCCACTAAGCTGGTATTTCATAATGGCACGCTTTCCATGACGGGAATTGTTATTCCGGAGCCCGCTACTACAACGCTTTCTCTGCTGGCTTTGGCCGCCATGGCCGCACGTCGTCGTCGGGCTTCTCGCTGATACTCACGGTCAGGATGTGTATATCATATAAAAAGCCGTTGCTCATTTTGGAATAGCGCCTTTTTCGATATATAACAGAGGCAATGCGAACCTATAAGTTTGACTTTTTGTAGGGATATTTGAATATTCACTGTAACAGAAATTTTATGAAACTTGCTCATTTTTTTACATTATCATTGGGGCTGACGCTAGGCATGGCTGAGGCAAACGCAACAACTCATACCGGCAGTTACTGGACCAAGGGTGTCAGCGAGGCCGGTGGTTGGTATGATGCCAATAAAATTAATAATTCGGATGGTGATGCAGATGACAACATGTGCTATGCTGCATCGGCCTCCAATCTCATCGCCTGGTGGCAAAACGAGACCGCAGGCAGAACATTGACATCTGAGGCTCCAACATCGATTGGGAAGATTTGGCAGACATTTATCGATGCGAATCAGGAATGGAATAAAGGAGGCGAAGCACTTTCTGCCATCAATTGGTGGATTTCCGGTGTATATTGTCCTGAAACCCGAGAGGATGCTGACGCTTGGGAACGCCATTATACGAAGGTTGAACAATGGCCAGAAGAGGATGGCTTGCTTCCCGTGACGCTGCGTGAATTTGAAGGGTATTATTATGACCAATACAACCTTGACCATGATAAACTCTCGGATTTTTTGATAGATTTGCAGATGACCGATACTCCTGTCACTAAAACGGACTTTGCTGATTTGATGGAAAATGGTGGCTGTATTACTCTTGCTATTCAGCAAGAAGCCACCGGTAGCGAGGATGAGAGCTCGGGACACGCGATCACCATGTGGGGTGTGGAGTATGATGAGACGGGGAAGCTGGCAGCAATGTGGATAACGGACTCCGACGATGGAATCAATGGCTTGGTCAAAGTGTCGCTGATTGTAGATGAGACCAATAATAAGATTTTTCTGGGAGATGATTACTTTGCTACAAATAAATATTATCTGACTTGTGCATATGTGCTTGATGCCAGAGCGTCATTCAAATGGTCTGCGTTTACCATGATGGCCTATGTGACGGAGCAGGTGAATCCCTTTACCTACAATGGCCGCGCCGGTGCTGCGCTGTTGCCGGAAATCATCATCAACGAGAACACGGAGGAAGATGATGAAGAATCCGATGAGGGCGAGAAACAATTCGTAACGGTTGGGTCTCTGGAATCTGAGGGGGACGATGACGACGCCGCAGATGATGACGATGATGACACCGACGATGACGACACCGAGGATGACGACGATGATGACACCGAGGAAGATGACGGTGCATTGGTATCTATCATCGATGCGGTGGATTCCGGGGCGATGAATGACCGAGCCTCGGCCGCTGTGGCCGGTGCATCCACCACGGTGCTGGGGCAAGCTCTGGCCGATGATATGGAGCGCCAGCTGCGCTCCATCCGCAACCGGGCCACCATGGGGCATGAAAGCCGTGATACTGTGGCGCCGGATGGCAAGTTCTTTGCCTGGGCCAATGCAGAGGGCCACCGCGCGGAGCAGGATGCTGATGGCACTGCTGCCGGGTACACCCTGAGCAGCTGGGGCGGTACGGTTGGTGCCGGTATGGAGCTGAACAATCAGCTCACCCTGGGGCTGGCTCTTACCGCGATGTATGGCGATTTGAAGAGTGAAGGCCCTGATAGACTTGATGGTGATATGGACACGACTTACCTGAGTGCCTTTGCCCGCTGCCATTGCGGCAACTGGAGCCATAGCTTCGTTGGCTCTGTGGGTACCATGGAGGCTGATTACAAGCGCAGGGCTCTGGGCTACACCAATACCGGTGATACGGAAGGCTCTGCTTTTGGCTTGATGTACGAGCTGAGCCGCGTGTCTGCCCTGAGCGATTGGAGCCACATCAGCCCGGTATTCAATATCGCCTACCGCCATGCGGCGGTGGATGGCTACAGCGAAAGCGGCACGGATGCGGCCCTGAACGTGGGCAAGCAGAGCCTTGATACGGTGACCATGGCACTGGGTGCTCGCCATGCCGCCGTGGTGGGGCTGCAGATGCTGAACCGCGACTGCACAGTTGAGGCCCGCGCTCTGGTCAAGTATGACTTTGGCGATACGCAGAGCAAGTCGAATGTGGGCTTCCTGGGCCATGCGACCCGCGCCTGTATCGAAAGTGCCGAGCGAGGTACCATAGGCCTGGAGCTGGGGGCCGGAATCTCCGTGCCTGTAGGCCCTGGCTGCATCTTTACCGATGGCGCGGTGGAGCTGCGTAGTGACTACACGAACTTCAACGCAGCTGTGGGCTATAAGCTTCTGTTCTGACGCATCGCGCACCACAGGTCCATCAAATGCCGCAGCTTCTTAATGAATCTGCGTGTGAATTGCAAGATTAAATGCGACACAGCAGAATAAAAATGGCAGTTAAACGGAGATTCTGTTAAAATGGTAAGAATAAACCTTAGAAAGTTGCCATGCAGAGCTGCCATCATGCAACTTTCTGGGGTATTTATTCATCC
>JAFYUJ010000035.1 GCA_017558555.1 Akkermansia sp.
CGTTGCCTTTGGGATGATAACCCCGGGTTCCGCCACTTCGTGGCTGCACCCGGGGCTACGTTCTGCCGCCCCGCAGAGCGGGGCTCAAGATTCCCTTGCGGCTGCGCCGCAATGTTTCCGCGGCCACAGGACGCTGTTCCCGATGCGCGTTGCGCGCCACGCTTTGAGCCCGTGCAACGGGCGGCATAGAGCGGGGCCGGAGTCATTGGGGAATGAAGAACTCGCTGCCGCTCGTGGTGGGGGCTTCGTCCGCTTGCGCGTTCTACGCCCACCCAGGGAAGAATCGGCTGGCGCCGAGGATGAAGAACGCCCTGCGGGCGGGGTGAAGATGGCGCTGTGCGCCATCAGCGGCGGCGCTTGCGGCGCCCGGTAGAGGCTACGCGCTTCTTTGTTTTGCCGGAGGGGCGTTTGGCGTAGCGGGAGCGGCTGTAGCGGCGGCTTTTGTATTTACGCTTAGAGGGGCGGAAGCTGACGTCATCCTTGGGCAGCTTGGCCACAATTTCCTTGGGGATGGAGATGCTGGGGGAGGTGCCGCTGTTTTCTGCCTTGATGTACATGGCCTGGGAGCATCTCTCGATGGCTACAGGCATGCCGCGATACACGCGGGGGTAGAGATCCAGCACATCACTGCTGCGCATGCGGATGCAGCCATAGGAGGCGGGGCGGCCAATGTTGCGCTCCTCCGGGGTGCCGTGAATGTAGATGCGGCGGCTGTGGGAGTTTTTGTTGAAGCCCTCCAGCCCGGCAATCTGAATGACGCGCGTGACGATGGGGTCACGCCCTTTGGCATCGATACCCACGACTTCGCCCGTGGGGCGGCAGGCTTTGAACACCATGCCCTCCGGCTGGCCCTCGCCCACCTTTTTGGTGACAGCATGGATGCCAATCGGGGTGCGGTGGCTGCCCGTGGTGGAGCCGATGCCGAATTTGGATGAGCTGATGCTGTAATCCTTCACCTTCTTGCCACCGCGGAAGACGGTGAGTTTCTGGTCGCGCAGGGTGATGGCGACGCCATCTTTCACCACGGCACGCGGGGGCAAATCCGGGCCGGAGGTGTACTGCTGGCGCACGGAGCGGCAGGAGGTCTGGAAGAGGGCCAGAAGACAAAAGATGATGGCGAGGAGGCTTGCTCCTTTACGAGATGCTGTGAGGATGCGCGTCAATGCTGTAAATGGGATAGATGGGGTGTTGGGCGAGAGCTGCGGCGGGAAAGGCAGTAAGTTGAGAGGTTGGTTGTTCAGGCTGCTTTGCGGCGGCGTTGGATGAAGCCGTCGCACACGCGACAGAGGGAGCTGACGCCGGTGTAGAAGAAGCCCAGGAAGGGGGACATGAGGACGAAATTGATGATACCGCCCCAGTGGCCGGGCTCGGAGGAGAACCCATAGCGGAGGTTGAAGACCTCAATCGCCAGGAAGAAGATGCCGAAGGTGAGCTCGAGCAGGGGAACGATGACGGATTTGATAGCCTTGTAGCCGCTGGCTCGTTTCTCCACAGAGAGGGCGCCTTCTTTGGATTCACCGAATTTGGGCGTGCGCACAAACTCGCTCTTCTGCCCGAAGACGGCTTCCAGCACGGCCTTGGCATTGTTCACAGCCATGCCCACACCCAGCGCCAGCAGCGGGATGAGGAGCACGAAAATCATCCACCAGCGGCGGGGGCGCACAATCATCTCCGCCGCGATGTAGAAGGCACACACGGTGACGGTGGCGAAGAAGAACAGGGTGAAGGTGAGCAGAATCATCTTGGGCTCATGCCAGGACCAGGACCCTGTGGGGGTGATGATGCCGGTGCAGATGGGCATGACCAGGAAGCAAAGCAGGATAAGCGCCAGGTAGGAGTAGTTGCAGGTCATGTGCGTGGTGGCCTCCATCTTGGCCTTGAAGGGTGCGTTGGAGCGCCAGATATCCGGCAGCATCTTCTGGCAGACCTGGATGCAGCCCTTGGTCCAGCGGTGCTGCTGGGCCTTGAAACCGTCCATATCCTCGGGAAGCTCGGCGGGGGTTTCGTAGTCGTTCAGGTAGACGAACTGCCAGCCCTTCATCTGCACGCGGTAGGAGAGGTCCATATCCTCGGTGATGGTATCGTGTTCCCAGCCGCCGGCATCAAAGATAGCGCATTTGCGCCACACACCGGCGGTACCGTTGAAGGTGAAGAAGCGGCCTGAGCGGTTGCGAACCGTTTGTTCGAGTGCGAAGTGACCGTCCAGGAAGATGCTCTGCAGGCGGGTGAGCATGTTTTTGTTGCGGTTGAGGTGGCCCCAGCGGGTTTGCACGAGAGCTACCTTGGGATCGGTGAAGTAGGGCATGGTCACTTTCAGGATGTCCGGCTCCGGGCGGAAGTCGGCATCCAGAATCAACAGGTATTCACCCTTGGCTACCATGTCGGCAGCCTCCAGCGCGCCGGCTTTGAACCCGGTGCGGTCTGTGCGGTGCAGGCATTTGATATCGAAGCCTTGCTTTTTGTACAGCTCCACCTGTTCCAGGCAGAGGTCATAGGTGTCGTCGGTGGAGTCATCCAGAATCTGAATCTCCAGTTTATCCTTGGGGTAATCAATAGCTGTTACCTTGCGCAGCAGCCCTTCCACAACGTACTTTTCATTGAACATGGGCAGCTGAATGGTCACCAGAGGCCATTCTTCCCACTGCCCCTTGGGTTGGGGAATATCCTTGCGGTGTTTGATATAGAGAATCACCATCATCAAACGGTGAAAACCATAGCCGGACATGCCCACAAGCACGAGGAAATAGGCGATCAGCCAACAGAAATTAAACCAGTACTGCTGAGTATCCATGTAAAAAACTTTTAGGAGTGAATCGGGTGCCCTCCGGTGCGGAAAGTCTAACAGGTGAATCTGTGGCTTTTCGCGTCAGCAGGGTACAATGTGTCTTGACGCGCGGGGATAGTAATGTAAACTATGAGCGGAGTCAAGTCTAAAATACATTCCCCGCAGGGGGTGCCAATTTTCAGAAAATTATGAGAAAAAGTTTTGTTTGCAGTGTGTTGCCTGTCATGATGCTGGGTATGCCCCTGGTGGCAGCGCAGGAGGAATGGGGTGCAGATGATTCCATGGCCGATGTGGCGGAGGATGGCGCCCCTGAGATTGCCGGTGATGATGAGGCTCGCCGCCATGGCGAGGTGCCGGCCATGTTCCGCGATGATGCCATGCTGGATGAATCTCACTCCAACCAGGAGTTGGGTATCAATGTGTATACCGCGCCCTCCATCACCAAGATTTTTGCTCAGTTGGACAACATGCCCTCCATTCCCGAGGATTATGTGCTGCGTAATCGCCCGGAGAAGCTGCCGACGGATGCCGGTGCTCTCGCTCTGGAGATGGGGTACCTGCTGGCAGATGGTTTCATTGCCGTGCGCAGTGGGCACATGAATGATGTGAAGCCCATCGCCCTGGATTTGACCCGCTACGGCAAAGCGCTGGGGGTGGGTGATAAGATGAATGTGCACTCTGCCAGCCTGTTGGAAAACGCCGAAAAAGGGCAGTTGGAGCAGTTCAAACAGAATCTTTCCGCCACGCAGAGTGATGTGAATGAGGAGTTGACGTCCCTGCGCGACCCGGATTTGGCCCACTTGATTGCGCTGGGTGGTTGGGTGCGCGCGCTGGAGGCTTCCACCGCCGCTATTTGCGATAAGTTCAACGCGGAGCAGGCTGCCATTATTTTCTATGCAGATGCACCCGCTTACTTCAGCGAGATTTTGCAGGGAGTGAATCCCCGCACGGCCAAGAGAATTCAGGTGCCGAAGTTGCGCGCCCTGCTGGATGAATTGGCTCGCCAGATGGACATGCCGGATGGCGAAGCACCCACCCTGGAGAAGGTGAAGGCCTTGCACCAGACGGTTGGCCGCCTTTCCACCTTGGCTGTGGGCTCTGGTTATGAGCATTGAAACAGGCACCAATATCCCGGAGCGGGATTTGCTCAACATGACGGTGGCGCGTGTGGGGATGACCCTGCTGCGCCGCCCGGTGCCTATGTATAAGCTCTGCTTTCAGCTGCATTTTTGCAATGTGAGCCAGACGAGTGTGCGCTTGCTGGGCCGCAAATGGACCATGCGCGACAGCTCCGGCCAGACGCGGATCATTGAGGCGGGCGAGGTTTTTAACCAAGAGCCGGTGCTGGTGCCTGGGGCGGTGTTTTCCTACGCCGGGCAGCAGGATTTTACGCACCCGCCGGTATCGATGCAGGTGCGTTTTTTTGGTGTAGACCAGATGAATGAGCCCTTCATCACGCCTCCTTTGGTCTTCCCCCGATATTGTTTTACCTTGCCGCGCCGTTGAGTGCCGGTCATCTGTAAGAAGCCCCCGCGCAAGCATGAAGCCTGAGCGGGGGCCTTTTTTGCGCTGGTGCGCACTCTTTTACAGGAAGAGGATTTCGTTGATGAACTTGCCGGGTTGCTTGCTGGCACGCAGGGTGATGATGTGCATATCCGGCGAGATGGTGAAGTGGCGCAGGTGCGAATCCAGAGGAACGGAGTCGCAGCCGTCAATCTGGCATTCTGCGGAGCCCACCACGATGACGTGCTTGGTGCCGGCGGGGATGTGGAAGTTGGCCGTCAGGTTCTTCTTGCCGCAGTCAAACGCGGTGGTGATGTCAGAATCCGTGAGCACGAGCTGTTCCAGATCAGTGGAATCATCCGGCATGCCGAGGCGGAAGAGCGTGACCTTGATATCCTGAGCCAGCTTGCTGCTGTTGATGACGCGTATGGCTGCGATGGGGCGCTCGGGGACATCGTCTTCATAGAGGAAGAGGCGGGATTTTCTGGCCTGCACGTGGGAGATGTGCTTGCTGCCGTCATCCAGCGTCAGCTCTACGGTGGCCCAGTGCGAAATGCGGGGGCTTTCCAGGTTGATTTCAATCCACTCGGCGCGCACGGGGTGCGGCATCTTCAGGTCGATAAACTCGCCCGGTTGCAGAGGAAAGACTTCCATGACGCGGTTGAGGCCGATGATGCCGCCGGACTGGTAAGCTGTGAAACTGCGGCCCGATGCCATGTTGGTGGAGGCAAAGGGAGGGAGCGTTTTGTTGATGGAGAACTCCCAGATGGACACCCAGTTGGGGCGCGTATCGAGCACGCGGTAGCGAATCATACGGGCGCGCACGGGCGTTTTTTCCAGATTCAGCACGGCGGCGGGACCGCTGGTGGGCGCTCCCACGGGGGTCCAGGTTTCGCCATCATTTGATACCTCGAACTGGCCTTCTTTGATGAAGTCATTGGCACGCTTGCCGCCCATGAGCAGCGTGGCGTTGCGGATGTCGATTTCTTTGCCGTAGTCCAGGCAGTACCAGAAATCTTTTTCCTGGTTGCAGTTGGAGGACCAGAACGTGCGGGGATTGGCATCGCGGATGCTTTCGGCGTTTTCCGCGGCGTTGCCATTGTTGGTCAGGAAGACGGGATGCGGTGTGGGGCGCCCGGCCAGGGAGGCGTACACACGGGCATTGGTGTGGGCCAGGGCGGCGCGCAGCGCCGGGGTGAGCGCCAGCATGCCGGTCTCCACATCGTTGACGGCCTTGGTTCCCTCGAGACTCCATTCCGGGCGTGTCAGGGTTTTTTGTTGGTTCAGGAAATCAACGGCACGGAAGAAGTTGTGTGTTTGTTCAGCAGGGCCGGGAGCCAGCAGGGTTTGCATGGCAGCGTGGCCGGTCTGCCCGGTGAGGGTGAAGGCACGGAACCAGGCGTTGATTTCCGTTTTGAGGGAGTCGATGCCTTCTGCTTGTTGCAGGCGGGTACCGGCGGAGATGATGCGCTCATACTCCTCCTGCATGCTGCGGGCGGCGTCTACATCCGGGTTTTCACGGCCGATGCTGGTGATGAGCTGCTGAGCCTGGGGCAGAATCTCTGTGGATTCTTCGCGGAAATAGCCGTGGGTGTTGGGCAACAGGTAGGAGTTGTGGTTGCAGAAGAGCTGCATGGATTCACTACAGGTCGGATACAGGCGGGCGATGCCGTTTTGCCACGATGTGTGGGAATCAAACCCGGTGATGTTCCAGGTGTAGTCTGCCACGCCGAAAAGGCCCACCTTGCTGGCTTCTGCATGCTCCATGGGATTGGCCACAAAGCCGCTCATTTCCTTGCGCATATCGGCGGCGGTGTCCAGCCCATAGGTGCGGCCCATGGAAAGGCGCCCGCGCTTGAAGTCGGAGCAGGGCCAGTTCCACCAGATGAAGGTGGGGCGGTAGACGCGGCTGTTGACCCAGCGCTGGCCTTCCAGCGTGATATCGTGCACCACGGTGTCACCGGTCCACATGACGGGGATATTGGCATCCAGCCCGGCACCGAGGGTGTTGAGGAACTTGGCGTTGGTCCAGCTCTTGTTGTAGCCGGTGGGGCACATGATGAGGGTCTGGTTCACATCCTCATGCTTGCGGATGAAATGCTCCATCAGGTAATTGGCCAGCTGTACCTGGCGCTCTGCTTTGCCGATTTCGCCAAAGGAGTCATCCACAAACACGCCGAAGTCTCGCACACCCAATTGATACATCATCTCCAGCTTGCGGCAGAGCCCGTCCAACTGGGCTCGGCCTTCGTTTTCTGCCCAGATGACGGTGTTGTCCGGGTGAATGGCCCACACGAAGCGCACGTGGTGTTCCCGGGCGGCGGCTACCAGCTGGCGGATTTCTTCTGCTTTGTCGGCAGGGTAGGGCAGGTAGCAACCTTCGCCGTGGTGGTAGGGGTCATCCTTGGGGGCGTAGATGTAGGTGTTCATCTTGTTGCGCCCGTAGAAAGCAAACTGAGATTTGCGGGCTTCGAAGCTCCAGGGCTGGCCATAGTAGCCTTCCACCGCGCCGCGGAAGGGCAAATCCGGCCAGTCAATCACGCTGCCCTGGGGCAGCTTGCCCATGCGGGCGACCTCTTCGATGCTCTTGCCGGGGAAGGGGTCGCACTGGGCGTTGTCTGCCCCGGGGACTCCCTCCAGCATCTGGGAGAGCGTTTGCTTGGCGTAGTAAAGCCCCACTTCATCATTGGCACGCACGGTGAGCTTTTCGCCCTCCACGCTAATGGCGTAAGCACCTTCTTTTTCTGCCGGTATCTGGCGCCAGATATCGTGGCCGTCTCCCTGCGTGCGCAGCTGGATTTCCACGGATTCAACGGGGGTGGCACTACGGCTCAGAGTGCAGCGCTGGGGGGTGGGGTAGATGATGGCAGCTTGGAGCATGGAGATGGCAGCCAAGGCAAGGATGATCGTTGCCAGGGTTGAGGAGTATTTCATGTTGTCAGTTGTGTGATAAGCGGTTCCAGTTCTTCAAAATCGTTCAGTCGGTATTCAGGTTGCAGCGCCAGGCAAGCGGCGGCATCGTCCTCTGCGCCGGAGCCCCACGCGGCGTTGATGATGGCTACCCCCACCTTGTGGCAGAGCTCGATGTCCGATGGAGCATCCCCCACATACAGGAGGTCTTCTGCACGCAGGCCCCAGAGCTGCATGAGCTCCAGCAGGCGCTCATCTTTGCAGTTGTGCGTGGGCGTGCCGTAGCCAATCCATTCAAAGAGCCCCTCCATGCCAAAGCGGCGCAGGGTGGGCTCCCCGGTGTAGGCTTCTTTGCCGGTGATGAGAGCCAGTCGTATGCCACGGGCGCGCAGGCGGCGGAGCATTTCCACCGCGCCGGGGAAGGGGGCCGGCGCCCACACGGGGTGCATTTCTTCGTAGATGCGCACAAAGTGTTCCACGGGCAATTCCGGAGCATCGGGGTGGATGCCCAGCAGCGCGCCCAGTACCCCGCGGTCGCTTTTGCCAAAGTATTGCAGCACCTCCTGCGCAGCCGGGGTGGTGCCAGTGTGCTCGCCGACGCAACGGCGAAAGGCCTCCACGCAGAGGGGGAGGGTATCACCCAGGGTGCCGTCCATGTCGAATACGACTGCTTTGTACATGTGCCGAATATGGGGATGTGTCAGAAAATAGCGCGCCCCACGCTAGCATATTTCGCCGCTCCTGGCAAGAATGGAGCGTGACAACTCGTGATATATGCACGTCAGCAGGGCTCTGGAGGCATTGTGCGCTCAGGGCGTTTCATGGTTGCGGCGCATGATATGCAAGCGCTTTTCCATGTGGGGACGCAGGTGGTGCTCAATCCAGGCGTAGGCGGCTTCCAGACCATCGCTTTTGAAGATGCGGCCGATTTGGGCTTCGACGGCGGTGGCATTGCCGGTGAGGCGCAGGAAGTTGTTGCTGGTGAATTCGATGAAGAGTTTGCCATCAATCTGCCCGCGGAAAGAGAGAATCCACTCGCGGACATAAAGGGCCAGGATGGCATCGCCTACCCAGGCTTGGGCGCGTACGACGGGGTCGAGATCGGGAGGAAGTGTAGCCATGTGGTGGAGTGTGTGGGGGGGGAGTGGATAGAAAAACGGGCAGCGCTTGGGGCTGCCCGCAAAAAAAAGAATGACCAGGTGAGTTAACCGCGAGCGCGGGGCTCGCGTTCGCCTGCGGTCATCACACCGGGGCGCGTGGTGAAAGGCCCACCGGCGGTGGGGGCTTTTTCTGTGAAAGCCACACCGGGAAGCTCCGTTTCCTTGCCCTCTACGGGGAATTCCTTGCGCAGGGGGTGGTAGGGGTAGCCTTCCCACATCAGGATGCGGCGCAAATCCGGGTGGCCGATGAATTCGATACCCATCAGGTCATACTGCTCGCGTTCCAGCCAGTTGGCAGAGAGCCACACGGGCACCATGGAGGGCACGGCGGGGTTGCTCTCGCTCACGGGGCAGCGCACCAGCAGGTTGGCGCCGGTTTCAGCCTGAGTGATGGTGTAGTTCACCTCGAAGCGGGGCTCCTGGCCCAGATTGTCCACGGAAGAGACGCAGAGAAGCATGTCGAATCCGCAGCTTTCCTTGGCGTAGCGCATGGCTTCGGTCAGGATTTCGGCCGGGATGGTCAGGGTAATATCGCCGCGGAATTCCTTGCGGGTAATCTGCGGATAGCGTGCGCAGATTTTATCTGCTGCGGCGTTCTGAAGAGTGGTAAGATTGGCGGACATGGTGGTGCGTGAAATGTGCGGGGTTGCGTTTATTCAATGGGCATCTTGGCCTTGATGGTGTCGGCATTCGGCGCAACACGCAGGTCGTGTGTCTTGAAGAAATCCTTGAGCGGGTGCTCGGTGGCCATAATCTTGTCTTGCAGGGTGATGAGACCTTGCAGCAGCGCTTCGGGGCGGGGAGGACAACCGGAAATGTACACATCCACAGGCACAATCTTGTCTACACCCTGCAACACAGAGTAGGAACGGAACATGCCGCCGGTGCAGGCGCAGGCACCGCAGGCAATGCACCACTTGGGCTCAGGCATCTGATCCCAGATGCGGCGCACCAGCATGGCCATCTTGTAGGTGATGGTGCCGCAAATGAACATGAAGTCGGCCTGGCGGGGGGCGTAGCGGTTCACTTCAGCGCCGAAGCGGGAAATATCGTAGCGGGAGCAAGCTGCGGCCATGTACTCAATGGCGCAGCATGAGGTGCCCATCGGCATCGGCCACAGGGAGTGGTTCTGCACCCAGTTGATTGCGGACTCTACGGTGGTGAAGACGAAGCCGCCGTCTGCATCCGGGTCGCACATGTAATTCTGCTCGATTTCCTGAAGATTGTCGCTGGACATAGTGATACATGCAGGGGTGTGAACTGCCCCGCTGGGCATAAGCATACCTGATTCCTGCGCAAATTCAAGCCAAATATTACAAGAATTGCGAGAAGCGTCTCGCGCGCGAGAGCGATGCGCATGGCGAGGTGTTAGTGATTCCGTGTCAATCCGGCAATATGCGCTTGACCTGATACGGCGGATTGTTTAATATGCCCGGTATGAACGCGCGAACTCTGCACTGGTCTGCAACATTGCTTGCTATTGCTATGTCTGTTTCCTTGCCTGTCAAGGGACAAGGAACTACAGGTGATCCTTTTCTGGATGCCATGATAGGCGAGCAGAGTGCAGATGTGACGCCCGCTCCTGCCACGCCTGCCGCTCCTGCGGCTCCTGCAATCCCTGCGGCAGCACCGGCAACGGAAGCGCCCGCGCCCAAACCGGTGGAAACTTTCTATGTCTCCCAGGCAGAAGATACCAAGCTGGTGAGCAGTGATGAAGTGATGCGCGAGCTGGGACCATCTACCGGCCTGTTTGGCAACGATGGCTCATACGAGGGCAAGAAGGTAAAGTCCGTGGGGGTTCGCTATGTCTCCGGCAAGCGGACTGTGCCTGATGAACGCTTGCTGGACGTGATTCAAACGAAGGCCGGCACCAAGTATTCCACCATGCGCATCAATGAAGATTTGGAGCGCTTGATTAACCGAGGCCTGGTGAGCAACAATGCTCGTGTAGCCGTGGACCCATCGGGTGATGGTGTGCGCGTGACGTTTGAGGTGCAACCCGCCAACGTGATGGGTGGTGTGGGCTTTACCGGCAATAAACGCTTTTCTGAGAGCAAACTGCGCGAGGGAATCAAGCTGCAATCCAGCAAGGTTATCAATGACCGTGAGCTGTCTGCTGCCCGCGCAGAAATCATCAAGATGTATCAGGAAGCCGGCTATCCGGATACCCGGGTGACCTGGCGCCATGCCAAGACGGCCCGCAGCGAGTACGATGATATTATTTTCGACATTCAGGAAGGCCGCCCGGTGAGCATGAATCACATCCGCTTTGAGGGCAACCACCAGTTCGACTCGGAGCAGTTGCGCCAGCTCATGAAAACAAAGGAACGCGGCCTCTTTACCTGGATTACCAAGTCCGGCCGTATCGACCGCGAAGAGCTGGAGGACGATTTGCAGGCTATTGTGCGTCACTACCGCAACTACGGTTACCTGCGCGCACGCATCGACAAGGTAGAATACTCTGACAACGGCAAGAAAGAAGGCCGGCAGAAGCTGACGATGAAGGTCTTCATCAACGAAGGACCCCGTTACAAGGTTCGCAACGTGAGCTTTGACGGTATCTCAGTGTACAAACCTCAGGAGTTGGAGCCCGGTCTCAGCATGCTTGGTGGGGATATCTACTCCCTGCAAAAGGTATCGGATGACTCGACCATGATTCGCAAGTATTATGGTGCCAAGGGCTACGCAGATGCCGATGTGCGCCCCGATATCAATGAGGTGGGCAGCGAACAGGACGGAACCCGCCTGGTGGACATCTGCTACAATGTGAAGGAAGGTGACCGCTACGCTGTGGGCCGTATCAATGTGCGCGGCAACACCAAGACCAAACCCCATGTTATCCTGCGCGAACTGCCCCTCAAGCCCGGTCAGTATCTCAACTCTGTGGACTTGGATACGGCCCGCAAGCGCCTGGAGAATCTGGGCTATTTTGAGAAGCCTGTGGAGGTGTCGCAGTCTGCATCCGGCACGGCCGGTTACCGCGACATCAACGTGAATGTGCGTGAGAAGATGACAGGCTCGTTCACGATCGGTGCAGCCTTCTCCTCCGTGGAAAGCCTGTATTTCTATGCCAACGTGACGCAGTCCAACTTCGACGTTCGCGGCCTCTTTGGCAGCGGGTCTCTGGTGGGTGGTGGTCAGCGCCTGACCTTGGCCGGTCGCTTGGGCTGGGAATACCAGAGCGCTTCCATTTACTTGCTGGAGCCTTGGTTCCTGGATCAGAAACTGGCATTGGGGAATGAAATATTCTTCTCCAACTCATCTTACATGAGCGATTACTACCGCCAGAAGAACTTTGGTTATGCTATTTCACTGCGCAAGGCGCTGGATGATTACAACTCTGTCAAGTTGGAGTACCGCATCGAGCAATTCCGGTTGGAACCTGAGGGGGATGCTCCCATTTTCTTCCGGGAAAATTGTGGTGATTTCACTCGCAGCCGCATTAACCTCACCTACTTGTATGATTCTCGCGATGCGATGGTGACGCCGCGCAAGGGTGGGCACTTTGAGGTGCATGGTGGCTACAGTGGCCCCGGCAGTACGGTGGAAACATACAGCGCCGGTCTTGCCGGTTCTGTCTACTACAATTCCATTTGGGATACCATCTTCAGCGTGAATTTTGGTGTAGAGACGGTGGATACCGTGAAGAGCGACGAGGTGGTGCCGTTGTTTGAGCGCTGCTATCTGGGTGGCCCTGCCAACTTGCGCGGTTTCCGCTACCGCGATGTCGGTATGGTTGACAAGCGCGTGGCGGACGATGAGACCATGGGCGGTAATACCTCTGCCTTTGCGCAGCTGGAGATGACGGTGCCCTTGGTGGAAACAGTTCGCTTTGCTGCCTTTGTGGATGCCGGCTTCGTGAATGCCGACAGCTTTGATTTCAATACCAACGCCATCTCGGCAGACTATGGTTTTGGTCTCCGAATCAACCTGCCCATGGGTCCGCTGGCGGTAGACTACGCTATCCCCTTCAAGACGGGTAACGCTGTGGATCGCTCGGGCCAGTTCCAGTTCTACGTTGATTACAAGTACTAAATGGAGCGAGTTTTTTGGCGGCTCAAGTTGCAGTTTGCAGCTTGAGCCGTCTTGCTTACCCTGGTTGCAGCATCCTGTGGTGGTGGGCCTGAGCGGTGGGCGCGATTCTGTGGCGCTGCTGTGTGTTCTGCTGGCCCATGGCTGCACCGTGCTGGCTTGCCATGTGCACCACGGTATCCGCGGGGCAGAGGCCGATGCCGATGCCGCCTATTGCCGCGAGCTGTGCGCTGCGCTGAACGTGCGCTTGCATGAGGAAAGGGTGGATGTGCCAGCCCTGGCAGCAGAGCGCGGTACCTCGATGGAAACAACGGCGCGCGTGGAGCGCCGCCGCATTTTACACTGCCTGGCAGCAAGCTGCGAGCCGCAGGCTGCGGTGGCACTGGCCCACCATGCAGATGATCAGGCCGAGACGGTACTCTTCCGCCTGGCTCGCGGCGGTGCCGGCTTGCGGGGGATGCGCCCTGTCCACCAGGCCGATGATGGGCAGGTGTGGCTGCGCCCGCTGCTGGGCTGCACCCGCGCGCAGATTACAGCGTTTTTGCACGCTTTGGAGCTGCCGTGGCGGGACGATTCCACCAATGCTGTGGCCGATGTGACCCGCAACCGCTTGCGCTTGGAGGTGCTGCCTGCACTGCACCGCGCCATGGGGCGGGATGTGACCCCCATCATCAACCGCAGCGCCCGCTTGCAGCAAGAGAGCCTGGAAGCCCTCGATGTGGCCCTGCGCCAGCTCCCTCTTACTGACCCGCAGGGGCGATTGTATCTGCCGGCACTGTTGGATAAGCCCCTGTCCTTCCGCAAGGCGGTGATTTGCCACTATCTGCGCGAGCATGGGGCGCATGATGTGAGTGAGGAGATGGTGTTGCGTATCGATGCCATGCTTGCGCCGGATGCCACCTGCGCTCGCCTGGATTTGCCGGGCGGTCTCCGAGCCGTCCGCCGCCAAAAACGCCTCATCCTCGTGAGAGAAGATGAGGCGCAGGGATAAATCTGTACCGGGGGAAACGCTCTTTATTCTTCTTCGTCGCCGGTGGCGGTAACGTCGTCTTCCTCGTCTTCAGTATCTTCACTGTCGGAGGAATCGTCATCATCCTTTTTCTTGTTGGCCAGCGTGGGGGCGATGCGCTTGAAGAGAGCTTCGGCATCCACATTTTCATCATCTTCCACCTTCACAGCCTTGATAGCGCCGCTGGCATAGGCCACCACGATGGTGGAATCGTGGCGTTCCAGCGCGGGAATGACCATCTTGCGGAAGCTGGCAAGGTCGGTCACGCTCTGGCCCTTCACCGGGTTGCCGTCGGAGAGCCAGGGCAGGGTGTCCAGGTTCTGGCGAGCCGTGGTGCGGATGCAGGAGTTGGGGTTGTCGCGGTCTTCTGTGCCATCTGTCCAGGAGACGTAGGATACGGATTTGACATCGGCCAGCATCATGGAATCAGAGCCCACATTGGTGCGCATATCGCTGGGGCAGTGGAAGATGGTGGAAACCTTCATCTTGCCCTTGGCATTGCGGGGATATACCGTGGAATCCAGCTCGGGAGCCACAGCAATCCACCAGCCGTCGGATTCGTTCACATCCTTGGTGTCTTCATCGTCTTCCATGCCGCTGGTGGGCAGGAGGGCTTTGTGGGCCATATCCTGGCTGTATTTGATGCCCAGCTTGGAAAGCTGTTCGATTTGTGTGCGACATTTGGTGACGTCGCCGGCCTTCATGTGGCTGTACAAGGCCGGGGCAGAGATACCCACCAGCGTTGCCAGAATGGCAATCACCACAATCAACTCAATCAGTGTGAAACCGCCGCGGCGGCGTGCAGAATGAAAAGTCATAACCCCTTTAATTTACCACATCTCCCCTGCCTGACAAGTAAAAAATGCCTGCGCGCATCTCAAAATGGCTGGTTGAGCCATCATTTTTGCAGTAGCGCTTATGATTGTTGCCCATCCTGATGTGATTGGCGCTTCTGTGGCCTTGTCGGCGGGGGGATTTAGTCCTCCCTGCGCATGCCAAGCAAGAGTTTGATGATAAGAATCAGCCCAAGAAGCCCCAATGCGGAGATGGCGATGATTTTGATGTTGTATTTGGGTGCAGCGGTGGCGCGGATGCGCACGGCGGGGCTATTGAAGCGCCATATTTTGTTGTATTTGTTGTCAACGCCATTACCCTCGGGCAGCTCTCCTTCCGGGGTGAGGTTGAAAGCGGTGCCGCGAATGACGGCGGGAGCTTCGGGGGCATCGTAACAGCGCACGCTGCATGCCGCATGTGTTTCGGCACGCCAGATGATGGTCACCTCCAAAATGTCGTCTCGGGTAAAGGTGAAGTTGGTTTTTTCCACATCTTGGTGGATGGTGACTTTCGGTTTTTCCGTCTGGGGCATCGGCAGGATGATAGCTTCCGCTCCATTGGAAATGATGACTTTGCGGTCGCCACCACTGTATTCACCGTTCGGGTCGCCACACCATGAAAGGGAGTCGAGGCGATATGGCTGATTCTTTTTGAGTCGTTTGCCACCCAGCAATTTGTCTACATCAATGTAGAAAGTGACAGAAGATTCTCTGCTTTTCAGGCTGGTGATAGGGGCGGCTTTGCCTGCGAGTTCAGGTTTGGTGTACAGGGAATACACTTTTTTGTCGGCAGTAATCAGCTTGGTGTCGAGGGTGATTTCCTGACTGGCAAAAAGGTTTGTTACTTCATCCCACCAGGTAGGGGCCGTTTTGGTGTTGTCTGCTTTGGGTGCGGCGTTTGCTGCGGCGGAGATAAAAGAACTCAAAGCAAGGAGGAAGAGAAGAAAATGTTTCATGGGGAAAGGAATGGTGAAGCTCAGTCAGGGTAAACGATGGGATGTTAAAAGTCAATCTTGAATTGCTGGTAAAAAAAAGAGCGGCCTGATGGGAATCAGACCGCTCCGAAAAGAGGGGGCGATGCGCTTCAGCAACCGGCCTCTGCGTGGTATTCCTGAAGCGTGCGCACTCCGGCTGTCTTGTTTTTGTTGTTCAGGATAGCGGCGGTGCATGCGCGGGCAGAGGACAGGTCCGTGGCGTAGGATACCTTGTTGTTGACGGTGGCGGCGCGGATGGCCACTTCGTCTTCACGGGCATCGTGGGAGCCGGGGGTGTTGACCACGAAGGCGATGTCGCCGTTCTTGATGCGGTCCACAATGTTGGGGCGGTGTCCTTCCAGCACCTTGTAGGCGCGTTCGCATTCGATACCATGCTGCAGCAGGTAAATCATCGTGCCCTTGGTGGCGCAGATGTCGAACCCGGCGGCAGCGAAGTTCTGAGCAATCTCCAGCACAGACTCCTTATCGCGGTCATTCACGGAGATGAAGACCAGACCCTTGTCCGGCAGCGGGTTGAAGGCAGAAATCTGGCTCTTCATGTAGGCCAACTCAGGGTCGGTATCGATGCCCATCACCTCACCGGTGGAGTGCATTTCCGGGCCCAGCACCACGTCAATACCCGGGAAGCGGTTCCAGGGGAATACGGCTTCCTTCACGGTGTAGTAGGGGGGCACCACTTCCTTGGTGAAGCCGAGCTCGGCCAGCGTCATGCCGCTCATGACCTTGGCTGCCAGCTTGGCCAGCGGCACGCCGATGGACTTGGAGACAAAGGGCACGGTGCGGGAGGCGCGGGGGTTCACTTCGATGACGTAGAGCTGCTCATCCTTGATGGCGAATTGGCAGTTCATGAGCCCCTTCACTTTGAGCTTGGCTGCCAGTTCCTTGGCGGCGCGCATCATTTCGGCGTGCATCTTGTCGGACACGCGGTTCGGGGGAATCATGCAAGCGGAGTCACCGGAGTGGATACCGGCGGGCTCAACGTGCTGCATGATGGCACCCACCACGCTGGTAGTGCCATCGGCAATCACGTCCACGTCGATTTCCAGTGCATTCTGCAGGAAGCGGTCTACCAGCACGGGGCGCTCCGGAGAGGCATCGACGGCTTCGCGCATGTAGGTGCGCAGCTCGGCCTCATCGTACACAATCATCATGGCGCGGCCACCCAGCACGAAGGAGGGGCGCACCAGCACCGGGAAGCCAATGCGCTTGGCCACTTCCACGGCTTCTTCCTCGTTGGTGGCGGTGCCGGCTTCTGCCTGGCGCAGCCCGATTTCATCCAACAGGGCGGAGAAGTACTTGCGGTCTTCTGCCAGCTCGATGCTGCGGGGGCTGGTGCCGATGATGGGCACACCGCGCTCCTGCAGAGCAGCTGCCAGGTTGAGGGGAGTCTGGCCACCAAACTGCACGATGACACCATCGGGCTGCTCTACGTCGCAGATGTTGAGCACATCTTCCAGGGTGAGCGGCTCGAAGTAGAGCTTGTCGGAGGTGTCATAGTCTGTGGAGACGGTTTCCGGGTTGGAGTTGACCATGATGGTCTCGTAGCCCAGCTCCTTGAGGGCAAAGGATGCGTGTACGCAGCAGTAGTCGAACTCAATACCCTGGCCGATGCGGTTCGGACCACCGCCCAGAATCATAATCTTCTTGCGGTCGCTGATGCGGGCATCGTTCTCCTCACCATAGGTGGAGTAGTAGTAGGGGTTGTAGGCATCGAACTCAGCGGCGCAAGTGTCCACCATGCGATAGGTGGGGATGATGCCCTTGGCCTTGCGCTCAGCGCGCACATCGTCCTCGCTGCAACCGCGGGCCAGAGCAATCTGGCGGTCGGAGAAGCCGAGCTTCTTGGCTTCCTTCAAATCCAGCGTGGCCAGCTTCATGCCGGCTTCAGCCAGCTGCTGCAGCTGGTCCAGGAACCAGGGGTCAATCTGGGTCAGCTCATGCACTTCATCCAACGTGAAGCCATTGGTGAAGGCGGTTTGCAGCCAGAAGATACGCTCGGCGTTGGGGACGGAAAGCTTGGCCGCAATTTCCTGGCGGGTGGGGTTCTTCGGGTCCTTGGCATCAAAACCAAAGCCCCAGCGGCCCGTTTCCAGCGAGCGGAGCGCCTTTTGCAGGGATTCCTTGAAGGTGGTGCCGATGCTCATCACCTCGCCCACACTCTTCATGGCGGTGGTCAGGCGTTCATCCGCCTTCTTGAACTTCTCAAAGGTGAAGCGGGGCACCTTGCACACCACATAGTCGATGGTGGGTTCAAAGGCGGCGGTTGTTTCGCGGGTGATGTCGTTCTTGAGCTCATCCAGCGTGTAGCCCACAGCCAGCTTGGCAGATACCTTGGCGATGGGGAAGCCCGTAGCCTTGGATGCCAGTGCGGAGGAGCGGCTCACGCGGGGGTTCATTTCGATGATCACCTGGCGGCCGGTGCGCGGGCACACAGCAAACTGGATGTTGCTGCCACCGCTCTTCACACCGATTTCGCGGATGATGGCGAAGGAGGCCTCGCGGATGATGGCGTATTCCTTTTCGGTGAGTGTCATGGCGGGTGCCACGGTGATGGAGTCGCCGGTGTGCACACCCATGGGGTCCAGGTTTTCAATGGAGCAGATGGTGATGCAGTTGTCTGCACAGTCGCGCATCACTTCCATTTCAATTTCTTTCCAACCCAGCAGGGACTCTTCGATGAGTACCTCGCGTACGGGAGAAAGATCCAGACCACGGTTGACAATTTCCTCAAACTCTGCCTTGTTGTAGGCGATGCCGCCACCCGTGCCACCCAAGGTGAAAGCGGGGCGGATAATCATGGGATAGTTGCCGATGACGTTCTTGGCGATGTCCCAGGCCTCGGTCATGTTGTGGGCTACGCCGCTGGCCGGTACGTCTAGGCCAATCTTAATCATGGCATCCTTGAAGCGCTGGCGGTCTTCGCCTTTATCGATGGCATCTGCATCTGCGCCAATCATGCGCACGCCATGCTTCTCCAGCACACCCAGACGGTGCAGCTCCATGGCTGCGTTCAGGGCAGTCTGACCACCCAGGGTCGGCAGCAGGGCATCCGGTTTTTCGCGCTCGATGATTTTCTCGATGTATTCCGGCGTAAGAGGTTCAATGTAAGTGCGGGGTGCTGTCTCCGGATCCGTCATGATAGTGGCGGGATTGGAGTTGACGAGCACTACCTCGTACCCTTCCTCTCTCAATGTTTTACAAGCCTGGGTACCGGAGTAGTCAAACTCACATCCCTGGCCAATAATAATAGGGCCCGAACCGATGACCAATATCTTCTTAATAGATGTGTCTTTAGGCATGGTGCTGTGTAAACTGGCAGTTGTATGCCACATCTGAGCCTAAAATGCAAGACTTTTTTGCTCCGCACGCGCATAAATTCAAGCGCAGCTCCCCATTGTTTGGATGAGGAGCTGCGCCGGGGTTGGCAGAAGAGGGTGTGCGGGCGCGTCAGCGGGTGCCGAAAAGGTCTTGCAACGCGGCAAAATCAGCCGCTGTGGGTTGGTCGGCGCGGGCAATGGCTTCTTTCTGGGCGGCGGTGATATCGGCCACACCCTTAGAGGCCAGCGCAAGCATCTGAGCCATTTCTTCGGCGGTGAAGACGGCTTCTTCGCCGGAGCCTTGCACCTCCACATACTGGCCGCCTTCGGTCATCACGATGTTCATATCCACCTCGGCATCGCGGTCTTCCACATAGCAGAGGTCGAGCAGCGGGGTGCCGCTCAGTTTGCCCACGGAGACGGCGGAGACCAGCTGCTTCATGGGGCTTTTCTCCAGCTCGCCGGTAGCTACCAGTTTGTTGAGCGCAATGGCCAGAGCCACAGCTGCGCCGGTGATGCTGGCTGTGCGGGTGCCGCCATCGGCCTGCAAGACATCGCAGTCAATCCAGATGGTACGCTCTCCCAGTGCTTCCAAATCCACCACGGCGCGCAGCGAACGGCCGATGAGACGCTGGATTTCCACGGAGCGGCCATCCACCTTGCCGGCGGAGCTGTCGCGCTTCTTGCGGTCCAGCGTAGAGTAGGGGAGCATGGCATATTCTGCGGTGAGCCAGCCGCCGGGCACATGCTGCATCTTCATCCATCGGGGTACATCGTTTTCAATCGTCACGGCGCAGATGACGCGCGTGTTGCCAAAGCAAGAAAGCACAGAAGCGGTGGCGTGGGGGGCTACACCCAGCACAAATTCAAGAGGGCGCATTTCATCCAGCCCTCGGTTGTTGAGTCGTTCCATGTGCTCAATCTACCACGCGCCCCGCCCGCTGGCAACCTCGAATTTTGTCGCAATACGCACCTTTTTCTCCCTTTTTTGAGAAAAATAAACTTTTTTCACATTTTTATTCAACGCTATGGGGCGGGGGTGTGTCTACACATTCAGAGCGCCACGAATGCGGCGCACCACGCGGCGAAAGCCGGCGCAAATCTTTTTCATGTAGTAGAGTTGATTATAAGCGAAGCGGGGGCCGAGAGGTCTCCGTTTTGTTTTTTGGAGAATCTCACAAAACCAAAAAATGGGGATTTGTCGCGCAGAATGCGCGACAAGCTTTAAGCCCCGCTTGCGGGGCGGTAGAAGATAGCCCGGGGCGTAAGCCCCGGGTAGGGTGAGAAAAATGAATGGGAGCCCGTAACGGTGTCGCGACTGCGACACTGCGGAGGGCGGCAGAAACA
>JAFYUJ010000036.1 GCA_017558555.1 Akkermansia sp.
CAAACTTCCAACTTCCACAAAGCCGCCGCCGGTACTCCCGGCGGCGGCACATGTTACCAGCAACCACAAATCAGGGGCCAGATTCCAACCGCGCTCGCCCCCGCGCGGTAATCAATCAATACTCATGAAACAACACTAAAAAACCTCTCGCGCCTCCGCCACACTCGCAAAACGCTTCAACTGCACATGCGGCATATCCCGGAACCCCTTCCAGTCACCGCCCCACTCCAGCCCCGGCACCGCGCGTGCCAGCGCACCCAGCGCGGCATACTGCTCGCCATCGGTGATATACCGTTTACCGTCACCGGAAAACACGCCAAAGTCCCACGCAAGCCCAAAATTATGCCAGCTATACCCCCCGCGCGCATTCGTCACACGCTTCCCGGCCACCGTCCGCCCCTGCGCATAGAGCTCGTCTTGCTCCGCATACGTGCGCGTGCCGCCAATAATGCGCACCTGCACACCCAGCCTCTCAGCCTTCGCCACAGCCTCGCGCATCCACGCACGCGCAGCCCTCTGCGCCTCCGGCAGCAGCGTCGCAATGTTCGCCTCCGTCCGCGCATCAAATTCCCCATACTCCCGCAGCCCGCGCTCCACAGCCTCAGCCCACGCCGCCTCCGCTGCCCGCTGCAACGGCCCGCAAATCCCATCAATCTTGCCCTGGTAATACCCGGCAAGGCGCAGCATCCTCTGCCAAAAACGCCCATCCGCGCGCATCGTCCCCGCCATCATTGCACACCTCCCATCCTTGCCGCCTCATGCTCGCGCTCCAAATGTTGCAGCCGCGTATTCGCCTCGCGCACCTGCTCACTCATCACCCTCACCTGCTCGCCAATATCGCGCATGCTCGCCGTATTCTCGCGCACAAACGCCATCAAATCAAAATACATATACCCCGCCGCTATAAATCCCAGCAGCGCCAACATCGCACGCGGTTGCTCCGCCACATATCGCAGCAAATACACCACCAGCGGCTCATTCTCTTTTCTCACGCACATCACTTCTCCCCCTCTACCACCAAAATGCACGGCTCATCACTCAAAACGTGATACAACTCATGCGCCGCATGAATCTGCGCCGGGCTCACATACTCGCAACCCGTCCCCAGCCATGCGCACACGCCCATCGCAAGCAGGGCAAGAATGCCCCACACCCAGCGCATGAGGCCGGTGCTTGCCTTCGCCTCTTCCTTCAGCCACTCCGCGGCCTCTCCGGCCGCCTCGCGGGCCACATCCTTCACCTTATCCTTTGTTTCTTTGTTCATTGTTCTTTAAAGTTACTCTTCTTCAATGCCAAAATACTCACGCGCCGCTTCGATACTGCGGAACGTCTCATAACCTGTCTCATCCGTCACATAGTGCCCCCAATCAAGCATGCGCTCGCCATTCTCTTCTACCACGCGCGCATAGATAAGCTCTCCTCGCATACTATACGTAGACGCTGCACTTGTCCCTGCCGTCCCGTTCCACTGCACAGTCATCGTCCACTTTTTACTCTCAGCGGCACTAATCGCAGCAAGCACCTCCTCATCCGTCTTAAAATCGACATGAATTCCAATAGTTAAGCTATGCGTCCCGCTTGTGTAAGCAGGTATCGACGATAGAACACGCAATGCGGATGCCTTGTTGAGTTTAGACAAATGGAACATGCCACCACCATTAGTCAAACTTGACAAATCCGAATCAAAACTTGTTAATGCTGTACAATTGTAGAACATGTAATAACCATTCGTCAAACTTGACAAATCCGAATCAAAACTTGTTAATGCTGTACAAATGTTGAACATGCTACTACCATTCGTCAAACTTGACAAATCAGCTTCAAAACTTGTTAATGCTGTACATCTGTTGAACATGCTACTACCATTCGTCAAACTTGACAAATCCGAATCAAAACTTGTTAATGCTGTACAATTGCTGAACATGTAATTACCATTCGTCAAACTTGACAAATCCGAATCAAAACTTGTTAATGCTGTACATTCGTCAAACATGCTACTACCATTCGTCAAACTTGACAAATCCGAATCAAAACTTGTTAATGATGTACATTTGTAGAACATGCTATCACCTTTAGTCAAACTAGACAAATCAGCTTCAAAACTTGTTAATGCTGTACATTTGTTGAACATGCTACTACCATTCGTCAAGCCTGCAAGATTGTAACTTAGCACATCGGTCTTGTCTGCATTGTAGCAAACATAAATCCCCTCCGGCTCGCTTGTACCGCCGCCCCCTAACACAGCCAGGGCGGCACCACTAAAACGGTGCGCCGTCACCTCCACACCATCCGGCACCACCAGCGCCTCATCCACCGCATACACCGTAAACTGGCTCATCGCCGGCACCTTGCGCAGCACAGCACCAGCAGCACTCTGCACCTCAATCTCCGCGCCCGTCATATTGCTCACCTCATAAGGCGCACCCTTTACCGTCGGTATTATCATATCCTCAAAAAAAAAATCGTGACTTCCAAAACATCTCCCCCCACCGGCAGCGCGCCCCTCTCTCTCACTACTCATCAACGCGCCACCGGCAGGGGAAAAACCTATCAGGCCGTAGCCAACACAGCCACCTTCTGCGGCTGCACCACGGTGAAGCCCGCCAAAGTCTCCACGGATTCGTAGATAGCCTCACTGCCCGGCTTGCCCCACACCTTCAGCACCATGGGAATACCGCAAATCGTGCCCAGGGAGCGCACAGCGCAACCCAGCTCCGCAGCAATATGCGGCACACCGCCGCCGTATGCAATACCGGAGCGCATCGCAGCCAGACCCACACCCTTGCCATCACCGGCCAGGGCACCCAAACCGGCGCTCATCTGCATCTGGCCGATGCCAAGCGTGCCTTCCGTTTCAGGATTCAGGCCCAGAGCATTCGTGGGGATGACCTTGCTCCACAAGGTGGGATTCAGAAGCAGCGCCTCTGTCTGACCATATTCGCCAAAGAGGCCGCTCAACTGCTGGGCCACAAAGTCAGGCGTGAAGGTGCCAGCATCCACAGTCACACGGCCCACCTTCTTTGCGGTGGCGGCGGCGGCCTCGGTGGGGCACACAGCGGCCACGGTGGCGGCGAGCTGGGCATATACGCCCTCAATCACCGCCTGAATGGCGGCGGCACGCTTGCCAGCCCACTTCTCACCCTTGGCCAGGTCATAGCTGTTAAGGGCAAGCGGACGGCTCACACGGGCTGCGCGCACCTCGGCATAGTTATTCACTAGGGCAGTCTCTTCCCAGTTTTCGGTGTTCACCAGAGCGGCACCGGCTGTCTCTACCACCTCCACGTTGATTACCGGCTGCACACCGGCGGGCACATTGTAAACCCCGTCAACATTGTGGCAGAACGTGCTCAAATCAGCATACTTTTTAGAGAACGCATCAGCATACTCCTCAGCCACCACGCTCCAC
>JAFYUJ010000037.1 GCA_017558555.1 Akkermansia sp.
CGGGCTCCCATTCATTTTTCTCACCCTACCCGGGGCTTACGCCCCGGGCTATCTTCTACCGCCCCGCAAGCGGGGCTCAAAGCTTGCCGCGCCTGCGGCGCGGGGAACTTTCCAAATGTGCAATTTGCAATTCTAAAATTTGAAATCCGTTGTCGCGCATTCTGCGCGACAAATCGCCATTTCTCGGGCTGAAAGGGGTCCATCCCAGATGGTGCTGCCCATGCCATCGGTTGCACAATCTTTGGGACTCGTGAGGCAAAAAATGACTTTTTCTACAAAAAAATCTTGAAATTCGCTTGACAACTTAGGGCCGCAGGCGTATACTGCCGCCGTTCCCAGAACCTAGGGCTATGGTGTAATTGGCAACACATCGGTTTCTGGCACCGCTATTCGGGGTTCGAGTCCCTGTAGCCCTACTTCTTAAGGCGCACATGAATATGTGCGCCTTTTTTGTGCTCAGAATGCTCATTTCTTACGAAGAACGATTCCAATTCCCTGATGTTGCATGGTTTGCCCCAGTCAGCAGCCTTGAAAAACGACAAAATCCTACAAAAATTGTATATTTACACAAATTTTGCTTGTTTATAGAGATTCCACATGATATTCTGCGGCGGACGAGTTATGAAAACGGACACCATATGCGTACAGAGTGGCTGGAATCCCAAGAAAGGGGAGGCCAGAGTGTTGCCTATTTTCCAATCAACAACCTTCCGCTATGAGACGAGCGACCAGATGGCGCGCTTGTTCGACCTGGAGGAAGCCGGGTTCTTCTACACGCGCTTGCAGAATCCCACGAATGAGTGTGTGGCCAAGAAGATAGCGGAGCTGGAAGGCGGCGTGGCCGCTATTCTGACGTCATCCGGTCAGGCAGCGTCGTTTTATTCCATTTTCAACATTTGCGAGGCGGGTGACCACTTTGTGTCGACCTCTGCCATTTATGGCGGTACGTTCAACCTGTTTGCGGTGACGTTCAAGAAGCTGGGCATTGAGGTGACCTTTGTGGACCAGGATGCACCGGAGGAGGAGATTCAGAAGGCCTTCCGCCCGAACACGAAGTGCTTGTTCTCCGAGACGATATCCAACCCCTCTCTGCAGGTGCTGGATATCAAGAAGATGGCCGATATTGCGCACAAGAACGGTGTGCCCCTGATTGTGGACAACACCTTTGCCACGCCGATGAACTGCCGCCCCTTCGAGCACGGGGCCGATATTGTGATGCACTCCACCACCAAGTACATGGATGGCCACGCCACGCAGGTGGGCGGTGTGATTGTGGACAGCGGCAAGTTCGACTGGGCTGCGCACGCCGACAAGTTCCCCGGCCTGACCACGCCCGATGATTCCTACCATGGTCTGGTGTACACGGATGCCTTTGGCGCCGGTGCTTACATCACCAAATGCACGGTGCAGCTCATGCGCGATTTGGGCTCCATCCCGTCTCCCTTCAATGCGTTCCTGCTCAACCTGGGTCTGGAGACGCTGCACCTGCGTGTGCCGCGCCACTGCGAGAATGCCCAGCGCGTGGCCGAGTTCCTGGAGACGCAGCCTGATGTGGCCTGGATCAACTACGCCGGTCTGCCCTCCAACAAGTACTACGAGCTGGCCCAGCGTCAGTTCACCAAGGGCCGTACCTGCGGTGTAGTGACCTTCGGTATCAATGGTGGCCGCGAGCGCGCCATCAAGTTCATGGACAGCCTGAAGCTCACCGCTATCGTGACCCACGTGGCAGATGCCCGCACCTGTGTGCTGCACCCCGCCAGCCACACTCACCGCCAGCTCACGGATGAGCAGCTGATTGAAGCCGGCGTGAAGCCCGACCTCATCCGCTTCTCCGTGGGTATCGAAGATGCCGAGGATATCATCGATGACCTCAAGCAGGCCTTCGCGGCTATTCAGTAAAGCCTGAGCGCTCAGATAACTCATCAACACATTGCCCCCGTTGTTCCGGCGAACAGCGGGGGCCTTTTTTTTATATCAAGGGGGGGCAAATCGGCTTACATGGAGCCCACGAAGGCGCACAACGCCATGAGGAAGAAGAGAATGCTCAGAATGCAGGTGTTGGCACGGCGGAGCTTGTTTTTCCACGGGAAGGGGGAAGGTGGCGTGGTATCGGTGAAGAGTCGGCGTACCCACGTGAGCTTCGGCGGCGCGGCAGGAGTGGTGTAGGTGGAGTCGCCGCTGGATTTGAGGTAGAGCGGGAGCAGGAGCGCCAGCGGTATCCCCCACGGTATGGCAGACAGAAGGAAGCAAATCATGAACTTCCCGCCGAAGGTGGTGGCGGTGAAGAAGGCTTGCCGGGCAAAGAGGAAGAGCAGCCCGGGGATGAGCAGTGCTCCCAATAGGCGGTAGAAAAAGTGCTCGCCGGGGTCGGGCCCGATTATCCACAGTGGACACACCACCAGCAGGATGAATAGGGATGATTCTCTGGGGAAAAAGACGACGGGACTCGACAGGACGATGATCAGTGAGGGTATGTAGACTGTTTCATCAAGGTGGATTATATCCGCGTTTTCCAGATAGAGACAGGTGAAAATCAGACTGTATGAGATGGAATAGAACCCATTGATGAAGGTGTAGCGCCGGAGTTTTTTGGTGAGCCGGGAGATGTGGCCGCGGATGTGGGCCTCGGTGTCATCTTGTGGCCGGTGCTGTTGCAATAACCAATCTTGCTGCTTCGCTTTCTTGTATAATTTGCGGGTGTTGTTCCAGATGAATACGCAAATGATGCTGACACCTGCCGCGGACATCATGCTGAGGATTTTGAAGGCATCATATCCAGGGATAAGTATGCACCACCCCAAGGCAACCATCATCCATTGGCTGATTACCGGCCACAGGCTGCGCAACGATGCATCGTATGCAAGCAACTCAGCCACGCCCGGGTGGGTGTGGCTGAGGGGAAAATCACCGTACGTGGCAGCGCTCTTAGTCATTGCGGACGCGGGAGCGGGGAGAGAGCACAATGGGGATGCCGGCGGCGCCTTTGATGCGGCTGCGGATGGTGTTTCGCAGATATTGTGCGTAGCTGTCGGCCAGGAGTCGCTTGTCGTTCACGAAAAGCACATAGGTGGGCACCGGGATAGTGGTGTACCTTTCATTTACGGCGGTGGTGGCGTAGAAGAGCTTGAGACGCTTGTGCAGCACGCGGTGCTGGCCGGGCGGGTTCATCTCCATGGCGCGCTGGAGCAGGCGGTTGAGTTCGCCTGTGCCGGGCATGTTGAGGGCATCGCGCTTCACGCGCTCGATAGATTTGAAGATATCCTGCATGCCGCGGCCTTCCTTGGCGGAGACGATGGCAATGGGGGCGTAGTCCAGGAAGAAGAGATTCTCCTTGATGTGTTCTTTCACGGCATCCTTGCGGGCGGAGAGGGGAGCATCGGGGAAGTAGAGGTCAAACTTGTTGACGATGATGATGCAGGGCTTGCTCTCCTTGGCGATGATGGAGCCGATGCGGCGGTCCTGCTGGGTGACACCGGCGGCAATGTCGATGACGAGCAGGCAGATGTCGGAGCGGCGGATGGCGCGCTCGCTGCGGATGGCGGAGAAGACCTCCACCGAGGTGTCGCGGCGGGAGCGGGGGCGCATGCCGGCGGTGTCGATGAGCATGTAGTTCTGCTCACCGCGCTTGTAGGGGATATCGATGGCATCTCGCGTGGTGCCGGCGATGTTGGAGACGATGGTGCGCTCATCTTCCATGATGGCATTCACCAGCGAGGACTTGCCCGCATTGGGGCGGCCCACGATGGCTACCTTGATGGGGGAGTCGGGGGTGACTTCCTCCGGTGCATCTTCATCTTCCATATCGGTGGGGGCCTCGGCCTGCATGGGGGAGGCACCCAGGGATTTGAGGTGGCGGTTGAGCTTGGTGGCCAGCGCCTCGAACCCGCGGCCGTGGGCGGCAGAGGTGAAGACGTATTCGGGGAAGCCGAGGTCGGCGAACTCGCCGAGGTTGAGCTCCTGCTTGTCGGTATCAGCCTTGTTGAGGACGAGGATGACCGGCGTCTTGCTCTTGTGCAGCTGGGCTGCAATGTTGCGGTCGATGGGGGTGAGGTGGTCGCGGCAGTCGCACACGAACATGATGAGGTCGGCGGCGTTGAGCGCGATGTCGGCCTCGCGTGTCACGGCGGCGGCAAAGCCGTCATCCAGCGTGGAGCCGATACCGCCGGTGTCTACCACATCGGCCTGGTAATCCGTGATGCGGACGGGGGCCGTGAGGCGGTCGCGGGTGACGCCGGGCTGATCGTGCACGATGGCGATTTTGCGGGCCACCATGCGGTTGAAAATGGCAGATTTACCCACATTGGGGCGGCCTACGATAGCGATGGTCGGGACGGACATGTGATATCAAAAGCGGGCAGGGGTTAGAGGGAGGGGCGATCGGAAGCGCTGTGATACTGCTCATCGCCCTTCTTGGTGGGAGCGTAGGGCACCAGGCCGATGGTGCGGATGCCCTTGCCGGTGCTGATGAGGTCCACCGGGCCGCCGCTGCGGCGGAAGAGCTTGTATTGGCTGCGGCCACCCTTGGTGTTCATGATGGAATAGGTGAAATACTCCGGCGTGGACTGGCAGAGCAGGTGCAGGTTCTGGGCGTTGTCCAGCACGATGCGCGGCTCCATGAAGTTGAGGAACTGTGCCAGGTAGCAAGCGCCGATCGGTACCTTGGAATCTGCGTTGAGCACCTGCCCGAAGAGGGAATCCTTGCCCCCGACGTTGAGAATTTTGACGCTCATCTCCAGACGTTGGCCGCGGGCTTGGGTCTTGAACGTCTTGATGCTGCCACCGGAGGCCAGGGTGAATGTAGCGCGGTTGGAGCTGTAGGTGGTGCGCATATCCGGCAGGCGCACGGTGGCCACCACCGTATAGGTGCCGCTGCGGTTCAGGCTGTAGAAGGGCTTAATATCCACCTGGTAGCTGCGTGTGGCCCCGGGGGACAGGACGAGGTCCGGGTAACGGGGAGTGGCTTTGGGGGTGAGGGAATTGCCCAAATCCCGGCTGGAGACGGTGAAATTGAGCCAGCTGCGGCCGGGGGAGTTGGTGAATTTGATGGTCTGGTCCGTGTGGTTCACCAAAGTGATTTTGAGGCCTACGCTTTCGCCCAGCAGGAAATCGCGGCGGACGGGATCCAGCCGGACATCTACCTGGGCCAATGCCTGGCCTGCCAGCAGGAGGAGCAGAAGTGTGAAAAGTTGGGTAATGTGCTTCATGATACGTTATGGGTTGGGAAGGGTGGGGAATACGATGCGGAAACCGCGGGATTCATGTTCTGTGCCGGGGTTGGCGTCGCGCAGGAGGGTGCTTTCTCCCGCTGCCATGACTAGGTGGCATTGTGGCGTGACTACATTAGCAGCTTGTGTGTCATTTGTCCATTCCTGAATGTCGGGTTGCTCCGTTTGGCTGCGTACCTCTGCCAGGAGCGCGCTGCCCGGCAGGCTGCCACGCACATAGTGGGCATAGGCTTGTGCTGCCCAGTAGGATACACCCGTGACGGGGGAATGCTCGCTGAGTTTGCTTCCTCGGTAGTTGCCGTGTTGGGAGGCCGCTTTGAGCTGATTGTTCCAGTTGAGCGGGGTGAAGTCTGTTTGGTCATCGGGCAAGCCGCGGAGAATGCGCGCTTTTTCGCTCTTATTCATGCCGGCGTAGGCAGCCAGAAATTGCTCGAACTCAAGGATGGAGACAGGGGCTTTTGATGTATAGACGGGCTCTTTCCTGTTGGGTTGCTTGCAGACGAGGTAATCGCCCACATCGGGGGAGATGAGTTCCGGCTCGGTGGGGGCGAGCAACACCCCTGCAATGGCGCAGAACAGCAGGAATAGCAGCGCATGGATGGCAAAATGAATGTTTTTCCGGGCGGCGCGGCGCTGCTTGAGCTTCGCGCGCTGAAGCGATGCGGGAGATACTTGCTGGGTAGCGGTGGATGAAAGGGGGGTGTTCTCAAGCTCCCCCAGTTGCTCGCGGATAATTTTAGCCGTATCTGCAATGGTGGGCCAATCCATGAGCTGGCCATCATACCCCTCCCTTATCCATTGAAGCAGGGTGGCCACGCGGGTCTGGCCGGCTACGTTGGTGGGGAGAAGTGGTTGCAATTCATCTGCCAGCACTTGCATGATTTGCTCACGGGAGATTTCGAGGTGCTTGTTGTCGTAGACCGGTGAAAGGAAACGTGCGATGAAGTTGCCACTGTTGCTTTGTGTCAGGAAAATATCTGTTCTGGTGAGGGGGGCAGCTTGCAGCCGGGCTTCCTCGCAGGCAAGGTAAAGCTGAGCCACGGCCTCCAGAATGATGCAAATCTGGTTTGGGGTGAGTGCCTCCTCTCGCTGGTAACGGCCTTCCAGATTGGAGCCCTTGGGCTTCTCCTGGGTGAGGTACCAAGTGCCATCAGACACCATGGATTCGAACACATTGGCTACGCCGGGCAGCTTGGCTGCCACACGGGCGCGCGCCGTCTTCAGGAATTGGTTGACGATGGCTTGCTCCGCGCCGGGATAAAGCACCTCGATAATCACCTGGCGGTCGACATGCTCTTGCCGGGCAGCGAAGAGTTCACTGCTCTCATGTTCGCCAAGCTGGTGGGTCAGGATATAACCACCCAACGCATGCGGCAATTCTGGAAATATCTGGCTCACGACGCGGGGGGATCGATTTCTTCTAAGAATTCTGAAAAAGGAGCGGCTTCTTCGGCGGGGACGAGCCCGTCATCGGGTGCGAGCCCATCATCCGGCAGCAAATTGGAATCCGGTGCCGCCGTCTTGACTTTGCGGCTGTTGAGGCGTTGCTCCTGCAAAATGAGGGCAGATGGGGTGCTGATGCAATCCAGGGGCTCACCCTTGTAGTACAGCTTGGCTGTGAAACCATAGTACTTGAGCTCCCCGTAGGCATCTATTTCTTCCGGGCTGGGTGGCGCCACAGCGTAGCTGACGACCAGATTTTCTTCCCAATCTGTCCAGGTGGGCTTTTCGTTTTGCCAGGCCAGCTTGGGTGCAGTGCGCGAGAACTCAATCTTGCGGCCATTGACCAAATCAAAGAATTGAATGGTGATATATATATCCTCCGGGCGTACTTCCTCCCCCGGAGCCAGCATGATGGGCAGAAGAATGTCTACGTTCTCGCCTTGGTCTGCACTGTAGGTGTGGCGTGCCTGGTGTGGCCCGAAGGAGAGCTTGCCGCGCATGGCGGAGGGTTGCTCGAATCCGTATGTGAGACGGCGGGAGGCGCGCTGGAAGTATTTACCGGCAGTGTCTCGCATGTGAAACACTTTTGTATAATATTCGCGAGCTTTGGCGGGGTTGAGCAGTTTGTCGTACGCCAGGCCGTAATAGTACAGCAGGGCGGGGTTGTCCGGGGCGAGGGTGAGTGCTTGTTCCAGACTGATGATACACAGGCGCATGTCGCCGGCGGTGAGGGCGGTGACACCCTGGCGGATGAGGCGGTCTGCTTCTTCCTGCCTGGCTGCATCTTCCTTCTGCACGCGTGTTTCCGTGGGCGCCTCCTGCGCATCATCTTCCTCGGTTGGGGTTAGCGCATCTTCGGGCAGGGGAGAGCCGGTTTCCTGCGCCACAATGGTGGCTACATCTCGCGGGCGCAGTGGCGGTGCTTCATGTGCGTTGTCATTGGTGTCTGCCGCGGGTGCCGTGCTTTCCTTTGCGGCGCCAATGCCGGCGGAGCCTTTATTGGGGGCGGCGTCGGCCAGTTCCCGGGCTTCCAGGAGGGCCAGTTCTGTGCGGGCTGCTTGCTCTGCCAGATGGTAGGAGTTTTCCAGCTTGCGTATCACACCGGCTCCCAGAATGCATAGCTCAACGGCCACGGCAGCCAGCAACAACAGGATGCAGGTCTTGTATGATGTGGCTGCGCGCGCCACCACCAACAAGCCCTGCAAGGTCTTGCTCAGGAGGGTGGCTATGCAGCGCAGTATGCTGCCAGCGAGGTTACGAATCCTGTGCAGAAGTGTTCTCATACTCGATGATATCCCCTTGATATCGGGCCAGAATGGCTTGCATGAGTGCCTCGGCCGGTTCTCCTTTCTCCGGGTTGAACCCGCCGTAGGTCATGCCGTCAAAACGAATGCGGCGGCCACCGACTGTCAGATAGGCCACGCCTTTGAATCCTTTGCCCCACTGGCGCAGGTCGATGCATTCGATATCGCTGATGTTGAATTGCTGACCGGCCGCGGTGATGGTATTGCCGCGCAGGCTCAGCTCGCGTTTGTGGGTGCGGAGGGCAAAGCCCAGCAGGATAAAGCCGGTGATGGTGAAGATGATGCCGGCATACCATTGCTCGCGGATGGCGCCTTCATCGTGCGGGTGGTCGCCGGGTTTGATGGGGTAGTGCATGCGCTTGCTGTATGCCGCCCAGCAATCACTCCAGCTGCGGCTCATGGCTGCGTAATCCAGTGCTTCTGCGGGACAGCTGAGCGCGGCTTCACAGTCGGCGGGCAGGGGGTAGCGGCTGCCGTTTTCGCCGGTGGCATACAGCAGGCCATTCTCACGGATGTCGGGTATTAATCCGCGCTGCCCAAGCTCCGCAGCCCAGGAGGCGGGGGTGTGTTGTGTGGTGAGGCTGCCCAGTGTGGCAAAAGCGCGGTAGCTGCAGATGGCTTCGTTTTGCCTGGCGTAGCCTGTGTGGCCATCATAAAAGAAGTACACAGCAAAGCCCAGCAGTGCCGCAATGACAATGCCGAAACGTACAAAGGTGTCCAAAGTGGCTTTGCAAACGATATCCCGCTGGCTCATGTGCGCGTATTCTACCATATACTTCCTGTAATGGACAGTTAAAAATGCGTGATGACCGGAAGATGAAGAAAGAGATGATGTTTGGCAGTCTGTTTGGGACGGAATAAAGACTTGCCAATCATGGGGAATATGCTATCCTGAGCGAGGATGATACGATACCTGTACCTGATGCTTCTGCTGCTGGGGGGATTAGCCACCGGGCAGATATATGATCCGGAGCCGTTGGACCCGGATCCTGAGCGTATGGCGCGGCGTTGGGTGCCGTTTCGCGTGCTGGATGCTCAAAAAATGAGAACGACTCAGCCCGGGAAACCTCGTAAGCCGGCAGAAGCGTTGGAATCCCGCCAGCCGAGGGCTGATGGGACAGTACCGCGCCGCTATACACGCGTTGCCGTGTTGGGGTATCACAATTTCAGCAAGGATGCTCCGGTATCAGAAATGATGATGCGTACGGCTGATTTTCGCGAGCAGATGGAGTATATCCGCAAGGAGGGACTCACCGTCATCAGTATGCAGGAGTTTCTGGAGTGGCGTTTCGGCGCCCGTGATTTACCCGCCAAGTGTGTGCTGATTACTTTGGATGACGGATGGCGCAGCGTGTATACGGAGGCATATCCCATCCTGAAAGAGTACAAATACCCGTTTACCATTTTCCTGTACACTGATTTCATGTCCGGTCGTGGGGATAGTATGTCTCCCACCATGATTCGTGAGATGATGAAACATGGCGCAACGGTGGGTAGTCACTCCGTCCACCACTATTACCCCAGCACCTGGGAAAAGTGCGCAGACAAGGGCGAGCTGGAATACACGAAGATGATCGATGTTGAGTTGGGGGAGTCCCGTCGCCGGCTTTTGAAGGCATTTGGTCCGGTAAATACATATTGTTATCCAGGTGGATATGTGACACAGCCGATGTTGGATCGCATCCCGAGTTATGGATATGCCGCAGCCTTTACAGTGGTGCCGGGGAAAGTGACATGCGAGGAAAATCCCTGGATGATTCACCGCTACATGGTGTTTGGCAATGATCCTTCCATTTTCAAGAATGCCATGGATTTTCGCGTGGCTGAGGTGGGCAAAGTGGTATCGACGGGCTCCACTCCCGGTACGCTGCCCGGCAAAACGCCTCCTCCCCCTTTCCCGGTGTCGCCGCAACCCGGCAGCACCGTCCCCATCGAGGTTCCCGAAATCACCGCTGACCTCAGCGGTGTGCCCGGTATCAACCTCGGTTCCGTCAACATGAAGGTCAGCGGCTTTGGCCGTGTGCCGGCTAAAATGGATAAGGCCACCCGCATTATCAGCTGGACACCGCCCTGCCGCATCTACATGCCCAACATTTCCGTGCATCTCACCTGGACCAGCAGCGATGGTACCAGCCACAAGGCTGAGTGGTCGTTCCAAGTGGATCAGGGTGTGCCGGTTCAACAATGATTAGAACACCAATCATGGAATCCGAAGAAACGAAGAAAACTGCGCCTGCAGCTGCTGAGGCCGAGGGCAAAAAGCCCCGCGCCCGCAAGACTGCCAAACCCGCCGCAGAGAAAACCAACGCACCTGCCCGCAAGCCGCGTGCCCGCAAGAACAACAAGCCCGAGGGCGCTGCCGAGCCTGCATCCGCCGCAGCTGTTGAGCCTGCGCCGGCTCCCGCTCCGCGTGAATCTGCCCCGGCTGATGCCAAGCCCGCTGAGCATAAGACCAAGGTGCGCCGCGTGAAGAATAAACCCACTCCTGCCAAGGAACAGGCTCCGGCGGCTGCGGCTCCTGCCAAGGACACGCCCGCTCCTGCCAGGGAAAAACAGCCTGCCCCTGTGCCCGCTCCTGCTCCTGCCGCTTCCAAGGTGGAGGAGTTCATCCCCACGCCCGAGCAACCCCGCGACCGCGAGCTGGAACCCGCTCCCGGCTTCTCCGCCCCCGAGACTGTGGGTGGCAACGAAGGCGGTGGCAATGGTGGCAAGCGCCGCCGCCGCCGCAACCGCAACCGCCGCGGTGGCGAAAACCAGCCCCAGCAGCCCCAGGCCGCCCAGCCCAAGGTGGACCCCGATGAACTGGTGCGCCGCGCCTGGAAGATTTACCTGGGCGAGGTGACGGAGGAAGGCTTGGCACTCATGGATGACCGCATCGCGGCCGAGGCTTCTCGCCGCGCGTTCCGTGTGGCTGAAATCTTCTTGCAGGAGGCTGCCCGCCACAAGCCCGCCGCTTCCTCTGCCGAGATGCCCGAGGCGCCTGCTGCCGATGATGATGCAGCTGAATAAAAAGTACTGCCAAAGATAAATTTCAAGCCCGTTGCACCACGTGATGCTGCGGGCTTTTTTGATTCCAGAATGGGTGTGCTATCATTAGCCGGTGCATGCTGCCGTGGGCTCAGTGGTGGCAGCGCGAGCAATCGGTGGGCACACCTTCGTTGCGGTGGCAATCCAGGCATGCGCTCATGCGGTGGGGTACTTGTGCATCGGGGGCTGGGTGGCATTGGGCGCAGGTGACACCTGCGCGCACGTGTTGCCCGTGGTTGAAATGCACATGAGTGGGCAGGGGAGCTTTGCGCACCCAGCGCAAGGCATCTCCGGTGTAGCCGGGTGCATTTTTGTTGGCTGCCGCATGCAGGGGAGCCAGCCGGGCATCTTGGGGCAGGATATGCAGGTGGCATTGCAGGCAAGTGCTGTCTGCCGGCATGCCGGCGCCTGCGGTGTGTTCGGCCCCATTGTGGCATGCCACGCAGGGCATGGCTGCTTTGTGCGCATCTGTGTGGCTGGCGTGGGTAAATGGCACCGGCTGCACGGGCCGGTGCGGCCGCTCCCGGTAGCCATAATAATACGCTCCCCCCAGCAGAGCCGGGGGGAGCGCGAGAAGAAGGGCAAAAAACAGGGCGCGGCGGGTGCCGTCATGGCTTGTGCCCTTGTTGTGCATGATTATTTCTGGCGAACGATGGAAATGCGGCCGTAGGAATCACGGTTTTTCCCCATGTTGAACGTGATGAGGATGCGGGGATTCTTCACTTCCTTGTCCACCTTCAGGTCGTATGTGTTCTTGCTGACTTTGACGCCCATGAACCCATCGTGGCGGTCTTCTGCCACTTTGGTGTCGCCGTCATACAGCTCCACTGCCTTCACGCGCAGGGCATGCGACCCTCTCTTGTAGTTGAACGCCACGGTGTAGGTGCCGGGCTGGTCGATGGGCAGGTTGCCCTCCAGCTCGGTGGGTGTTTCATCCTCTGGCAGGGCGGCGGGTTGCCAGCCCTCGCCGTAATTGAGGGTCACGACCCACTCGCGCACCACGATGTCAGCAGATTGGCCCAGTACGGTGTCCTTGCCGTATTCCTTGAGCTTTTTGGCGTATTCCTGGATGCGGGTTGCGGCATCGGGCAAGTTGCTGCGGTGCAGGGTGCCGATGGCGCAGGTGCAGAAAATCTGCTTCTGCTCATCCGTGTAGTTGGGGTCTGCCAGCATGGTTTCCAATTCGGCCAACACAGCCTTGGGGTCTTCCTTGCGCTTGGATTCCACAAAGACCCAGGGGTTGAAGGTGACACGGCGGATGAGACCACACTCATCCTTCGGGTCGGCGTCCTTCATCATCTTTTCGTATCTGTCCGGGCGGTTGATGTTTTCAATCAGGCAGGCCTCGGCAATCAGACGAGCTTTTTCCGCACCCTTGGCTTTTTCTGCCTGGGCCATGAGCTCATTTTGCTTGCGCTTGCCTTCCATGCGTTCGGTTATCATCTTGGCAACCTTCTTGGGCTGAGCCTTGCGCATGAATGTGCCGCTGATGGTGCTGTAGTGCTTGCCTTTGTTGTCGAAGAAGAGCAGGGCAGGGTAGCTGTCTGCATTGGGCACCTTGATGCCCTTCCATTGCTCCGTGCGGGCCTTCTGCTCTTCCTCATTGAGCGCTTGCTTGATGGGATAGTGCAGGACGATGGCGTCGCCGGCGGCCTTTTTGACAGCCTTGTTCTTCATGAGCTTGTTGCTCACCTGCTTGCTGTATGTATCCCAGCCATCGGCGTAGGCAAACAGAATGTAGCCGGCGTCGGTGACTTTGGTCTGGGCTTCCTCCCAGGTCAGCGCCTTGGCCGGTACGTTGCCGGCGGCTTCTTCGGCCTTCTTCTTGCTGTTTTCGTCGTAGGCTTTGTACAGCGCAACACCTGCCACGAGCACTGTGATAATGGTAAGTACTTTGTTCATTTGTGTGAAATGGGATGTGGGGTGATTATCAGGTTATGCAGCTTGTTCGCCGTAGATGTAAATGCCGTTGAGGTGGAAGAATTCCGGGCCACCGGGACGCACAATGCGCACATACTTGGCCAGGGGCTTGCTGCTGCCCAGGTCCACCTGCATGACGCGCTGCTTGCACGGTCCCAGCTGGGATACATCGTGCCAGTCATCATCCTTGCCGGTTTCGGAGACCTGAATCTTCATGTTGTTGAGGCGGTGCATGTTGCCCGGAGAGGCCACGATGACGATACCGGTCACGTTGACCTGGCGGGGGAGTTCCACCGCTACGTAAGCATCTTTATCCTTGGCGGTGTGGAAGGTGCCACCCTCGGGGGTGAGCAGCCCGGCGTGTTCGTGGGGCTTATCCCACTGGGAGGTGGAGCTCATCCATACCATACCACCCTCGGAGGCCAGCTTGCCGGGGAAGGTGGGTATGGCCGGCATCTTGAGCCCCGGGTTCTTGTGGCCGGTAGCCTGCACCATCTTGCCGAGCGCCTGGAAAGCGCTGAGGTCGCGGTTTTTCTCCGCTGCCAGGATGGCGGGGGCAAACAGCTTGATGCGGTCTTCGGTGTTCATGTCACCACTGCCGGAGGCAATACCCTCGATGGTGGCCTGCATCAGGCGGGCGTTGCCTTCCTGATTAAGTTTTTTGCCGAGGTTGTTGCCCCAGTTGAGGATGGCGGGGGCGTACTTATTGTTGCTCACGGTGCGCTTCAGCACATCGGCATAATACTTGCAGGTGCCCTCGGTGCCGGCGGCGGCTTTGCCTTGGAGCTTCACTTGCTCATCGCACAGAGCTTCGATGGGCCAGCGGTCGGGGCCCATCTCGGAGACTTTGTCCCAGAAGGTCAGGAACTCCTGGCGCAATGCGGCGCCATCCATGGCTTTCTGCATGCCGGGGTAGATGTGCAGCTGCATCAGCTGGGCGGCCATTTCGGGCCACTCTGCCACCAGCGCGGCGCAGGCATCGCGGTTCAGCTTTTTCCAAGCTTCAGCATCTTTCGGTGCCTTGTCGGCCAGGAACTGGGCATAGGCTCGCCAGGCGGGGAAGTTGAGCGGCTGGGCCTTGACAGCTTCGTCGAAGCATTCGGTGGCTTTCTTCACATCGCTCTTGGCATACATAGCGCCCAAGGTGCGATAGGCGTTGGAAAGCTGCGTGTTTTCGGCCTCTTCCTTGGAATAGCACTTGGTGGCCATGTGCAGCGAGGAGAACTTGTACACGTTCTTCCACACCTGCCAGTGCAGACCACGCTCCCAGCTCAGGGAGTAGGCGGGGGTCCACTTGTCGCCCACAAGCACGATGTAGGCGCAGTGCCCGGGCTCACCGGCGGTGAGGGCGGGGATACCATTGGCCAGGGCGCCGAAAGCACCGAAGTGAGAAAGACTGCCGCACACGCCGCCCACTTCATACGTGAACTTGGCGCGGTTGGTGCCGTAGTTGTCCTCAAAGGGTTTCATGTAGCCGGGGCCGTGGATGCTTTCGCCGTACAGGTTGTACAGCTTGTAGCCGCAGCGCCAGCAGCAGCCGGGATATTGCTCTGCCGGCAGGTGCACATTGTCCAGGCTCCACTGCATGCTCTCGACCGTACCCCAGGGATTGTCGCCCTTGCAGCCTACCACCATGCGGCGCTGCCAGAAGGGCAGCGTGTCGAACACTTTGTTCAGTCGCCCATCGCGCCAGTGCTTCAGGTAGAACTCTGCGCGCTCCAGGGCGGCATTGTGCTGCCAGCCGGATTTGGCAAACTCAATAGCCACGGCCGTGGCGATATCGCGTTCCGTCTGGTTGTAGATGATGTCCGGGTTCTTTTCAACAATTTTGGCGAGGATAGCCAGGGCCACGCCGGGGCGCTCACACTCACCGGTCCACACAAATTGCTCCAGCCAATCAAGGTTGTTGCTGATTTGCTCCATCAGCTTGCCGGCTCCCGGCTGGCTGATGGATTCCAGCATGGCATGCGATTGCATGGCTTCGGCTTCCCATTCACTCAGCGTCTTTTTCTTGGCCTTGAGCTGCACCCCCAGTCGGGTGTTTTCGGCCACACCGGCAGGATTGTCTTTTTCAATCTCGGCAATCTCGCCCTTCAGCTTTTCAATCTGCTTGGCGACGTTGTCTTCCGTCTGCTTGAGCATCTCTGCAGAGCCAACCTCGCTCTGGGCCAGCATCCACTGCGCCAACATCAGCCGGTTTTGGGGATTCTTGACAAAAGCCTTCACAGCAGCGCGATCTGTGCTGCGCAGGTTCTTGAGGACGTCAGCTTCCACCTTTGTTTGCACATCCTCGGCATCGGCCCAATCAACACCGCGCAGGTTGTTGCCCATATAGGTACCCGGCACAGTGCGGTTTATGTCGGAAACACTCTTGACCAGCGATTTGAATAAGGCTGCATCATAAATATATAGACCACTTGCCGCAATGATGAGCAGCATGGTCCCGTTCAAAATGATTTTTCCTAATTTCATAAAAAATTCAGCATGTGCATTTTAGACTTTTGCACCCCCCGGGGTCAAGCCCAAAATACCCTGCTACTCATTCCCCTGGATAACACAAAAACGCAGCAGTTGTTCACTGCTGCGTTTTTGAGAGGCGGGAGTGGGATTTGAACCCACGAATGTCGGTTTTGCAAACCGATGCCTTAGGCCACTTGGCTATCCCGCCGATGCGTGGTTGCGGGCGCAGTTTAGCAAAGCCGGGCTGATACGTCAAGCGGAAAATGAGCAGGAAGACACAAAAAGGTGGATTTTTTGCGGGCGGGCGGCTTGTTTGGGGGTAAATTGCGGCTTGACGCTGTGGTATGGCGGGTGTAGGATGGGTGCGGATATGGCCAAGAATGCAAAACTGATAGAGCTGGAGACCCGGTCTGTGTGGTCGCTGCTGGTCAGTTATTCCTTGCCGGCGATTGTGGGTATGGCCGCGATGTCGGCATTCAACATTGTGGATGCCATCTTTGTGGGGCAGTGGTGTGGCGCGTATGCCATCACCGCGATGGCGCTGGTATTCCCGTTGATGAACTTGCAGGCAGCCGTGGGCAGCTTGGTAGGTCTGGGGTGTGCTGCGACGGCATCGATTACCCTGGGGCAGGGGGATTATCACCGTGCTTTCCGCGTGCTGGGGCATTGTGTGATGCTCAGTTTGATGACGGGCTTGCTGGCGGGTGTGTTGCCGGCACCGTGGATGGATGAGATTTTGCATATTTTCGGAGCCGAGGGGGAGACACTGGAGCCTGCGCACGATTTCATGCTGGTGATGATGCTGGGCTTCCCGGTGACGTGTTCGTTCATGAACATGAACCACCTGATGCGCGCCAGCGGCTACCCGGTCAAGGCCATGGTGAGCTTGCTGATTTCCATGTTGGTCAACGTGGCGACGGCTCCTCTGTTCATCTATGTGATGGGGTGGGGGATGATTGGCGCCGGCCTGGCCACGATTGTGGCGCAGGCGGTGGGCTTGAGCTGGGTGCTGATTCATTTTTGCAAGCCGCGCAGCGTGCTGCACTTCCGCCGCCATATTTATAAGCTCAACGGGGTGATTGTGCGCCGCATTTGCACGGTGGGCTTGCCGCCGTTCATGCTCAATTTCTGTGCCTGTGTCATCGTGGTGGTGTTCAACCGCCAGTTCATGGCTTATGATGGCCAGATGGGGGTGGGGGCATACGGGGTGGTCAACCGCCTGTTGTTCTTCTTTGTGATGGTGGTGCTGGGCATCACCCAGGGTTTGCAACCCATTGCAGGGTACAATCTGGGTGTGGGCAACTATGCGCGCGTGCGCCGCGTGTTGTTTTATGCCATGGCTGCCGGTACCTGCGTGACGAGTTTCGGCACCTTGCTGGTGGAGCTCTTCCCCCGTGAGATTGTGAGCATCTTTATCGAGGAGTCGGATGCCAATGCCGCCCAGCTGCTGGAGATTGCCGCCCATGGTGTGTGCCTGATGGCCATTTGCTTCCCGCTGGTGGGCGCGCAGATTGTGATTGGCAACTTCTTCCAATCCATTGGCCGCCCGGTGATGAGTATCTCCCTGAATCTGACCCGCCAGCTCTTTTTCCTGCTGCCCTGCCTGGGGATTTTGCCGCTGTGGCTGGGTGAATCCGGCATTTGGCTGTCGCAGGCTACGGCAGATGGCCTGGCCGCCATCCTGTGCTTTGTGGTGCTGTATTTATTCTTCAAACGCTCGTTCCACCGCCAGGATTCTACGCTGAACCATTCAACCCATACAACACAACCCATGCAGACATATACCCTCATTCTTGCCTCGCGCAATGCCCACAAGGCTCAGGAAATAGCCGCGATGCTGCCCTCTCGTTTCACGGTGAAGACTCTGGCAGATTTCCCGGAAGCCCCCGAGGTGGAGGAAACAGGCAAGACCTTTGCCGCCAATGCGGCCCTGAAGGCCGAGGGTATTTCTGCCGTATTGCCCGGGCTGGTGCTGGCAGATGATTCCGGCCTGTGTGTGGATGCTCTTTGCGGGTCTCCCGGTGTGTTATCTGCCCGCTATGCCGGTGAGCATGGTAATGATGCTGCCAACAACCGCAAGCTGCTGGCAGAGCTGCGCGCCATGCCGGCCATGGCTCCTTACTCTGCCCGCTTTGTGTGCGCCATGAGCCTTGCGCAGGATGGCAAGCAGATGGCCGCGTTCGAGGGCAAGGCAGAGGGCCACATCTCCCTGCAACCGCGTGGTGCTGCCGGTTTCGGTTATGACCCCATCTTTGTGCCGGAGGGGCTCCACGCTACCTTTGCAGAGCTTTCCCCGGCGGAAAAGAACGCCATTTCCCACCGCGCCTGCGCGCTGGCGCAGCTGGTGGAGTATCTGGAGTCATACGGCAAGTAATTGCGGTTTGACTTTCGGGGCGATTTTTGCTGTAATACGCGCATGCCGGCCGAGCCGACCAGTTATGTTTTTTACGGGAGCGATGAAGGTGCCGCCGCATCTGAAGCGACCAAGGTGTATGCCCGCCTGACAGAGGGGGGCGATGGCTGGGGCGATGAAATGATTGATGGCGCCGCCGCCACGGTGGACGAGGCCGAGGCCATCATTCGCCGTGTGATTTCCGGCTTGCAGATGATGAACATGTTCGGCGGGCGCAAGGTCATCTGGCTCAAGGGCGCTACGTTCATGGGCGATTCTCCCCAGGGTGCCCGCAGCGAGACGGTGCAGGAGGCCCTGGCCGATTTGGCCGATACGCTTGCCAACCTGCCGGCGGATACTTTCTTTGTGCTCACTGCCACGGAGATGGATAAGCGCCGTACCTTCTTCAAGAAGTTTGGCGAGGTGGCGGAGATGAAGGAGTTTTCCAAGATCGATATCTCCAAGGCCGGGTGGGAGTCTGAGTTGTCGGCCCTGGTGTTGCGTCAGGCCAAGCCCCTGGGGATTACGTTCGACAACGCGGCGCTGGATTTGTTTATTCACCGTGTGAATGAAAGCACGCGCCAGATTGCCAATGAGCTGGGCAAGATGGATGTGTATCTGGGGCCGGAGCGCCGCCGCGTGACGGTGGAGGATGTGGAGCTCATGGTGGCTGTCTCCCGCAATGGTATCATCTTTGAAATTTCCCGCGCTATCGAGACCGGGAACTGCCGCCTGGCCGTGCAGCTCATCAACGAGCAGTTGGACCACGGCGAGCAGGGGGTCACCATCATGCGCGCTGCCATTGTGCCCACGGTGCGCAACCGCTTCTGTGCCCGCTTGCTGTTGGATACGTACAAGCCCGATGTATCGAACTACCGAGCCTTTGAATCCGCCCTCAATCGCCTGCCGGTGGAGGGCAAGAAGCTCTTGCCGCTCAAGAAGGACGGCACCCCCTCCTGCTACGGTATTTTCAATGCTGCCCGCACGGTGGCCAAGCTCACGCTGAAAAAAGCCCGCCGGGATTTGCAAGCCTGCGCCCTGGCCGATAAGCAATTGGTATCCACCCGCTTGGATACGCGCGATGTGCTGCATAAACTGGTGGTATCTCTCACGTCCTGATGTCTTGTCTTATTCCCACAGTGTTTGATGTCCTCGTCATCGGTGGCGGCCATGCCGGCATCGAGGCGGCGCTGGCTGCTGCCCGCATGGGGGGGCAGGTGGCCCTGCTCACGCATGATTTGGACATGATTGGGCAGATGAGCTGCAACCCCGCCATCGGCGGCCTGGCCAAGGGCCACATTGTGCGCGAAATCGATGCCCTTGGCGGGGCCATGGGCCTCAATACCGATGCCACGGCCATCCAATTCCGCATGCTCAATGCCTCCAAGGGCCCCAGCGTGCGCGCCCCCCGCGCCCAGTGCGATAAGCTGGCCTACCGCGCCCGCATGAAGTGGGTGATGGAAACCGCCGAGAATGTGCAGCTTTTCCAGGGGGATGTGGATGAAATCGTGGTAGAGGAGGGCAAGGTGGTGGGTGCCACCACAACCTGGGGCCAGCGTTTTGCCGCCCGCACGGTGGTGCTGTGCAGTGGTACCTTCATGCGCGGCTTGCTGCACGTGGGGATGGAGAACCTGCCGGGCGGGCGCCTGGGTGGTGCCCCCAGCGGTATCTCGGCTTCGCTGGCGCGGCTGGGCTTCCCGTTGGATCGCTTCAAGACCGGCACCAGCCCCCGCATCAAGGGCAGCACGATTGATTTTTCCGCGCTCGAAATGCAGGCAGGTGATGAGCCTCCGCAGCTTTTCAGCAACCAATCGCGCAGCGAGTTGAGCCGCGCCACCGAGCCGCATTGCACGCTCAACTACTGGGCCGATGCGGATTTCCGCTTGCAGCAGCTTCCCTGCGCCATCACCTACACCAACACGCAGACGCACGATATCATCCGCGCCAATCTGCAACACAGCCCCCTCTTCGGCGGCGTGATTGAGGGCACCGGTCCCCGCTATTGCCCCAGTATCGAGGACAAGGTGGTGCGCTTTGCAGATAAGGACCGCCACCAGATTTTCATCGAGCCGGAAGGCCGCAGCACAGATGAGTTCTACCTCAATGGCCTCTCCTCCAGCCTGCCTTTCTTTGTGCAGCTGGATATCGTGCACAGCATCCCGGGGCTGGAGCACGCGCAGCTGATTCGCCCCGGCTATGCTGTGGAATATGACTTTGTGCCCCCTACCGAGCTGCTGCCCACGCTGGAAACCAAGCGCGTGCGTGGCCTGTACTTTGCCGGCCAGATCAACGGCACCTCCGGCTATGAGGAAGCCGCAGGGCAGGGGCTCCTGGCCGGTGCCAACGCCATGCTGGCTCTGCGCGGGGAAGACCCGCTCATCCTCCGCCGCGATCAGGCCTACCTCGGCGTGATGGTGGATGACCTCGTGACCCGCGGCACGGACGAACCCTACCGCATGTTCACCAGCCGGGCTGAAATGCGCTTGCTGCTCCGCCAGGATAATGCTGATTTGCGCTTGACTCCCCTGGCCGCCTCGATTGGCTTGGTGAATGACGCGCAGGGGCAGGCTGCTCAGGCCCGCATCGATGCGATTGAGGCCGGTATTGCCCGCGCCCATACCGAGCGCGTGGACGGTGTGGCGCTGGAGCGCTGGCTCCGCCGCCCGGAAAATGACTGGAAAACCCTCCCCGAGCCGGTCCGCTCCCTCTTCCCCGATGAATTGTGGGAGCCCATCGCCACCGAGATTGCCTACGCCGGCCACATCGACCGCATGCGCGTGAGCGCCGCTCGCCTGCAGCGCCAGGAGGACAAGAAAATCCCCGCCCATATCGATTACGATGCCATCCCGGCCATGAAAACGGAAGCCCGCCAGCGCTTGTCGCGCGTGCGCCCCTCCACCATCGGCCAGGCTTCCCGTATCCCCGGTATCACCCCGGCCGATGTGGCCCTGCTGCTGGTCTGGATTCAGAAAAAAGCCAACAACACTCCCCCCGAAGCATGAAGATGACGTGGCTGTGCCCCTGCGTGTTGCTTTTCTCCCTGGCCTGCTGCCCGGCAGAGGGCACACAGCGCCGCATGCAGTATGTGCCCGCCCCGGCAGACTGCGCGGTATCTCAGCAAGAGGCTGATACAGTGTACCGCACTGTGGCCGATTGCTATGCGGAGTATACCAAAACCTTGCAGAGCCTGAGCCCCGCCCGCGCTCGCTCTGCCATGGCTTCCTTCCAAAGCGTGCAGGCACGTATGCGCCGCTTGCAGCCCTATTTCAGCATGGATTTGCCCTCCGCCGCCAGCCCCGCTGCCAAAAAGTACTTTGCTCAAGTCGCTCGCTCCTGCGTGGAGTCGGAAAAGAACCTCTCCGATGCCACCATCGCCCAAATCGACGAAACCCTCGCCCGGCATCGCTCCCTTGCCCGCTCCCGCGAGCAAGTCTACCGCCTTTTTGTCGAGTTCTTCAAGAATGTCGTTACCGACTATTCTGATATGGGTGTTTTCTGAGCGGCCATCGACCCAATGAATAGGGATAAGGCGGGGGAAATTGGAAGTTGCCAGGTGAAATGGGGAAGTGTGAATCCAGCCGTAGCTTTGCTGCTGGAAATTTCTTCACTGCTTGTCTCGGCGTAGGCATAGCCGATGACGGATACATTTTACATTGTGCATTCTATCTCATCGCTTCCAAAACCTCTCTGTTTTCTTGCCTTGCACCGCGCTCACATAGCGCGTACGCAGCAGGGCGCTGTCCCGGTGCCCCATCTCCAGTTGCAGCTCGGCGTAGGAGCGGAAATGGCTCAAATGATAGCTTGCAAAGGTGTGGCGCAGTACATCCGGTGTCCAGGGGTGTAGCCGGCGCTGCCAGCCCGCGCGGCGGCGCACCCTCCGCCAATGCTGCGGCCATTGCGGTGGGCAAATGCGCTGTTCCGGGGGCTGTTGGCTGCCTTGCAACAGCTTGGCCAAGGGCGGGTGAATCGTCACCAAACGCGCGCCCCCCGTCTTGCTGTGCTGGGGGTGGATGCAAATGCTGCGCTCGCGCAGGTTCACCTGCGCCCACTGCAGCCGCGCCACCTCGTGCGGGCGTATCCCGGCATACAGCATCATCCCCACCGCGGGCAGGCACTTGCCTCCTTCATACTCCCGCGCCGCTTGTAATAAACGCCTTATTTCCTCCGGCTCCAGGATGGCAATCGGTTGCTCCACCACCTGCGGACGCTCCACCTGTGCCACCGGGTTCTCGCCACACCACCCCCGCCGCCGCGCCGTGCTGAATACCCCGCTCATCACCAGGCGCGCCTTCTGCCGCTGCCGTGGCGTGTCAAATGCCGCCTCAATATACCCCGCGCAGTCCTGCGGTGTCATGTTGCGCACCCGCCGTGCCGCCAAGCCGGGGCAGCGCTTCATGAATCGCCGGGTGATATAGCGGAAATCGCTCTGCGTCCTCGCTCGCCGCCCCGCCCGCGCTTCCGTCGCCGCCTCCACCGCCTTGGCAAAGCTCACCGTCCGCTCCTGCCGCCGCAGCTCCGCCTCCCCCGCGGTGATGCAGCGCATGGCTCGCTTCACCCTCCCACGCCCCGCGCGTACCGCGGCGTAGGCCACTTGCGCGGCTTCCAATATCGGTAATCCGGTGCTTTTTAATACCTCCAAGGCTCCTATCTCTGTATCTGTTATCTCTCTCATGTCTCGTGCGAATTCGGAATTCGTAAGTCAAGCATGAAAGAAACAATTAGACAAGAAAGATTTAGCGGTCGCATGTTGTGACCGTAGGTAGAATTTATTTCTGTTCTTATACAAGAAATGATGCTTTATTTTCAAAGGATAAGCTGCTATATCCTACGAATTCCGAAAGCGTAGGATGCTACGCGTATGCTCCGTGCAATATGGAGCCGTGATTCACTAAAGCAGAATTCTACGATATGAACAAAGTTGAACCAATAAATCAATCTCATCCAGCAGCGTTGAATTGTGGCGTGACAACGCTATTTGCCCCATCTCTCTACGGCGGGCGTTTTACTAGGAAACAGTATCTGATACACACGCTTATTCTTGGGCTGTTATCTATAGTACTTGCGGTGATAAATTTTCTTCCAAACATGATACGTTCGCTAGAAATTTCATTTTATAATGATTTAGGATTTTGGGGTGTAACATTTCTTTTATCTCTTATTTATGGGTTGCCCATAAGTGTAAAGCGTGCACATGATATTGGGCATAGTGGAGCGTGGCCCATTGCTTGTTGGTGTGTGAATGTAGTGTCTTCTTTGATTCTTCTTGTTTGGGAACATGATGGAATTTTTGTTCGTCGTTATTATTATGACTTAATGGGTAATTTTGGTTTAGTGGGTATTGTGATGTGTGTGCCAGTGGCCATTTATGGTTTGATTCTTCTTTTTGCTGATAGTGCCAAAGGTACAAATGCTTATGGGTGCTCAATGAAGTATCCTGATGCCATAGATAATCAAAATGTATCGGAAGAATACGGGGGGGCTCCCTCACTTTATTCTGGGGGGTATACAAGGAAGCAGTATTTGATGAGAATCATGGTGTTTTTCTTGATATCTGTTTTATGCTCAATTCCGATGGTGTATGGGGGGCGTATTCACTATAATCTATACTCATGGTTGGAATATTGGTTTGGTTTGGACTACTTCGTGGCCGAGAATACGTTTTTGTATATCGTGGCATTCGGAAGGCGTGTCATATTAGTTTTGTTTACCGTTTTCTTAGGAGTTCCAACACTAGTAAAGCGTGCTCATGCCATAGGTCATAATGGGACGATGGCTGCGATTCTTTGTTATTTGTTTATGATAAGTGCAGTGTTGAGGAGCCTATATATGGCCTCATGCCCGGCACATCTGTACTGGATTACTCTTGCTTTATTGTGCATGTACTGTGTTCTTCTTCTTTGCTCCTCAAATCAAATAAACACATACAGTATAGTAATTAAAAATTTTTGCGCAAATAAATCACCCAAGTTGCTTGAAAGGACAAAACGTCTTTATACTTGGAGTGGCGCGCATAAAATGCTTATTTGTGTCGCGCTTGTGTTTGCTGTGGGAGGATTACTCTCGGCTTCTTTATATCAAATAATCAGGGCCTATGAAAATCGTTCTTTTGGGATAAATATGACGGGAGATGTTGTAGAAAATTGTGACCTTAATTGTCTAAAACAGACGCTTGAATGCGAAACTGATGCTGAGTTTGTTATGGCGCGCATTGTTCAGCCTCCGTTGTACAATGCTATAGCAAGTGGTAATGAGGAACTGGTTAAATTGTTACTTGATAATGGTGCGGATGCTCACCTGCATAATCGTCATGCTATGGGCTTGCTGAATTGCGCTGTGGATAAAGGGGATATACGCATCGTTCGCCTGTTAATAGAAAGAGGTGCGCCTCTTTCTCTAGACAATTGGGGCATAGCAGTGAGCAGGTATGTCAGATTAAAGATAGAGGATGGAGCGCTTATTGTCTGGTTTGTCATGGATGAGATTAGGTATCCTTTACATTATGCTGTTGAGAAAGGTTACACCGAAATCGCAAACTATTTGATAGAAGCCGGGGCGGATTTTAAAGCGAGTGATGGAAAACTGTTGGAATTTGCTGCAAAGGAAGGACATGTTGAACTCGTCAAGCGATTGATTGAGGGGGGGGCTTTGGATGACCATCTTGATGAGGATAGTGATGAGGGTAGGTTACTTGTAGATGTTGCAGAGAAAGGCCATACCGAAATAGTCAAACTGTTGCTGGCTGATCCGAGGATTGATGTCAATAAGACTGACAAGTATGCTGACAAGTATGGCGATAGCGCTCTTCACAAAGCCGAGGAGAACGGGCATGTGGAGGTAGTCAAGTTGCTGCTGCTCGCTCTCGGGGTCGATGTCAACAAGATTGACAGGTATGTCTATAATGCTTTTAGGCATATTGCTCTTGACAAAGCCGCGGGGAAGGGGCAAGTGGAGGTAGTTAAGTTGCTGCTGTCCGTCCCGGGGATTGATGTCAATAAGACTGACGTGTATGGCAATACTGCTCTTCACAATGCCGCGGAGAATGGTCATGTGGAGATAGTCAAGTTGCTGCTGTCCGCCCCGGGGATAGATGTTAATAAGACTGACGAGTATAGAAGGACGGTTCTTTACGGAGCCGCGAGGAATGGGCATGTGGAGGTAGTCAAGTTGCTGCTGTCCGCTCCCGGTATTTATGTCAACTGTTGTGCCCCCCTCGCCCCCGCCGCGGAGAAGGGGCATGTGGAGGTAGTTAAGTTGCTGCTGTCCGTCCCGGGGATTGATGTCAATAAGACTGACGAGTATGGCAATACTGCTCTTCACGAAGCCGCGGAGAATGGTCATGTGGAGATAGTCAAGTTACTGCTGTCTGCTCCAGGTATTGATGTTAATCATGGGCGCGCCCTCCGCTATGCCGCGGAGAGTGGGCAAGTGGAGGTAGTCAAGTTGCTGCTGTCTGCTCCAGGTATTGATGTTAATCATGGGCTCGCCCTCCACATGGCCGCTTCGCGTAGGCATGTGGAGGTAGTTAAGCTGCTGCTAGCTGTTCCCGGTATTGATGTCAACAAGGCTGCTAAGTATCTCCCCACCCCTCTTTCGCATGCCGCATATAAGGGACACACGGAAATCGTTAAACTGCTGCTGGCAGCTCCTGACATTGATGTTAACAAGACCGTTAAGAGTGGCAATACCCCTCTTTCGCATGCCGCAAATAAGGGACACACGGAAATCGTTAAACTGTTGCTGGCTGTTCCCGGTATTGATGTCAACAGGGCTAACAAGGACGGCTATACTGCACTCAGTTTCGCTGAAAAACAGGGTCATACGGAAATAGTTGAGCTCTTGAAAGCGGCAGGGGCTACCCACTGATTCTAATTATCCCTATAAGCGTACACTTCCGGGCGGGATTTCTTGCGCAGAGCAGGGGATTCCGCCCGTTGTTTTAATGAAAAGAAGCCTTTTTTCACCATCCGCACGTGCAGCACCCAGGGTGCGATAAAAAACGCAAAAATATGCGCATTGATTTTTCAATGGTTTACGAAAAATGTGAGAAAAAATGCAAAAATTCTTCAAAAACATGCTTGACGTTTGGGGTGGTTTCATGTATACTTTGCCCCGCACCCCGTCACGGGGCGGCTCGAAAGGAAAAAGCGATTCACTCGCAAGACCGGCCGGGCAAGGCAATTTTCAATCAAACGGACTTTCCGTAGCACCACGTCGGCGCAGAGATGCGGCTGGCACCGGATACAACCTTCCGGGAGGGGTGCTGGAGAGGCAAAAGAGAGGGAAGGAAAAGGTCGTGACGCGTGCCGTGGCTTGTGCGAAGATGGTTTCTGAGGAAACCGGAGCAGAGACACGGTA
>JAFYUJ010000038.1 GCA_017558555.1 Akkermansia sp.
AAAAAGTCGCGTGAATGACGGGGAGGTTAGCTGCCTGAGTTTGAGGCGGAGGTAATCAACGGAAGGTAGTCCTCGGGTTTTGAGTTGGATGCGGGCAATCATTGAATTCATCCCTTCAATTCGTCCCGAGGTCAGCCGATACCGGAAGAAGTTAAGCACCTGCTGTGCATGTCTTGAAAGCGTTTTTGCTAAACGGTTAAATGGCTTTAGAGTTGACGCTTCGGCCAACGCTATCCATTCCCCAAAAGCGGTAGCACACTTCTTGAAACTCGAAAACTGAAACACGAGCCTGAGTTTCTCTTTGAGTAGATATGCTTCCTGCAATGGTTGATTGATTTGCAGTATCTTATCTAAGGAAGCGCTGAATAAAAGCGAAGTGAAACACTTTGTTGCGTCCCTATAGTATCCCTTATGAAATGAGCATCGAGAAAAAGTCTTATTTATAGCTTTAACTCGCCTGCAAAGGGCATTTTTTCAGCTCTTTGGAGTCATGAGGGCATAGTTACCCTACAATCGGTGCAAGATTTCGGTTGGCTCGAACGCACATCAACAAGTTTGCGCACGCAAACAACAGGTTGAACCTGTTCATGTTTTTCGTAATACCCTTGTACATGACTTTACAATATCCGAAATAGCGTTTGACGATGAGGAGGGGATGTTCCACTTTGCTACGTACGGAAGATTTACTTCGCTCGATACTTCTATCCCAATTCTCTCCCTTATAGCAATCATTAATCTTTAAGCTAGAAGGGCGTTTGTTAATGCGAAACTTTATTTTTGAAAACTTTCATTTGACTTTATAGCATCCTGCTCAGGTGCGCCCAAGTAACCGGAGTCCCCGTAAACCACTTCATCATCTTTGCGAATTAATTCGCTTATTTGCTGCGAGTCATGCACATTAGCAGCAGTCCCGGTAATGGTATGTACAAAGCCTGTTCCTGCGTCCACTCTTGCGTGAACTTTCATACCAAAATACCACTGATTCCCTTTTTTAACCTGGTGCATTTCGGCATCTCGCTCACCTTTTGCATTCTTTGTAGAACTAGGAGCATGAATAATAGTGGCATCAACTATTGAGCCCCCGTGCATCAGCAATCCTGCCTTATCAAGTCGCTCCTTAAGATCGGAAAATATTTTCTCTCCTATCTGATGTTTCTCGAGTAGATGTCGGAATTTGAGCAGCGTAGTAGCGTCTGGAACTTGCTCTTGATAAAAGTCTAGCCTCATGAATGATTTCATGGCGTAACTATCGTATATGGCATCTTCCACGCCGACATCAGATAAGTTAAACCATATCTGCAGCAAATACATACGCAGCATCGTTTCTATTCCGCGAACAGGTCTCCCTCTTTTTCCTGACGGGTAATGCGGACGAATCATTTCAATCCAAGCCTCCCATGGAATAATAACATCCATGCTCTTCAAACACTCCTCCCGACGAGTTGTCTTTTTGCGACCTGAATGTTCTGCATCGGTTAATGTCAGCTGCTTCATATTTCATCCTTGTTTCTTAACAACAAGGATATTATATCATATTTTAATCCGAATTAAAGCAATATGAGCGACATTGTTGAATAAATCAGCGTTTCTTTAGAACGCGTCTTTGCGACGCCGCATCTATTTCGTGTCGTTTTGAGAAGGCCTTTAGCCACGTTGGCAACATGGGGTGAAGCCTTTTACCGCAAGGTTGGTCAGATTTCAACCAAATGGTCTTTATGAGAGCTATATCGTTGGGCTGCAATTTTGGCAGTCGCCCCCTCTTCTCAACTCGTTTACGTTTTCGTATGCGAGAATAGTAACGTATGATGCTTTTAGTGGACTTGTAACCAGTTAGTTCCATTAATTGCTTCAGGATTTCGCTCTTGGCCTTGCGCGAGTGGTCCTTCCGATACTTTAACGCATTCGAATTCAGTAACTCAATCCTTGCTTGTTTACTCATTTTGAGTGACATGTGTATATGTTAGTGCCTGATTTGTGAGGCATCTAGCTTTTCACGTGTCAGCCAAACTCATGAGAAGTGTCAGTTCGGTGACTGGATTTTTGAGGCAGTGCGAATACGTCAGCCCTGAAGAAATAGGCTTGAGTTATGGCCTGTTAAAATGTATAATGCCCCGCGCGTATGATAGGTGAAACGCTACAGCTGGGGTTGGCAGGCATGGGTACGGTGGGTACCGGTGTGTATGAGAACTTGTGCCGCAACTACAAGTTGCTGGAGGCTCGTGCGCAGATTTCCTTTGCTGTGAAGCGCATAGCCGTGCGTGATATGAGCCGCCCCCGCGAGGTGGAGGTGCCGGAAGGTTTGCTGACTGAGGATTGGCGCGAGCTGGTGAATGACCCGGAGATTGACATCATCATTGAACTGATTGGCGGTGTGACTGATGCGTACGAGCTGATTAAGGCGGCGTTGCTGGCCGGTAAGCCTGTGGTGACCGGCAACAAGGCGGTGCTGGCCAAATATGGCAGCGAGTTGTTCCAGCTTTCTGCCGAGAAGGGGACACCGCTGTACTTTGAAGCTTCCTGTGGTGGTGGAATCCCCATTGTGCAATGCTTGCAGAACTCCCTCATCTGCAACAAGGTGGAGAGTATTGTAGGTATCATCAATGGTACCAGCAACTACATCCTCTCCTCGATGCAGAAGACTGGTGAGCCCATGCGCGAAGCCCTTGAAAATGCCCAGAAGTTGGGTTTTGCAGAGGCTGACCCCTCCTTCGACATTAACGGTTGGGATGCGGCCCATAAGGCGTTGATTTTGGCTATGTTGGCCTATGGTACCCCGTTGAGTGCCGATAAGATTGCCGTGTATGGCATTGAGCGGGTGGAGAGTGTGGACTTCCGCTTTGCAGAGCAGTTGGGATATACCATCAAGTTGTTGGTGGTCATCAAGCTGCATGAAGATACCGACTCGCTGGAGTTGCGCGTGCAGCCCAGCTTTGTTCCCAAAAACCACCTGCTTGCCAGCGTGGATGGCGTATTCAACGCCATTGCAGTGAAGGGCGATGTGGTGGGTGAAACCATTTTCTATGGCCGTGGTGCCGGCAAGAACCCGACCGCCAGTGCTGTGATTGGCGATGTGGTGCTGGCTATGCGCGAGTGCCATCTTTCCGACTATCACACGGGTTTCCAGCCCTACACCAAGCAGATGGCTGTGCTGCCCATGGGCGAAACGGTGACGCCGTACTATGTGCGCTTCCGAGTGCAGGATAAGCACGGCGTGATTGCCTCCATTGCCGCCATGCTGGCCAAGTACGACATCGGTATTTCCGGCACCACCTCGACCATGTGCGAGGTGGATGAGCATGGTGTGCGCTGGAATCACCTGGTGTTCATGATTCACGCCTGCAAGTGGGTGCGTCTCAAGTATGCGTTGCGCGAATTAGCCGCCAACGAGGCGATTGACCGCCACCCTGTCGTATTCCGTATAGAAGATTTCAACTCCTGATAAACAATGGCACTTATCGTACAGAAATATGGTGGCTCCTCCGTGGGCACCATCGACCGCATTCGCAATGTTGCTCGCCGTCTCATCGAAACACAAGAGCAGGGCAACCAGGTGGTAGCCGTTATCTCCGCCATGAGCGGCGTGACCGACAAGCTTATCGGCTTGGCTCATGAGATGATGGACAACCCACCCGAGCGTGAGCTGGATATGCTCATGGCTACCGGTGAGCAGCAATCTATTGCGCTGCTGGTGATGGCCATTACCGACATGGGCCACAAAGCGGTGAGCTTTACCGGTGCCCAGGCCGGTATCTGCACCTACGGCAGCCACACCCGCGGCCGTATTGAATCCATTGAACCTCAAAAGGTGGTGGATGCGCTCAACGCCGGCAATATTGTGGTGTGCGCCGGTTTCCAGGGTGTCACCCGCGACGGAGCCATCCACACTTTGGGTCGTGGTGGGTCTGATTTGTCGGCCATTGCCATGGCCGCTGCTGTGCGCGCCGACCTGTGCCAGATATATACGGATGTGGATGGTGTATACACCTGCGACCCCCGCGTGGTCAAGGATGCATGCAAAATTCCCGTGCTTTCTTACGAGGAAATGCTGGAAATGGCTTCCAGCGGCTCCAAAGTCATGCAGGCCCGCTCCGTCGAGTTCGCCAAGAAGTTCGGCGTGGTGTTTGAGGTCCGCAACTCCATGAACAACAACCCCGGTACCATCGTGCAAGAAGAAAACAGAGCTATGGAATCCCTCTCCGTGCGAGGGGTCTCTATCGAACGCAACCAGGCCCGCGTGACGGTGTCTGGCATCACTGCCCCTGTGGCATACACCTCGCTCATCCTGTCGGCTCTTGCCGAGGCTGAGATTAACATCGATATGATTGTGGCCAACACCGCACACGATGGTATGGCTCGTCAGTCGTTCACCATGAATATGAATGATTTGGGTGCAGCGCAGGCTGCTCTCAAGCCTGTGTTGCCCCAGTTGGGTGCGAAGGCTGCTTTGGAGACGGAAGCAGGCCTGGCCAAGCTTTCCGTTGTGGGCGTGGGTATGCGCTCCAACTCCGGCGTGGCTGCTCGCGTATTCCGCGCTCTGGCAGATGCCAACATTGCCACGGGCATGATTGCCACCTCGGAAATCCGCATTTCCACCACGGTGGAAGCCGCTGATATTGAACAGGCTGCCCGTGTGGTGCACGCTGCATTCAACCTCGACCAAATCACCGCTTAAGTTTGACAGGCTCCCCCGCAGAGGGGAGCCACACCCCCCACCATGGAGCCCGAATATAAGCCAGAACCACCCCTGCCGGAAGAAGAACAATATGAAATTCGCCCTTGGGTGAAATATGCTGCCGTGGGGTTGGGGCTGGCTGTGCTGGCCGCTGTAGAATTTGCCACCTATCGGGTAGGCTATGGCCGGGGCTATGCCGATGCCACCGCTTCCGGTGAGGTGAAAGAGCGCGTCAATGCCGTAGCTGTGAAGAATTTGCATCACTTCATGCAGGTGGCATACATGAGCGATGAAAAGCTCAGTGATACGGTGGCGCACTATCAAGACACACTGGCATGGATTCGCGAGCCGGGCGTGCGTGATGAAGCGGAATGGATGCTGGGCTCTACGCTGGTGGAACGTGGCCGCGTGCAGGAGGCTTTACCGCTTTTGCGTCAATTGTTTGAACGCGTCGGGATGACGGAAGTGTGGGCTCGCCGTGCGGCATTGGTGGCAAGGGCTGCCGCTGAGGCCGGATTGCGGGAGGATGCTTTGGCTTATTATCGCGGGGCTGCTGAGCGTTATAAAACGGCGGGAGATGTGATCTCCCGCGTGGCTATGTACGCCGAAATGGTAGAGCTGCTGGCGGCTTCTGCAGGTGATAAGGAAGCAGAACTTCTGAACCAGTTGCAGCAGGAAATGCAGGAGCTTGGCGCTGCCGGCCAGGAAATTCGCTCTCATGTGTTGGCTTATTTGGGGAATATTTGCCGCGCCAATGGTCAGAACGAGGCTGCTTTGCAGTATTTTGAACAAGCGCTTTCAGGTGTGGATACCTCCAAATCTCCTTCGGTGGCCAGCGCTGCCGTGTGCTATGGCGCAGCCCTTTTGGAGAAGGGAGATGTGGAGGTTGCCGAGCGCTTGTTGCGCGATGGCGTGAGCCGATTGGGGGATTCCCCCAACGATGCGGCTTTCCTTGTGGTGGCGTTGCGCGATTTGGCTCGTTTGGAACAAGACCGCGGCAAACAAGACAAGGCTTTGGCTCTCCTGTATCGTGCAGAAGGCTCTGCCGATGGCCGAATTCAACAAGATTGCGCATTCTGGCTTTGCTTGTATGATCAGCGCGGTTGGGTTCATTTCTCTCGCGGAGATTACGAGGCTGCCATGACGGATTTCTCTCAGGCTATTGCGCAGTCTGCTTCCGAGGAGTTGATGATTCAGCCGCTGGAGGGTGCAGGCAGATGCTGTATTGCTCTGGGCCGGGCGGAAGAGGCGTTGAAGCACCTGAGCCGCTGTGTGCAGCTGCGTGAGAAATATATGCCCAACGATGTGCCGGCCATGGGGCGCGTGTACTTGCTGCTGGGGCAGGCTTGCGATATGGCTTCTGATACGGAAGCCGCTGCGGCCGCTTATGAAAAGGCTATTGCCCAGTTGCCGGACGCCTCTGCAGACAATGCTGATAAGATGTATGCCATGATGGGGCATGCCTATGCGCTGACCCAGCTGAAAAAATGGGATGCTGCGGCTGAGGAATGGACGCGTATCATTGAATTATCTGCGGATGATAAGGCACGTTTGCACGAAGCTAAAGCTCACCTGACGCGTTGCCGCCAGCACGGTGCCCCCAGTCCAGAAGATGAGGAATCTGCCTCATAACCTCCGCTTGACGGAACATTTTCTTACATAACTTTTTGATTTCATGCAACGTCGATACAGACCGAATCGCAAAACGACCAGTCATGCCATCCCGCTGACGGCCATAGGCCTTACCGCTGCGGCTCTCGTCCTCTGGGGTATTTATGCAAAGGGGGATGATATTATCCGCTTTTTCAAGGGTGAGACCATCGTAGTGGCGGATAATACGGAAGCGAACGATAATCTGGCACGTTTGCTTCAGGACCTCTCCGGAGATAAGTCCAAGTTGCTGGAATTGGCTGAGAACTCTAAAGCTCGCCTGGGTTGGATAAGCAACGAGGCGACTAAGCGCCAGTTTCGCTGGTTCCTGATGAGCCGCCTGGTGGATAAAGACCAGTGGGAGGAAGCCGTGCGTATCTTGCCCGAGGTGGAATCCCTGGCACCGGTAGAGGGGCTGGATCGCTTGGCGGCCGCAGCGCTTAATCACGGTGATTATGAGTTGCAGTTGCGCCTGGACAGACAGTTGCAGGCCAAAGTGATAGATATGCCGGAGCAGACGGCGCTCTTGCTGCGCTCCATCCGCCGTACGGCGGAAACTTGCCTCAAAATGCACAAGACCAACGATGCGGTGCAGGCGATTGCCCAGCTGGATCGCGCGGCTGTGTTGGCTCGCTTGACTGACCCGGTGTTGGCCTCGGAAGCCGCTTCGTTGCAAATGATGCGTGCCGATGTGAGCGCCGTGAAAGAACCGGTGCTGCAAATGGTTCGCAATATCCTGGAGCAGGCTCGCTGGCCTCTTTGCCAGGCGACCTCCCGCCTGATTCTGGAGGAGGTGTCCAATACGCTGCGAGACCATCCCAACTTGTCTCAGCAGGCGCTTAAGGAGGTAGAGACCAAGCTGCTGCGCTGCCGCGATTCGATGCTGGAAAATCCGGATAAGGAACACCGTCTGCCTCAGTGCTACTTCATGCTGGGCGAGCTCCGCTCCCGACTGGGCCATTATGAAGGCTGCGCTCAGGCGCTTTCTCTGGCCGAGGCTTTTGCTGAGGGCTACGGCGAGATGACACCGGAATGGCAGGTGAAGCTCACCCGCATTCGCTCCCGTGCTAATGAGGCGCGCGGGGCTGTGAGCGAGACGCTGGAGGATTGCCGGTTCCTGTTGGAGAATGATTCTGACCAGGCAGAGCAACTGCGCTGCCTTACCTACTTGGCTACCCACGCCGAGGGGGCAGAGAAAATGAGCTTGCTCATGCGCTGCTGGGATCGCATCAAGGAAAATCCCAAGCTTGTGGGCAAGGATAGTGCCATTGACCTGCCGCTGATTGCCCGCGAGCTTTCTGCGTATTACACCGAAAAAGGAGACTATAAGACGGCCATTAAGTGGGTGCAGGAGACACTCACCATGGTGGAAGCTACACACCAGGACCTGACAGATGGTAAGACGCTGCGCGCTCGTTTCAACCTGGCACTGGTGCGCCGCAAGGCCAAGGAGGATGTGGTGGCCCTGCGAGCTCTGCAAGGTGTCGTCCGCGCGATTGAGGGCATGTCCTCCGATGAACGCGCTAAATTGAATGAGGCCGATGCCAAATTGTACAAAGATGCCGTGCGTGAATTTGCTCGTTCTTGTCTGCTGGTGGGGGATAGGAAGAGTGCGCAGGTTTACGTCAAGAAAATCAAGGAATCTCTGCCCGCTAAAGAACGCTGATTTTTATGGCTTCGATGCATAAAAAAAGCCTGATTGCCACGGCGGCTATCTTCTGCTGCCGCTTCACGGGATTGCTGCGCGAGGTGGTATACACCGCTTTGTTTGGCGCTACTGGGGCGCTTGATGCTTTCCTGACGGCATTTCGCGTGCCCAACATGCTTCGCGATATGTTTGCTGAGGGCGCTCTCTCGCAGAGCTTCACCAGCGTGATGAGCAAGGTGGAAAAGAGCGATGGTCCCCAAGCCGCCTGGTCCATGGCCAATATGGTGGTCTCTCAGCTGATATCGCTCATGGTATGCATTGTGGCTGCCGGTGTGTTGCTGGCGGGGCTTTGCATGCAGCAGCTTTATCCTGCCAAGGCCCGACTGGTGGTAGAGCAGGTGCCCGCTGTGGCTCCTGCAGAGCCCGCAGCTGCCACGTTTACAGGCTTGCGAGCCGATGAGGATGGCTTGCCTGTGGCGCATTTTTCGTACAATGCCGAGCTTCCTGCCACCCTGACTCCGGAGAGTGTGGTGCGCCTGAGTGCAGTCGAGAAACTGCAGCCGGGGGATAAAGTGGCGCTGGCGGCAGATATGGTTCCTGCGGGGCAGGAGCTGCCGGTGCTGCGGGTGGAATCCCGCCATTTCATTGATTTGGCTGCCAATTTGTGCCGCATCATGTGGCCCTTTATCCTGTTGGCTTCCTTATCTGCGCTCAGCATGGGGGCGCTCAATGTGTTTGGTGTCTTTGGACTGCCCAATCTGGCCAGTGCGGCTTTCAACCTCACCACGGTGATGGCCGGCTGCATCATTGGCTGGTGTATTGATCCCAACTTCGGCCCGGAGGCGCTCTATGGCTTTGCTGTTGCCGTAGTGCTGGGCGGTGCTGCTCAGTTGGGCGTGCAGATACCCTGCCTGCGCCGCAAGGGCTACCGCCCCGGTTGGAATCCGGGCTTGGCTTGGCAAGCGGGGCGCCTGGCTTTTGCTGACGCCAATGTGCGCAAGGTGTGGCTGCTCATGATTCCTGGCGTCATTGCCGCAGGTATTACGCAGACCAATATCTTCATCAACACCTCCTTCGCTTTGTATTTGCCTGCCGGTGCGGTGACGGCCATTTCCGGCGCGTTCCACCTCTGGCAGCTGCCTGTCGCTTTGTTTGGCGTGGCTGTGGGGATGGTGGTGTTGCCTTCCGTTTCCCGCATGAGCCTGACCAAGGGAAATAACGGCATTGCCGAGCATCTGGCTCAGGCTATGCGCTTTGTGGCTTTCTTTGCTGTGCCCTCCGCTGTGTTCCTGGGGCTGTGGGGGGAGGAGATTGTGAGCATTTTCTTCCAGCGTGGCCGTTTTGATGCCGCTGCTTCCGCGCTGACGGGGCAGGTGCTCGCCGCTTATTCTCTGGGCTTGCTGGGCTATGCCGGCATGAAGGTGTTGCAGCCGGTTTTCCTGGCATTGGAAAAACCCTGGGCCCCTGCCGGTCTGGCGCTGGTGGCCTGCGTGCTTTCCATCTCCCTTAACTATACCTTTGTGCATGTGCTGCACTTGGGGGCTTCCTGGCTGGCGCTCACGACCTCTGTCGTGACCACGCTCAATTTCCTCTTCTATTTCCTCTACCTGCGCCACTTGCTGGGTGGCATGGCCGGGCGCGTGTTGGTGCCCGGGGTGCTGCGTATTTTGGCAGCTGGTGCGGTGCTGGGTGTCATTTGTTGGCAAACTCGTGAACTGTTCTTTAATGATTTCACCTCCTGGAGCTTCTTTGCCCGCTTCGGTGCATTGGCTATCGGTGGGGTTCTTACCGGCGGCATTTACCTCTTTGCTGCTTTTATTTTCCGCGTGCCGGAACTGAATATGTTCGCATCGCGCTTCCTGCGTCGCAGAAAATAACGCTCTGAGCGCAAATTCTCTCGTTCGCCTAAAAAAAAGCTCGCATTTTGGTACCCCGAGCGTATAATGCAAGTTAAATCCACTTACCCCCATACGACCTATGATGACGAAGACGCTCACGGTGCTCAACAAGCTTGGTATTCACGCTCGACCTGCCGCTCAGTTTGTGCGAGTGGCAAGCCGTTTTCAGGCTGACGTGACGGTGGAGAAGGATGATGAATCCGTGGATGGCAAGAGCATCATGGGGTTGATGATGTTGGCTGTCGGTTGTGGCGCGCAGATTAAAGTCACCACCGATGGTGAGGATGAGGCCGAAACGATGGCCGCCTTGGAAGAGTTGGTTGCCAACAAGTTTGGTGAAGCCTGAGTAAACGCCCCGGTGCCCGGTGATTGAAGAGGGCATGCCTGCGACAATGGAGATAGAAGATGGGTTTGAGAGACGCCTGAAAGGCCAACCGGTTTCACCAGGTATTGCCATTGGTGTCTTGCGCGTCGAGGCTCAGGGCTGCTCTGCCCCCGCCACGCGTACGATTTTGCCCACCGAGCTGGAAGCCGAGTGGAACCGCTTTGAGGCCGCTCTCGCACGTACGGAGGAGGAACTGCATTCTCTTAAGGCGCGTGTCGAGCATCTTTCCGGTGCTAATGAAGCAGCCATTTTTGATGCGCATCTCCTGTTCCTGCGCGATAGAACTATCCTGAACAAGCTGCGCAAGGAAGTGCCCAAGCGTATGCAGAATATTGATTCTGTGTACTATGCGGTTGTGCAGAATTTCATGGAGGTCATGCGCCACGTGGATGATTCCTACCTGCGTTCGCGCGTGGTAGATATCGGGGATGTGCTGCAGCGCGTGCTCAAGAACATGGCTCCGCCTGTGCCCGCTACCCCCAGTGAGCGCTGCTGCGAGGAGCCTTGTGTGCTGGCCGCCTATGATCTTTCCCCCAGCGATACGGCTGATTTGGACCAGAACACCGTGCTGGGCTTTGTGACAGAAGCTGGCTCTGCGGTCTCTCACACCGCCATTCTGGCGCGCTCCCTTGGTTTGCCTGCTGTGGTGGCTGTGCCGCACCTGGTCATGGAATCCCGCGTGGGGCGTCCCGCCATTCTGGATGGCTACAGCGGCGTACTGATTATCAACCCCACCGCAGAAACGCTTCAACACTACCGCGCATTGCAGGCGGAAAAGGAAAAGGCGTACAGCGCCCTCATCGAGATGAAGGAGCTGCCGGCCGAAACAACGGATGGCAGGCGCATCCGCTTGGCCGCCAATGTGGAGTTCGCTCATGAGTACGGCGCTATCAGCCGCAGCGGAGCAGAGGGCGTAGGCCTGTACCGCACAGAGTTTTTTCTGCTCGGCAATGGTGGCCTGCCGGATGAAGAGACGCAATACGAACACTATCGCGAGCTGGTAGAGCGCTGCGCACCCCATGAAGTCATCTTCCGCACCCTCGATTCCGGTGGCGATAAATTGCCCTTTGAGGTGCTGGAGGAAAAAGAGGATAATCCCTTCCTGGGCTGGCGTGGTATCCGCGTGTCCCTCAGCCGCCCGGAGGTGTTCAAGGAACAGCTCTGCGCCATCCTGCGCGCGTCTGCGCATGGCAAAGTGGGGGTCATGTTCCCCATGGTTTCCGGTATCACCGAAGTGCGGGATGTACACTCCCTGTTGGATGAATGCCGTGCGGATTTGCGCGAGCGTGGCCTTGCCTACGACGAGCACATGCGCGTTGGTATTATGATTGAGGTGCCCAGCGCCGCCATGATGGCGGATGTCCTCGCTCGCCATGTGGATTTCTTTTCCATCGGCACCAATGACCTTACCCAGTATACCATTGCGGTGGATCGCGTGAATTACCGAGTGGCCAGCATGTTCCGCCCCACTCATCCCGGTGTGGTGCGCCTTATGCGCCAGACCATTGCCGCCGGTATTCCCACCGGCATTTGCGGTGAAATGGGTGGAGATATCACCCTCGTGCCTCTGCTGGTGGGGCTGGGTGTGCGCGAACTTTCTGTGGGTACCCACTTGTTGCCGCTTATTCGTTTTGCCATTCGCCACCTCAACTATGAGGAATGCCGTGCCATGGCAGAGGAAGCTCTCCGGGCAGAGGATAGCTACACCATCCGCGGCCTCTCCAGAGACCTCGCCATGAAATCCTATCCCTCGCTGTTTGATTGAGGAATAGCTGCTTTACACCCGCAGGTACGCCCTGTGGCGGTACAAAAAGTAAAACACCAGCCAGAAGAGCAGGGCGGATAAAAGGTGGTACACGAAGCTCCTTGCGTCTCCGTAATGCTGTGCTATTCCATTGAAAAGCGGCGCTGCCAGGCTATTCCACAGAGAATAACCATGCAGCCCCGACAGCCAGCATGAACATATCTGCACCACGCAGGGTATCAATGCTTTCTATGCGATTTGCATGTGCCATGATGCCATCCTAGCAAAGGTAAACGGCTTCTACAAGTGAAAATATGTGCTTTTTCATCATCCGCATGTGCGGCACCTTCTTGGTGCCAAAAAATGAAAAAATAGGAGCGTTGATGATGAGCGTTTTATGAAAAATGTGTGAAAAAATTCAAAATTTCTTCAAAAACGAGCTTGACGTTTCGTGGGAGTTCATGTATACTTTGCCCCGCACCCCGTCACGGGGCGGCTCGAAAGGAAAAAGCGAGCAACTCGCTAGCCCGGCCGAGCAAGGCAATTTTCAATCAAACGGACTTTCCGTAGCACCACGTTGGCGCAGAGATGCGACCGGCACCGGATACAACCTTCCGGGAGGGGTGCTGGAGAGGCAAAAGAGAGGGAAGGAAAAGGTCGTGACGCGTGCCGTGGCTTGTGCGAAGATGGTTTCTGAGGAAACCGGAGCAGAGACACGGTACTGAT
>JAFYUJ010000039.1 GCA_017558555.1 Akkermansia sp.
CATCATCCTTTTGCGCGACGGCGGCCAGGGGGTGCGGATCGTAGGCGTTGGTGAGGTGAATCCACTGCTCCAGTCCAAGTTCCTCGGGGCGTGCGGTGGGGGAGATGCCGAGCTGTGCGGAGACCTCTTTCCAATCGCGGTGGGTGGGAAGTTGCTTGTGCATTTGCTTGCGGCGCTGGGCGAAGCAACGGCGCATCAGCTCATCCATGAGGCGGTGATCGTAGGGCGGGAATTCGCGCTCATCGCGGCGGGTGAGCAACATGACCGTGGAATCAATCTTGGGGCGCGGAGAAAAAGCCTCCGGCGGCACGGTCTTGAGCGCCTTGGGCACCCAATCCATCTGCATGCGCAGGGAGAGCAGCCCATAGGCCTCATCCCCGGGCTTGGCCAGGATGCGATCAATGAATTCCTTTTGCAGCATGACCACGGCTCGCTCACAGGCACAGGGGGAGGTAAGGAAATTGGCCAGAATGGCACCGCCGGCAGAATAAGGCAGGTTGCCGATGAATTTGACGGGTTTTTCCGCGAAGAGGGGGCGGGGATCCCAGGTGGCGCCATCGGCGTGGTTCACCTGCACGTGCGGGTGATCGGCCCAGCGGGTTTTCTGGTATTCGGCCAGGCGTGCATCGAACTCCACGAGGATGAGCTTGCGGCACAGCGGGGCAATATGCTCGGTGAGCGCGCCTGTGCCGGGGCCAACCTCCACCACACAATCGCCCGGCTCAATCTCCAACTGGTTCACAATCCAGCGCGCCACGTTTTCATCCGTCAGGAAGTTTTGCCCCATCGATTTGGAGGGCGTGACGTCGAAGTTTTCCAGTACGTTGTGGATTTGGGAGCGATTCATGCGCGGCGCATTGTACAGCAGGATGAAAGCGTTGACAAGTGTAAAAAAGACGCTTCTTTTCTTTGCAATGCTGCGTCAAAAATGGTATACTGCGGGCGTGATACAAGAATTACCCATTCGACCCCGCCGAAACCGAAAGTCTGCCGCGATTCGTAACATGGTGCGCGAAACGGCGCTGACCGCCGCTCACTTGGTGTACCCCATGTTTGTGCAGGAGGGGGAGGAGGACAGCCCGATTGAGTCGCTGCCGGGCTGCACACGCTGGAGCGTGCAGGGGATTGTGAGCGAGTGCCGCCGTTTGTATGAATTGGGGATTCGGTGCGTGGATTTGTTTGCTGTGGTGCCGGAGGAGAAGAAGGACGCCGCAGGCAGCGAGGCCTGGAACCCGGAGGGTGTGGTGCCGCGTGCTATCCGAGCCATCAAGGCCGCAGTACCGGGCATGATGGTGATGACGGATGTGGCGCTGGACCCTTTCAACACCTACGGCCAGGACGGCATTGTGAAGGAGTATGAAGATGGCTCCTACGAGATTTTGAACGACGAGACCGTGGAGGCGCTGTGCCGACAGGCGCTGTGCCATGCCCGCGCCGGGGCGGATATCATCTCCCCCAGTGATATGATGGATGGCCGCATTGGTGCGCTGCGCACGGCGCTGGATGCCGAGGGCTACACCGGCGTCTCCCTGCTCAGCTACACGGCTAAGTATGCCTCCGCTTTCTATGGCCCGTTCCGTGGGGCCTTGGGGAGTGCGCCCAAGTTTGGCGATAAGAAGACGTACCAGATGGACCCGGGCAATGCGCGCGAGGCGCTGCGCGAGGCCTATCTGGATGAGAGCGAGGGTGCGGATATGCTGATGGTGAAGCCGGCCACGATGTACATGGATGTGATTGCGCTGCTGCGCCAGCACACCACGTTGCCGATTGCGGCTTATCATGTGAGTGGCGAGTACCTGATGCTGAAAGCCGCAGCGGCATCCGGCTGGCTGGATGAGAAGCAGACCACGCTGGAGACGCTGCTGTCCATTCGCCGCGCCGGGGCCGATATCATCCTGACGTATGCCGCCCCGCAGGTAGCCGAATGGCTGCGCGAGGAGGCTTGATGCGACGCGCTATGGCTCGCAAAGGAACAGGCTTGGCTTGGTTGCAGCGCCTGGGCAGGGTGGATGTGACGCTGCTGGCGCTCGTGCTCATCATTGCGAGTCTGTTGATTTCCCGCTATGCCCCGGAACAAGTGGCGGCGCAGTGGCAGCAGGAGCCTGCCGCAGCGGTGCAGGATGAACAGGTGACCGCCGCCCCCGCGCCGGATTTGAGCCGTATGCCGGAGAGCGGCCCCGCGGTGCGCTTCCTGATGCACAATGTGCAGAATTATTTTGTGGCAGGGGAACAATCGCGCTCGCGCTATTCGAACAAGCCCAAGTCCGAAAAAGCCCGACAGGCGGTGGCCGAGGTTATTGCGAGCGCGAAACCCGATGTGGTGGGGCTGATAGAGATGGGTGGGCCATTGGCCTTGAAAGATTTGCAACTGCGGCTCAGGGAGCTGGGCTGTGACTTGCCGCATAGCAGCATCTTGCTGCGCGATGGCGAGGACCGCGCCCTGGCGGTGCTTTCCCGCTACCCGCTGGTGCAGGTGCAATCCCGCGCCAATCATGGCTTGTATGGGCAGCAGAAGCGCAAGATGCTGCGCGGTATTCTGGATGTGACCATCGGGGTGCCTGATGGCCGCTATTTCCGCGTGGTGGGGGCGCATCTCAAATCCCGCGTGGCCGATGATGAAGCCGCGGCTGACAGCTTGCGCGCCCGCGAAGCCCGCACCCTGGCCATGTACCTGCAACAGACCATGCGCCAACAAACGGCCATGCCGGTGCTGGTGTATGGCGATTGGAATGATGGCCCGGGTGATGCCTCGCTGGGGGTGCTGACGCAGGGCGTATCAGCCGATGCCGCCTTGCAGCGCCTTTCCCCCGAAGATGATGAGGGCGATGGCTGGACGCTGTATTACAAGGCGGAGCGAGAGTACTACACCTTCGACCAGATTTATGTGAACAGCGTGCTGCGCGCCCGCCGGGGACGCAGCTGCAAGAGCGGGATTGTGGATATACCCGCCGGCAAGACGGCCAGCGACCACCGTGCCGTGTGGTGCGATGTGCGTTAATGCGCGGCGCGAACCCGCGGTTTGAGATAATGCGTGCGGCGGATGCTTTCTGCCCATTCGGCAAAGCGCTTGGCTTGCGGGCCCGTGGCTTCGGAGGCGGGGCGAGGCTCATCCGGCGAGTGAGGCCAGGCAGCAATTTGCTCGGCCAGCAGAGCGGCCCCCTCGTAATTCTTGAGCTGCATGTGCTCTGAGATGGCACCGGAGCCTGCGGCATAGAGCAGATGCCATTCTTCTGTGTCCGGGTCGGCCCCGGAGGCGGGGCAAGTGGCCAGGATGCTCAGATAATCCGCCAGCGCACGTTCGTGTTGGCGGAAGCGGCTGCAATAGGTGGCGTGTTGAAGACGGGCGCGGGTTTTCCACGGCTCGGATATACCCTCCAGCGACCAGATGATTTCGCAGCATTCCAGCGCCTTGGACTTGCCTTCTTCCGTGCCGTCCATGGCATAGGCATCTGCCAGAACGGTATAGGTATGCGCCAATTCCGTGGGGGTGAGACTGGTTTTGCTGCGCAGGATGGTGTTGAGGATATCTTTGGCTCGGGTGCCTTCATTAATCCAGACGAGTACGGCGGCCATGCGGGCTTTGGCTCGGTTAGTGAGCGCGGTGCCCATGTCGGCGGCAGCTTCATAGAGCGTGATGGATTTTTTGAGCGCTTGCAGACTGCCCAGGTGCTCGGCCTCGCGGGCAGCCATCATGTAGATGCGAGCCTTATCCTCGCCGGAGGGCAGGGTGGGGAGCAAATCCTCCAGCATGCGGAACGCTTCCTCGTGCTGGCCATCGGCAGAGAGCTTGTCTGCCAGCGTGCCGGTGAGAATCAGACGAATGCCCGGTTTTAAGTCGGTGGACAGGGCATCACGCACGATGCTGAGGGAAGAAGCCACGGCTTCGTCCTTGGGCTTATTCTGCTGCTGGGCCCATTTTTCGCTGGCCTGCAAGCGCAGGGCAAAGAGGCGCAGGATGCGGGAATCCGGCCAATCTTTGCGGGCTTCTGCGGGGTAAAGGCTGAGGCGTTGCAGGCTGCTTTCCGGGTTGCTGAGCATCTCGATTTGAGCCAGAGCCAGGTCAATATCCGCCATTTGGTCGGGGGTGGGTGAGAGTGCCTTGGCTTCCTCCAGCTCGCGGCGTGCCAATTCCGGATTTTTGGACAGAATCAGCTCTGCATGGGTAAGGAGGAACAGACGCTTAGCCGAGGGGAGCGTGGCCGAATCCATGATGCTTTGCACAGTGTGTTCATCCCCCGTTTCATAAGCGCAGATGAGCGCATTGGCCAAGGCAATCGGGCGCACATCTGCGGGGGCGATATCAGCACAGCGCAGGAACTCATCCTTGGCGGCGCATTTATCCGTATCTGCCAGGCAGGTGGCGCGGAAGAAGCGGGTGCGGGCATCGTCCTCGCGGTGCAGCATATCCAGATACAGCCTGGCCTCATCCTTGCGTTCCTTGGCCAGCAAATCGCGGATACGCTCCTGCAGGATGATGCGCGTGGCCGGTTCCTGCGGGAAATTGGTGTTGGCGGTGTTGGCAAAGGTAGCATCGCGTGTGTCGGGCTCATTGAGCAGGCGCAGGCGTTGCAGCGCCAGCAAAGCCAGCGTGGCGCGGCGCGCGTGCTCGGTGTCCCGGCTCCACTCGCGCAGCTTGCTGACGGCGTATTTGCTGTTGGCAAAGGCCCGGCGCTCATCCAGACGGCGGAAAGCTTCCTCCAGCAGAGGGGTGTTGGGATTGGAGGAGATGAATTGCAGCAAGGTTTCTTCGCCTCGGCCTTCATCGTCCACCTCTCCTTCCTGTACTTCCTGCCCCTTGAAGGCAATTTCCTTGGCGTAGTAGACATCTGCCAGCGCCAGGCGCACGCGCTGCTTCATGAGGGCGGGCATATCGGGGCTTTGCTCCAGGTCGCGCCCGTAGCTCAGGGCTTCATCGTATTTGCCCTGGCGGCGCATATCCTCAAGATTCAGGAGACTGACAAGCGGCTTGAGTTGATCATCCGTCGCAGCCATTTCGCGCAGCTTTTCGAGGGTGGAGGTATCGCCCTTGCGGGTGTGGCGCAGCTGGTATTCAGCCAGAGCGGCCAGCGCCAGCCTGGCAATATCGGCGTGAGGACTGGCGGTGAGCGGGGCGACCATCTCCACAAAATTGAGAGAAGGACATTGCCACGCACAGTAGAGGGTGCCCTTGGCCGCGTAAGGATAGAGGGGGGAATCCTGCGGAACTCCGTTGAACGCCAGAGCAGCCTCCGGCAAGCGTGCCAGATGCATCAGCGCTTGCCCTTTCCAGAACTGGGCTTCGGGGCTCGTATCATCCTGAGGGATGGTGGAGAGAGCCTCGGCGTAGCGTTCATGTCTTACCAGCCGTTCAGCTTGCGCCAAGTGTGCCTGTGCTACCTGGGACAGAAGAATCAGTGGCAGAATGAGTGGGAGTTTCATTGGTATGGGTGGGTTCGGGGGGAGGAACAGGATAGCGGCCTTTCAGCCAGAGATACTGGTCGATATAGCGGCGGCCGGAAGCGGTCAGGGCGGCGTTTTTGCTGCTGTTTTTGAGGCGATTCACCGTGCAGTTCTGTTGCAGGGTTGGCATGGGCTTGCACGCGATGAGGGTGGGCTCACTCACTTCTTTATCAGAAGGATAGATGGCGATGGGAACACCTGAGGCGGTGAAGACCATATCAAGCGATTTCGGTCTGAGCCCCGGCTTGCCTTTGTAGAGGAAGGGGTAGCGCTTCAGAAAATCCATGGTGCCGATGCGGGGCACGCGCACGCGGTAGTGTTCTTTGAGTGTGCTGAAATAGCGGGTGATGGAGACGGGCTCGCCATCTTTGCTTTGCAGGAGAATGTCGGTGGGGTCTATGCCGATGAGATTCAGACCGTTGTAGATGCCTTGCTTATTGCTGGCCGGGCAGAATTGGTCGTATGCTTCATTGATGAGAAGCCCGATTTCCAGATGCAGGTGGGAGCGCACACGATCGAGCCCCACGCCGGTGTGGCCCATGATGCCCAGCACATTGCCGGTGCCGACACGCTGGCCCACGGTGCAGGAGACAGAGGCCAGGTGGGCATAGAGCGAGTAGATAGTGCCCTCGGGGATGCGGTGCGCCACCACCACATAGCGGCCATAATTGCTGCTGCCCGGTGAGTTGTTGACATGCACGACTTTGCCGGGGGCGATGGGGCGGATTTGATCCAGCGGTTCGCCCTTGGCATCGCGGTGCAGGGGCTTCACATCGATACCCTCGTGCATGCGGCTGAACATGAGCTCGCCATCGGCGGTGCGGAAAGGATTGCGCACCATGCCATAGGTGCCGGCCTCCCAGGGCTGCGACTTGGTGCCCTCGAAGTGGCGGTCGCAGTACATGTAAAAGCCGTTGTGATCCTCCCGGAAGAGCGCATCATTGGTGGTGGGCAGGCGGTACACCAAATCCTGAGCTGCTTGGGCATAACCCAGGCAGCTCAGCATGAACAACAGGTGCAGGAAAAAACGCCGCATCAGTTTGCAGAGTGGAAAAGTTCGCCAATGGTGCGCCCGGTGTGGTCCTTGGTCTGCGAGGGATTCTTGGGCTTCTCAGGCAGCGGACGCGGGTTCTTCTTGAGGAAGCGCTTCTCCTCAATTTCCGGCACCATGGGCGTGACGGTCTTGGAAATTTGCATGAGGTCATAGCCATTGAGACCGTTCCAGATGACCAGCTCGCCATCCGTCACCGCGCGGTCGATGCGCTGCGGCTCAAAGGCCAGTCCATTGACCACCGGCAGCAACAGCAGACCAATGTTTTCCTGCGTGGCCAGGTAGAGACGCGTGCGCCACTCTTTCTTGATGAACAGCTCCACACCGTATGAGCCGTCCGGATTGACGAATGAACGATATTTTTCAAAGTGTTCGAGCGTGAGGATGGGCAGCTTGGTGTAGGGGCGCCCACGGTACATGATGAGGAAACGAGAGCCCGATTCTGTGCCGCGAGCCTCCGTCAGGAAGTAAAGCGGGTAGGTTTTCTGGGACTGGCAGCTGCTGAAGCAGGCTGTGAGGGCGCAGAGAAGGGGAAGAAGGTAACGAAGTTTCATGTGCTTACGCTGTTGGTCGTGGGATATTATACTATAGATGACACGGTGATATCCAGCCTAAAATGCAGGGCTGCCAGACATGGGCTCAGGGCTTTTGCTGGGGCTTGCCTTTCAGCGGGGCGGCGTGGAAGGGGGCCGGTTTTTCGCCTTTGAATTGCGGGTTCATCGAGGCGATATGCGCATTTTCAATCGTGAAGGTAAACGAGCCGCCGGTGGCCGTATCGTTGGCATCCAGGATGTGGTCGAACACGCAGACGGGGGTGTTGCCGGGTGTTTCGGGCATGACAAAGATGCCGATGCCCATGCCGGGGCGCTGGAGGCCCTCGCGGTCGCGGATGGTGTAGGAAATGGTGTTGCGGCCACGCTTCAGACCACCGGAGATTACATCTGCACGGCGTTCATCATCAAACTCGTGGAGAGATACACCATTGATGGTGATGTCAATCGAGCGGCCGGGGCAATCGGTGAAGATTTTGCCGATAAGCTCGGGGGCTTTGCAGGCGGGCGGGGGCTTGGGAATGCTGGTGTAGGGCTGGAAGCCGTCCTGTTCTTTCAGAACGTTCAAATCGCGGGCGTGCAGACGCTTGCGCACCTCCGGCAACTGGCTGAGGTCAAAGAATCGGCTCTGATCCAGCTTCCATTTGCCGTTTTCAAACACAAACTCCAGCACATAGGCATTTTCGGCAGCCTTGCCATCGCCAAGCTGCATTTTTCCCACATAGGTGGAAGCCAGGGTGCGGCCATTGCAGCCGGAGAGGGAACCGACGTAGATGAAGTTTTCCAACTTGGGCGGTTCTTGCAGGTTGCTGAAGAAATCTCTGGGGAACGACCCACGCTGGGAGATGATGAGATTGCGGACTTTGACCTGGCGGGCGGCGGAGGTGCTGCTGCGCCAGGAGGGCTCGCTGCCGCGAATCATGCTCAGGCGCCAGGTGTTGTACACCATTTCAGCGATTTTGCGGGCTGCATCCTGATCGGGGGTGGCAAAGTTGGCCGGGGCTTCTGCCTGTTTCTGCGCTTCTGCACGGCGTTTCAACGCTGCATCGATGCCGGCTTGCGTCATCTGTGCCTCCGAAACATGGCTACAGCATACTCCCAATATGCACCCAATGAAAAAAAATGCTCTCATATCTGTTTAGAACTTACATCAGACTTGCTTTCATGGCAAGAAAATAGCATACTGGGTGTGCTTTATGACGTCCTTTCCCCGCAGACCCCGTACCGCCGAGGAGGCCCGCTGTCAGCGCATGCTGGATAAAGCCCCCTCTTTCGTGTGGAAACGCTTCGGGGATGGTGTGGAGCTGCGCGCCCGCCTTTTTGCCCCGGCCGGGCATACGCCCGAGGCATTTGCCCCGGCGGTCATGTTCTTTTTCGGCGGCATGTGGGCGCTGGAGTACAATGAAGAGTTTGTTTCCTGGGCGATGCACCTGGCACACCGCGGGATTGTGTGCATCTTGCCGGAATACCGCACACATGCTCGCTTTGAGGTGACAGCCGAGGACATCATCCAGGATGGTTTGGATGCCTGGAAATGGATTCACCACAATGCTGCCGGATTGGGGATTGACCAGGACCGCATCACCCTGGCCGGGGCTGATGCCGGTGGCCTCATGGCGCTCAACGCCGCGATGCAGCCCATGCTGGAGACGCGCCGCTGGTGGCAAATGGGGAGCAAAGATGTGCCGCCGCTCATGCCGGCTTGTGTGGCTATTCTGCGCGGTGTGGTGGATGTGGATGCTCCGGAATCCCGCATGCTCAACATCAAGGCCGAGGTGACAGACCCCAACACCATCAACCCCTGCGCGCTGTTGCGCCGCAATTTGCCCCCTCTGTTCTGCGCGCATGGCATGGCAGACCCCTTGCTGGATTTCGGTATGCGGGAGTGGTTCTGCGAGGAATGGCGCCAGCTGGGCAATGTGGCAGAGCTGGTGCTGTGCCCCAATGGGGACCACACGCTGACTCATTTTGAGGTGAATCCGGCCGTGTTTGAGCAGATTTTGCTCGCGTGGGAGGTGTTTATGGTGGAGCAGGGGATTTGGCCTGAATCTGCCATCGAGGGCGATGCCCTCATGGAATAATTACCCGCCGGATTACGGGTAGTAAATAAACAGCCACACGGCTGCTATGGCGTAGAGTGGCGTGAGAATCATGCCCAGCAAATCAACTATACGAGGGATAATCTTCCAGTGGGTGAGATAGGCCAGTAAATAAACAATGGTAGATACGAAGACCGCGGCTGCACCAAGAATGATGGCAAGGGTTTGATTATCCAGCAGGACGAATGAGATGACGGCCGGAGGAATGCTCAGCATGAGCATGGCCCCGCCGCAGTCGTGATGATTGAATGTGTTGAAATCTTCCGGTCCTTGCATCTCTGCCGGGGAGTATAGCGTGCAACCGGCAAAAATGCAATTGCAATTTTATGCGTGCTGCGCTATACTGCGCCTGAGATGGAGAAAACACTTTTCCAAAAAATAGCTGACAAAGAGATTCCCGCCGCCATGGTGTACGAGGATGAGCTGTGCGTTGCCTTCCGCGATGTGGCGCCTGCTGCGCCGGTGCATGTGCTGCTGGTGCCCCGCAAGCCGCTGCGCGATATTGCGTCTGCCACGGCAGAAGATGCTGAGCTGCTGGCGCACCTCATGCTCAAGGTGGGGGATATTGCTCGTGATTTGGGGCTGGAACCGGGTGGTTTCCGCACCGTGATGAATACGGGGGCAGATGCAGGGCAGACTGTCCCGCACCTCCATATTCATATCCTGGGTGGCCGCAGTATGCAGTGGCCTCCGGGTTAGTCCGCCTGAGTGATGGATCCTCAATCTGCCAAAAATTGCATCCAACACTATGAGTGGGTGGATAAGCGAACGTTGGAGTTGCAACTGCCAACGAATCGCTTGCGTTTGTATTTTCTGGAGCCGGGAGTGGTGCGGTGCCGCTATGTGACGGGCGCTGTTTTTGAGAACATACCCAGCTACGGCATTGCACCGGAGTACAATCCGCCCCTCATCCCGCTGGAGGAGCGCGAGAGTGATTGGACCTACGAGGTGCGTACCCCGGCTTTGCGCGTTATCATTCGCAAGAGAGATGCCGGGCTGGAGTTCACCGATGCGACCGGGCGTATCCTCTCTGCCGATGCCGAGGGGATGGGGCACCGCTTGCAGGAACGCACAGGCGATGAATTGGTGTGGGTACTGAAAGTGATGCCCAAGAAGGCGCATTTCTTTGCGCTGGGAGATAAGCCCTGCGCGCTCAATATGCGCGGTCGGCGTTTTGAAATGTGGGGGGCGGACCACTACAAGTTCAACCCGGACAGCGACCCGCTCTACAAAAGTATCCCCTTCTTCCTTTGCCTGAATGAGAGGACGCAGTATGGTATTTTCTTTGATAACACCATGCGTTCGTATTTTGACTTTGGCAAGGAACGCAAAGACCGCCTGCTGTTTGGAGCCGATGGCGGGGTGATGGATTACTACTTTATCTCGGGTGCCACGGCACTGGAAACGGTGCAGATGTACACGCGGCTCACCGGGCTGCCGCCCATGCCTCCGCTGTGGTCTCTGGGATACCACCAGAGCAAGTGGAGTTATTACCCGGAATCCAACGTGATGGAGTTGGCGGCAGAGTTCCGCAAGCGCCGCATCCCCTGCGATGCGATTCACCTGGATATTCACCACATGAATCAGTACCAGGCGCTGACGTGGGATAGAACACGCTTCCCCCAGCCGGAGAAGATGATTGAAAAACTGGGAGAGCAGGGCTTCAAGGTGGTCACCATTGTGGACCCGGGCATCAAGATTAACCCGGATAATTACGTATGGCGCAGCGGGTTTGAGCGCAATGTGTTCTGCCGCCGCCACGATGGTGCCTTGCTGGAGGGCGATGTGTGGCCGGGGGCTTGCACCTTCCCGGACTTTACCTCGCCGGATACCCGCAAATGGTGGGCAGATTTGTTTCACCGCCAGATTGCGGAATATGGTGTGCGCGGCGTGTGGACGGACATGAACGAGCCGGCCATTTTCCCGGATAAAACCTTCCCGGATGATACGCGCCACGCGTTTGATGGTTTCTCCTGTTCTCACCTCAAGGCTCACAATGTGTATGGGCAGTGCATGGCCATGGCTACGCGCCAGGGGATGGAGCAGAGCGCCCCGCAGCGCCGCCCCTTTGTGCTGAGCCGTGCCGGTTTTGCGGGGATGCAGCGTTGGGCTGCCACCTGGACGGGGGATAACTACTCTGATTGGGATAACCTGAAAATGGCCAACCTGATGGTGCAGCGTCTCTCTGCCAGCGGTGTGTCCTTCTGCGGTGCTGATACGGGGGGATTCCTGGGCAAGCCCACGCCGGAGCTTTTCTGCCGCTGGATGCAGCTGGCGGCTTTCCATGTGCTTTTCCGCAACCACAACAATGGTGAGTTCGGCGGGCAGGAGCCGTGGATGTTCGGCCCGGCGGTGGAGGATGCCGTGCGCCGCGCCATTGAGGAGAGATACCGCTTGCTGCCGTATTTCTACACTCAGTTCTACCGCTATGCGGTGGAGGGAATGCCCATTATCCGTTCGCTGGCGCTCATGTTCCCGGAGAATGAGGATACCTACTGGCGCAGCAGCGAGTTCTTTGTGGGCGATGCTTTGTATGTGGTGCCGGTGCATCATCCGGGGGAGGCCGGGCGCTTCCTCTATGTGCCGCCGGGATGCTGGTATTGCCTGTGGACGGATGCCCCGGCGCCCGTGGCCGAATCTGAAACCTGGGTGCCCACACCCCTTTCACACATTCCGGTCTATGTGCGCGGTGGCCACATCATTCCCCGCTGGCCGGTGCAGCAGCATGTTGATGAGCTGGCCGCCGCCCCGCTTATCTACGATGTGTGGTGGGCTCCGCACGCATGCGAGGAGAGCATGCACTATGATGATGGTGGAGATGACCCCAAGGCGCTGGAGAAAGAACATTACCTGCTGCGCCGCTTCCGCTATTGTTCGGATGCGCGTTCTTTCACCCTGACCTGCACGGTGCAAGGCAAGAGAAAGAGCACGGTGCCCACCATTGACCTGGTGTTGCATGCCTTGCCGTATCATGCTGTGCCCCGCGTAGAAGTGGATGGCAAGAGCTGCCAGGCTGAAGCTGATGCCCAGGGCAAGACCTTCCGTGTCGTGTTGCCCGCTACATTCCGAGAAATAAAAGTAGAATTCTGATACACACATGAACCGCGACACCATGGAAAAAATCATGGCTCGTCTGGACCAACTGGATACGGATGAGCTGCGCAGCTTGTTCCTGCGTCTGGCCTCGGATAAGGGGTTGTTGCAGGATGTGTTTGATGCGCTGCGCGATGGGTTGGTTTTGTTCGATGCAGATGGGCACCCTCGTTTTGCCAACAAGGCGGCGGTTGCTATCTATGGCCGCCCGCTGCGTGAGCTGGTGAAAGAGCCCTTCGAGCGGTTGGTGGGGGGCACCTGCAGCTGGAAAGAACTCTGCGGCAGTGGTGTGGCCATCACGCGTGATTTGCATGTGAATTACCCGACGCCCAAGCATTACAACTTTCTGATGAGCCCGGTGGCGGATGGTATGGAATACCTGCTGCTGGTGCGCGATGATACGGAGCGCGTGGAGCAGGGCGAGGAAAATGCCGAGGCGGAGCAGATGAATCTGCTCTCTTTCATGGCCAGTGCTGTGGCACATGAAATCGGTAATCCCCTCAATTCGCTGGGGTTGAACTTGCAATTGATGCAGCGCAAGCTGTCCAAGATGCCGCAGGCTGAGCAGGACAAACTGGGCTCGCTCCTGGAGGGTGCCCTGGCGGAAACCCGCCGCCTGGATACGCTGCTGCACCAGTTCCTCAAGTCTATGCGCCCCTCGCAATTGCAGCGCGAGACGGTGCGCATCAATGAGCTTGTGGCGCATGTGCTGGATGTGCTGACCCCGGAAATAGCCCCCCGTGGCATAGCCATTCAGCAATCGTTGTGCGAAGATTTGCCGGAGCTGAGCGCTGACCCGAATCAGCTGTTTCAGGTGCTTTACAATTTGATTCGCAATGCTTATCAATCCATCCCGGGAGAGCAGGGGGGCGTGTACATCCAGACGGATTTCAATGATACGGATGTGCGCATCATCATCAGCGATAATGGCACCGGTATTTCCCATGAGGTGATGGGGAGCATGTACGAGGCGTTCCGCTCGACCAAGAAAAAGGGGAATGGCCTGGGCTTGTTGATTGTGCGCCGCATTATCAAGGACCATGGCGGCACCCTGGGCATTGCCTCCAAAGAGGGCACAGGCACGACCATCACGATTACCCTGCCGCGAGCCGACAGAGTGGTACGCCTGCTGCCTTCCTGATTGATTCAGCCTGTTTGTAAACGCACGCGGCGCGAGGGGTATCATACCCCGTATGATACTGCGCGCTTTGCAATACTACTTGTACCAACGCAATCACCCTGTCTCCGCCGCGAACCGGCCTGATACGACCCCGGCTTCCGGTGTGGAGTTGCCCCGCTATATGGGACGCTGGTTCGAAATGGCCCGCTTTGAGACACCTTTTGAATGGGGCTTAGATGCCGTGTGGGCCGAATATGTACTGCTGCCTGATGGCTGCGTGTCCATCACCAATCACGGCAGAAAAGGGAATGGAGATGTGTGCACGGCGCATGGCAGGGCCACGCATGTGTCGGACAGTATCCTGAGGGTGTCCTTTGTGCCCTTCTTTCGCCTTTTTGCTTCTCCTTACCATATCCTGAAAGTGGATGATGAGTATAGGAATGCCTTGGTGTCCAATGAGTCCGGTTCTTGTTTGTGGCTGCTGAGCCGCAGCCCTCATGCGACGTTGCCGGAACTATTGCCGCTGCTGCTGGCCGCTGCGGACCGTGGTTTTAATCTTCATTCCCTCCGCCCTACGTACCACGCCCAAGGCCCGTTTTTGTCGTAGCTTGTCAAAAAATTGCATTTTTTTTTACAAAAAAGCTTGCAATGCGTGCGCCGGGCTGATACAATGTGCCCGCACCCAGTCTGCTGGATGCCTGAATGCGAAGTTAGCTCAGTGGTAGAGCACATCCTTCACACGGATGGGGTCATAAGTTCGAATCTTATACTTCGTATACCACAAAACCCATCGGTTCATTACCGGTGGGTTTTTCGTGTAAAAAGCGCTCGATTTTGCTCTTTCGGTGCCTCGAATTTGCTTGACGTGCGCCCTCCGGGGTGTATAGTAGTAGGGTACTGTTGATTAGTGTATGAAAATCAAACGAGCAAGTTTTCCGCATAAAAGATTGATGAAGAAAAAGAAGCATGGCTTTGCGCTGATTGCCTCGCTGACGCTGATGATGCTTCTGACGCTGTTGGCCGTAGGCATTATGGCGATGGCTTCTTCGCAGAACCGCATTGCCATGCAGACGGTGTTGCAGGCAGAAGCCAGGCAGCAGGCCCTTATTGGCCTGGATGATGCCATTGCCAATTTGCAGATGGAGTTGGGGCCGGATCGCCGCGTATCTGCCAGTTCCGGTATCATTTCAGAGTCCGAGGGTAGTGTTTCGCAACACATCCTTGGTGTGTGGGATAGTTGGAGTGGCCCCATCTATGGGAAGCCCGTTGATGGAAAGGGTAATGGTATTCAGGAAACGTATCGCCAGGGGCGTGAATCCATGTTCCGCAAGTGGCTGATTTCCTCCCGCAAGCCTTCGGAGCTGCGCCAGATGCAGGCGGTGAGCGATCTTGGTACGCGCAGGCCCGGCCAGCGCATTTGCCTGGTGGGCGAGGGCACCTTGGGCAAGCGTCTGACCGGCCGTCATTACGTGTATGCCGATTTGCTCAACATGCCGTCCTCCGGCAAAAATAAAGCCAGCTTTGCCTGGTGGGTAGGTGGCGAAAACCAGAAGAGCAAGATTTCCATCGCAGACCGTGAGGAGGCAACGGAGCCCTTGGATGTATTGCGCCAGACATGGGATACCCCCGGCCCCATGTTTGTGGACAGCGAGAATCTGGACTTCGTGCCGATGAAGATAGAGAAGCCCGAGAAGTTGCTCACGCTTAACAGCATTCCGTTGATTGCCTCTTCTTCCCAGTCCGCTGGTATGCCTTATTTCTTTGACGTGACAACCACCTCTTACAGCTTGCCGATTAACGTGCGAACGGGTGGGCTCAAGGAGGACTTGTGCTTGCTGCTCAACAAGAAGAGCTTGAAAGATACGGATTTTGCAGCTCGTTCGGATCAGGACTGCCCCATTGCAGAAGGCAAGGAAGTGCCCGTGGGCACAGAGAAGAACATGCCCATCGGTTCCTGGCAGGTGCTGCATTCCTATTACAACTGCTGGCCCAATGGCGATGCCAATGACAGCGATAACTTCACCGCTCGTTTGTTGGGGAAGGTGGATGATGCCTACACCCGTATGAGTGGTGCTGCCATCAAATCCAAATCCACCAACTACGAGAAGAATCCTAATGGGTTGACGATTGACTCGCTGTACAGCTCCCGCACCATGACGGAGCAGGGGAGCACGGCTGCCGGTTATGCTCGCACACCTGTGATGCTGGCTTACATGAGTACCTTCGGCCTGGTGGAAGAAGATAATGCCAAACAGCCTTGGGGTAAAGAGGATAAGGCCTACAAGCTGAGTATGTGCTTCTCTCCGCTCTTCCTGTGGTGGAACCCCTACAACGTGCCCATGAAGATTCGTGGTAATCAGCTCTGGGCTCAGTCTGTGCCTTACAAGAATATTTGGCTGCAGACCTACGCTGTGCAGAAGGCTAATACCTGGAATTATGGCTGGAGCCACTATGCCATGACTCAGAATACCGGTGATGCCGGCTTCGGTCAGGACTGGGGTAACTATTTCTTGTCCAGTGTGGGGGCTGCCAATGACGATATTGTCTTTGCCCCGGGTGAAATTCTTTTCTTCTCACACGCCAATGCCCGTACCAACAAGGGCGGCCAGTTTGATAACCCCTGGGTGCCCGGTTACAATCCCAGCGCTGTTGCCGGTTACAAGGCTCTCTTCTACAGTAACACCGGTGGTAAGCCGGAGACGGATGGTGTGGCTTCCGGTACCAACATTTCAGCCGGTAAGTTCCATGTGCGCCTGCGCCTTGGCCTGGATAGCGTAAGCAACCCCTACAACCCGGACGGTTGGTGGTTCTCCCCGCGCCAGCGCGAGTGTATCACCGTGTTCAATGGCTATGCTGGCATGGGACCTGCCGATGCCGGTGATACGGCCGAAGGTAAGCGAGGCCAAAGCCCGCAGCGTTTCTTGCTGGGGTGGTATGACCCGGCAGATACCGGCCTTGATACGGTGCTTTGCGATGAAAATCGCAACGATGCTGTGTGGTCGGTTGATGGCTCCCAGCGTGATGCTACGGTACCCTATTTCATTGCCGCTGTCGGTGTGGTAGCCAAGTCTGCCAATCCCAGCATTTCTTCCAGTATTCTGGAGGGCAAGGATTACCGTACCAAAGTGTGGCAGCACTCCAGCCCAGCATTCTGGGGTGGTGCCCTGACACGCCCGAGCGACCAGCAGCGCCAGTATCACCCCTATCAGCTGGCCTCCCTTGATGTTGGTGGTGGCCTGAGCGCTGCCCCCATGGACAATATCGGTCGCAACGGTATTCTTGGTATCAACAGCGAGGGTGAGCAGGTGTCATTCGTTTCCGTGTTGGAGCTGCCGGTGCATCCCCCGTTCTCTCTGGCAGGTTTTGCCGGTATGCGTTTGCAGCCCGGTTGGTACGAGGTGAAGGCATCCGGTGACTTTGTGAACCAGGCCATGCTGCGTACCATGCAGTACCAGAGCGGTGTGCCCGGTGTGGGTATCGGCAATGCTTTTGCTGACCCCTGCTTGCCCCCCGGCGATGTGTACACCTTCCACAAGAATGAGATTTCCACCGTTGTGGGCGCCAATGGCCAGATTTTCAGTGATTTCTTTGACCACGGTCTGCTCATCAACGATGCCATGTGGGACCGCTGGTTCTGCTCTTCCGTGTCCGATATGCCCAACCAGGGCAAGTCTGCACGCAAGGCTGAGGATGTGTTGGAGGATTTCCTGAGCGGCAAGGAACCCTTGCCGGTGTCTCGCTACAAGAAGTCTGCCACGCCCTACAAAGATGCAGAAATCATCAAGCGTATTATGGAAAAGGATGGCTGGAAGCATATTGCCCAGTATCTGATGATTGATGGTGGCTTCAATGTGAACTCCATTTCCGAGGAAGCCTGGGCATCTGTGTTGCAGGGCCTGGCCAAGCGCAAGCTGGTGACCAACGTGTCGGAGAAGAAATTGAGCTTGGTGGAAGCCGGTAAGTCCGAGAGCCAGGTCTTGTTCTCCCGTTTCATGGTTTCGACCACGGATAAGAGTATTGATTCGCTCGGCGGTTACAGCATGATGCAGGGATCTACTTCTCTGCGTCAGAACAGCGGTGAAGCCGCAGCCTGGGGCGAAGTTCGCATGCTGGAGCCCGAATCCATCCGCGAGTTGGCCAAGCAGATGGTGAAGCAGGTGCGCAAGCGCGGGCCCTTCCTCAATATGTCCGACTTCATCAACCGTCGCCTGGATAAGTCCGGCTCCAATGAGGCCTTGAAGGGTGCTCTGCAGGCCGCTATCGATGAGACGGATATCAACCGCCTCTTCGATGAGGTGGAGGTGCCCAAGCCCGGTTCCGGTGATTTGTTCTCCTTCCCGAAAGCTGAAGAAGGTTCCCTGTATACCGCAGCTCCCGGTTACCTGATTCAGAGTGACGTGTTGGCCTCTCTCGGCAATATTTTGACGGTGCGTGATGATACGTTTACGGTGCGTGCTTACGGCTGCGTGCGCAATGTGCGCAATGCCATCCTGGCTCAGGCCTGGTGCGAGGCTGTGGTGCAGCGCACCATGGATTATGTGGATCCCACCAATGCCCCTGCCGACCGCGAGTATGAACCCGATGGCAGCAAGGGTAAGGGCCTCAGCCGCGCCAACAAGGTCATGGGCCGCAAGTTCCGCATTGTTTCCTTCAAGTGGCTGGATTCCTGGGATATCTGATGATAGCCCCCATACTTTAAGACAAGCTCGCTTCCCTCTGCACGGGGAAGCGAGTTTGTTGCAATCTGGGTGGAAGAAAAGTGGAACTGACGAAAAATGTGCTTGCGCGTAGGCGCGCGTGTGATACCATGGCAGCGATGAATGAGAAATTGATTATTATCGGCACAGGGCCCGCAGGCTATACTGCGGCTATCTATGCAGCGCGCGCTGATTTGGCACCATTGGTGTTTACCGGTAATCAAATCGGTGGGCAGCTGACCACAACAACAGAGATTGAAAACTTTCCGGGTTTTCCCGAAGGTATCGATGGCCCCATGCTTATGTTCAACATGAGCCAGCAGGCTGAAAAGTTCGGTGCCCGCTATGCTTATGAGGATGTGCTTTCCGTGCACCGCGAGGATTGCACCGGCCTGTTTGTGGTGACTACGTCCGGCGGTGCCTACAAGGCACAGGCGGTGATTGTGGCTACGGGTGCCACGGCTCGTTATCTGGGCTTGCCCGGTGAGAAGGAACTTGTGGGCCACGGCCTGACGGCTTGCGCCACCTGCGATGGCGCCTTCTACCGCGATGTGCCTGTGTGTGTGGTGGGCGGTGGCGACAGCGCCTGCGAAGAGGCTTCCTTCCTGACCCGCTTTGCCAGCAAGGTATACCTGATTCACCGTCGCGATACGCTGCGCGCCAGCAAGGCCATGCAGCAGCGCGTGCTCAATGACCCGAAGATTGAACCCGTCTGGAACAGCACCATCGCTGCTTATCAGACCGATGAGAGCGGTGAGCTTTGCTCTGTGACTCTCCAGGATACTGTGACCGGCGAGCAACGCCCGCTGGATGTGAAATGTGTCTTCATGGCCATTGGTCATACACCCAACAGTGCTTTCCTTGGCAACTTGGTTGATGTGGATGGCGCCGGGTTCATCATCCGCACCAATGGCGGCACGGCCACCAAGACTCCGGGGCTTTTTGCCGCCGGTGATGTGGCTGACCCTGTGTATCGCCAGGCTATCTCTGCCGCCGGCATGGGCTGCTGGGCAGCCATGGAGGCTGAGCGTTATCTGCTTTCTCTTTGATTAAATATTCTATACACGCTATGAAAAAAGCTCTTTTCCTGACAGTGATGGCTGCAGCCGTGTTAAGCTCATGCGAGACACCGACCACGCAGTATGAAACCGGCGCTCGATTCTATGATTCCGGTCAGTACGAGACTGCCGTGTCGCATTTTCGCCAAGCCGCAGCAGCCGGCAATGCGGATGCTCAGCTTATGCTGGCCAAGTGCTATGACTTTGGTCGTGGCGTGCCGAAGAATATGGAAGAAGCCGTTCGCTGGTATACCATGGCAGCCCAGGCCGGCAATGCTAATGCACAGGATAATCTGGGTACTTGCTATGCCACAGGCTCCGGTGTGAAGCAGGATTTTAATGCAGCTTTCCGTTGGTATACAGCCGCTGCTCAGCAGAATGATGCCTCGGCCTACAATAACCTCGGCCTGTGCTATCGCAATGGTGAGGGGGTGGAGAAGGACGATGCCCGCGCCGCCTCTTGTTTCCGCCAGGCCGCAGATTTGGGTAATGCCAATGGCCAGTACAACCTCGGCCGTTGCTATTACCATGGTTTGGGGGTACCCCAGGATGAGCTGCAAGCCCGCTATTGGGTCTCCATGGCTGCTCGCCAGGGACATGAAAATGCCGCTGCTTTCATGGAAGACAACGGCTGGAAGTAATGTTCGCTCTCTTTCACGGGTCAGGCTCGCATGGCGCGGGCCTGACCTGTACTGTGCCTGATATACAAGATGAGTACACCGCAAAAAGGAAAAACGCCATGGGGCTCGTTCTGGAGCCTGGTTGTGATACAATCGATGAATTCCCTCAATGAAAAGGGAGTTCAATTTTTGTTGATTGCTTTGGGTATATGGATGGGGCAAATGCTGCAATACCCGCTTTCCATCCTCATTGTGTTGCCCTTCGTGATTTTTTCACCGATGGCCGGGTGGCTTTCCGACCGCTATTGCAAGACCCGCCTGTTGCAGGCCATGGTGTTGTTGCAGGTAGCCGTGCTCATCGGTATGTCCGTAGGCTTGTTCATGCACAGCTTGTGGATTTCCATCGCCTTTTTCACCGTGTTTTGCGTGCAGGCCATGTTTTTCAGCCCGGCCAAGAAGGGGCTGGTGAAGGATATGGTGGGGACGGAGAATATCGGCTTTGCCAGCGGTATCCTGGAAATCAGTTCGATGTTGGCATTGCTGGTGGGGCAGATAGGAGCCTTGTACCTGGTGTATCGTTTGCTCTGCCAGTGGGGGCCGGAAGCCGGCTGGGAGGCCGCCGCCTGGCCTTGTGTGTGCTGCACTGCCGGGGCGGTGCTGGTGTTCTTGCTCAGCCTTACGATTCCGCGTTTCGAGCCGCAGAGCCGCCGCCCCTTTTCCTGGAGCCTGCTGTGGGAGCATTTCTCCCAGCTGCGCATGCTGTGGAATAACAAGGTGCTGCGCAACAGCGAGGTGGGTATCGGCTATTTCTGGTTTATCGCCGGCACCATGATGCTCATCGCCCTGCAAATGGCGGCAGATGCTCACCCGGTGGAGCAGGGAGCCGATTTTATGGCCGTGCTGGGGCAGCAAAAGGATTCCGCCTTGTTGATTGCCTGGATCAGCGGCGGCTCGATTGTGGGCGGTGTGCTTGCGTCCATCATTTGTGCCGGCAAGATTCGCACCTGGGTGGCCACGGTGGGCGGTATCGGCATGACGCTGGGCTGTGCTTTGCTGGCCTTTGCCCCCTATGGCAGCACACTGTTCTATGCCACCTTATCGCTGACCGGTGCGGCCGCTGCCGGGTATCTCGTGCCGCTCAATGCGCTTTTGCAGGACAGGGCAGATGATGACAAGCGCGGCGATGTGATTGCCGCAGGCAATCTGGTGGATTGCTTCCTCGGCATCATGTCTGTGGTGGTGCAGGGGGCCATGCGCATGGTCGGCATGTCCACCCAGATGCAGTGCGCAGCCCTTGCTGTCAGCAGTGCGCTCGTGGCCTGGTTCATCATCCGTAATATGCGCTCGTGTTGATTTTGAGACCACGGAGTGGGTGGCAGAAAGCAGGGGGCATGCTCTTTTACCCTTGAGATTTCATGGACTTTGTGGTAGGCTTGGCAGCATGAAAAGTTTCATGAAATACGTGCTGGGCATGGCGATGAGCTGTGCCTTGGCCATGGGAGCCGCGCCCGCGAACAAACCCAACATTATTTTGGTGTTGGTGGATGATATGGGCTGGGGAGATTTGGGGCTGAATCAGGCTGCTGAACATGCCGGAACACCGAAGATTGACACGCCGAACCTGAATCATCTGGCCCGGGAGGGTGTGCAGCTGCTGCGCCACTACACCAGTGCGCCTGTGTGTGCGCCGGCCCGCGCCAGTTTATTCACCGGTGTGCACCAGGGCCATGCAGAGGTGATTCGCAACAACAGCTTTGACGCTGCGCTGGAGAATAGCCACACCGTGGCTTCCGTGCTCAAGGCCGCTGGGTACAGCACAGCCCTCATTGGTAAATGGGGCATCGGTGGTGGCCGAGAGAGCGGTGGCACCCCCGCTACTTGCCCGGCCTGGCCCACCAAGCGTGGCTTTGATTATTTCTTTGGCTACAACAATCACCTGGCGGGGCACCGCCATTACCCCAAGGAAGAGAGCAACGCAGATCCTGAGACGCACCGCAATGCCATCTGGGATGGCGATGAGATGATTACCGACCAACTGGATGGTTGCTATTGCACGGATTTGTTTACCGCCCGTGCCAAAAAGTGGATTGTGGACCAGAAAACGGCTGATAAAGACAAGCCTTTCTTCCTGGCGCTCACCTACGTGGCACCGCATGCACGCCTGGGGATTCCCGGGGCTGCCTACCCGGCCGGCGGTGGCCTGAAGGGTGGTGTGCAGTGGCTTGGCACCCCCAGCAAGATGATTAACACGGCCGATGCCGCCACCTGGGATACCTACATCCACCCGCAGTATCGCGAGGCTTGGGCAGACTACGCTAAGAAGCGCTACGGCAACAATGCTGAGCACAAGCTCATGACGGCTCGCCGCCATGCTTCCATGATTACCCGCGTGGATGAAGCCATGGGCGACCTGGTGCAGCTGTGCAAGGATTTGCAGATTGATAAGAACACCGTTATCATTTTCACCAGCGACAACGGCGCCCATGATGAACCGGGTGCCGTGGGCGGTTTTGCCGGGCATCCCGCTCCGGCTCAGGACCCCTCCTTCTTCCGCAGCTATGGCAATCACGATGGCATCAAGCGCGATGTGTGGGATGGCGGCTTGCGCGTGCCCTGTGTGGTCTATGGCCCGGGCATTGTGAAGGGTGGGTTGGCAGACCAAACGCCCACGCAGTTCCAGGACTGGATGGCCACGTTGGCAGATTTGGCCAATGTGCCGCAGCCGATGCGCTGCGATGGCGTATCCCTGTTGCCTTTGTTGCAGGGCGAAGCCGGGGCCGAGCAAGGCATGCGTGACCGCGTGCTGTATGCAGAATACTTCTTCCCGGGTGGCATGGCACAGTATGGTGACTATGCCGCCAACAAGAAGGGCAAGCAGCGTGGCGAGCAGCAGGTGCTCATGTTCCACACGGATGCTAAAGGCTGGCTCAAGGCTATCCGCACGGGTATCAAGACCGCTCAGGAAGATTTTGAGGTCTACGATACCGCTGCCGACCCCCACGAAACGCAGAATTTGGCTGCCCAGCCCGGCGTGCCCACGCAGGATTGGATGCGCAGCCTGGCGCTCTACAACCGCCGCGCTTATGATTACCACCGCGACCCGAATGCGCCCCGCCGCAACAATGGCTGTGGTGGTTTCCGCAGCTATGATATGACCTTGGTGCCCGCGCAGACGGCTACGGTGACCCCCGGGCTGCTGATGCGCAGCTGCAAGACGGCCGTTGATTGGGTGCCCGCATACAACAGCTTGCCCGCAGAACTTACCACGATGGCTCCGGTCATTGCCCAACCCGGCGAAACCCTGCTGCCCGCAGGCTCTGTGACGGAGTTCCGCGGCTACCTGAATGTGCCGCAGGATGGCAACCACTGGCATTTCTACCTCACGCTGGATGATGTGCCCGGCAGCAAGGCTTTTGTGAAGATGCACAAATTCCACCTCATTGATGCTGATAGCAACTACATGCCCGGCGCTACCGCCACGGAATCCGCCGCCGCCAACACCGTGGAGCTGGATGTTGCCAAAACCGGCAAGAAAGGCATCCCCCTGAAGGCCGGCTTGCATGAAATCACCATCACCGTGGTGCAGGGGACTTCCGCTCCCGGGCGCATCAAACTGGAATGGAACCGCGGCCCGCATGATGGCAAGCAAACGCCCCGCGAGCCCATTCCTGCTTCCGCCTTTGTGCATTAACAGCAGCGTAAAGACATTGCCTCATGGCCCCCTCCGGGAAAAACCCGAGGGGGCTATTTCGTATCATGCTCATGGATAAGGACGTTGGCAAGCTATACGAAGTGTGCTGTGTACACAACCCTGATAAAAAAGTCGGCTGCACCTTGATGGAGGCGCAGCCGAGAGAAGAAGAATGCTCTTTAGCGGATGAAATCAGGCTTCTTCGTTGGAATCGTTGGTTTCCTTATCGCTCTTGACGAGCTTGGTGCAGCAAACGATGAAGAGGCCCCATACAATACCGATGGAGAGCAACATAGTGATGATACCTGCAATAGTCATGATGATAAAGTGTAGGGATTAGTCGTTAAGATTGTCAGGGTTGGTGTGTTTGTGGAACTTGCGGGAAGTGTAAATGACGAAGGCGAAGAAGATGGACACCATCACTACCCAGACGATGGGGAAGAGGGCACCGGGTTCGCCCTCGAGGAGGTTGACCACCTGGGGACTCAGCTGGATGAAGATGTTCTTATAGAGCCAGGATGCAAAGATGACAAGCAGAATGCCCGGCGTGACCCAGCGCAGCACAAAGCCCAGGCCCGGAGGCAGGGGGATGGCTGCCCCCTGGCGCAGCTCGGCCAGACCATTTTGGGTGCCCCATGCATAGTTGAAGATGGTGAAGAACAGGCAAGAGGTGAGGTAGAGGAACATGGTGCCGAACCAGAAATCCATCGTATCCAGCGCCATCAACCCCTCTGTGAACCAACCGACCAACAAGGTGCCGATGGTGACGAGGAAAGCCACGAGGGCGACGCTTTGCACACGGCGCAGTTCCCAGAATTCCTCCAGGAACGCGATGGAGGGCTGGAGCATGGAAATGGCGCTGGTGATAGCACCGATGAAGAGCAGGAAGAAGAACAGGGTGCCAAAGATGGCGCCACCGGGCATGGCGGCGAACACCTGCGGCAGCACGTTGAAGCCCAGACCAAAGGTGCCGCAACCGGCTGCTGCCACCACGCCGAGGAAGGCCACGGCAGCGGGGATAATCATCATGCCGGCCATGCCTACCTCGATGGCTTCATTGGCGGCATTGGCTGTCAGCGAGCTGAGGGCGATATCCTTGCGGCGGCGCACATAGCTGGCATAGGAGCATACGGTACCGAAACCGATGGAGAGGGAGAAGAAGACCTGGCCTGCGGCTGTAATCCACATTTCGGGGTTGAGCAGCCCCTGCGTGAGGGTGATTTCTTTTTCTTCCACGACCTTGCCGGGATTGGCAGCCTGAATGTCTTGCACCATGGCGGTCTTATGCTCGGGCGTTACGTGGGCGGGCACCATTTCAACCTCCTTACCCTCGACCACGAGCATGGTCTTGGTGGGGTTCCACATGTAGCCAAGGCCCTGATCCACGTTGCGCTCGGGGTGGGCTGCATCGGGGGTGCCCAGTGTGAGCACGCGCACCAGAATGATGATGGCGGTGAGGAGCAGCACGGGCATGCTCCACTTGCAGAAGGTTTCAATACCCTTGCTGATGCCGTAGAAGATGACATACAGGTTGGCCAGGATGGCGATGGCAAAGAAAATGAGCTGCCCTTCATCTCCGGAGAAAATGGAGCCATCGCCCGTCAGCCCCACGAATCGGGCGAAGAAGTTGCCATATTCCTCGGCCGAATCAAGCTGGAGGTTGCCCATGGCAGAATGCCAGGCATAGCCGATGGTCCAGCTTTCCAGCGGGATATAGTACATGGCGATGCCGATGGTGGCAATCACGCCGGCAATGCCCAGGTACTTCCAGCGGGTTTTGCCGGTGAGAAGATAGAAGATGCTCACGGTGCTGTGGCCGCCCAGGGAGCCGCCTTTGCGACCGATGGCCCATTCCACCCAGCTCAGCGGGATGCCCAGCAGCAGGAAAGCGGTGAAGTAGGCAATCATGAAGGCGCCACCGCCGTATTGTGCGGCCAGGCCGGGGAAGCGCAGGAAATTACCGAAGCCGATGGCGCTGCCGGCCACAGCCAGCACGACACCCAGATTCGAGTTCCAGTTTTCTGTTTTGTTGTTTGTGCTCACGTTATGATGTAGGTGATGAGGGGTTATTTATTGAAGCGGCGCGAGGAGGCAGCCACAATGCAGAAGAAAAGGGTGATGCCAAGCGCCCAGATGAGAGGCAGAATAGCGCCGATTTTGCCGTCCACGATGTTGGCCACGTAGCTGCTGCGGGTGATGAAGAGCTCCTGGTAAATCCAGGCGGTGAAGATGGTGACCATGATGATGGGTGTAACCCAGCGGATGATGAAAGCCGTGCCGCGTGGCAGGCCGATGCGGGCGCCGTCTTTCAGTTCGTTTATGCCGTTGCCGGTGCCCCAAATCTGGTTGAAGAAGATGAGATTGGTGCCTGTGGTCACATAGAGGATGAGGCTGCCCACCCAGAAATCGATACTGTCCAGCGCGAGCGTGTCCTTGGTGTACCAGATGATGATGACCGCCCCGCAGAGCAGCAAGCCTGCAATGAGGGCAATGCTTTGCCCGCGCTTCAGGTTCCAGTATTCTGCCACGAAGGAGACAGCGGGCTGTACCTGAGAGAGCGCACTCGTCACCGCCCCGATGAAGAGGAGTATGAAGAAGAGCAATCCGAAGAATTGCCCGCCCGGCATGGCGGCAAACACCTGTGGTAGTACGTTGAAGCCAAGGCTGAATGTGCTGCTGGTGGCGGCGGCAGCCACACCCAGCAAAGCCACAGCGGCGGGGATGATGGTGAGCCCTGCCAGGCCCACTTCTGTCACCGAGTTGGCGGCACCGGCGCTCAGGGCGCTCAGGGCAATATCCCTGCGGCGGCGCACATAGCTGGCATAGCAGCAGATGGAGCCCGAGCCCACGGAAAGGGAGAAGAAGACCTGGCCGGCGGCGCGCAGCCACATTTCAGGGTTGAAGAGGCTTTGCAGGAAGGTCACCTTCTTTTCTTTGATTTCGACCCCGGGGTATTCGGTTTGCAGTCGGGTCACCAAGGCTGTTTTATCTATATCGGTGGCACCGGCCGGCACCATGCCGATAGTTTTATCCGTAGCGGCATCCACCAGCACCGTCTTGTCCGGGTTCCACATGTAGCCCAGGCCTTCGTTCACGCTGCGCTCGGGGAAAGCAGCATCCGGCGTGCCCATGGTAAGCACGCGCACCAGCAAGACGATGGCCACGAGGAAGAGCAGGGGCATGCTCCACTTGCAGAACCACTCGATACCCTTGCTGATACCGCGATAAATCAGGAAGAAGTTTGCCCCCATGGCCAGCAGGAAGAAGATGGGGGCGGACGTCTGCCCGCTGAAGAAGTGTCCATCTGCCTTGGTCCCCACAAAGTTGGCAAAGAAATCCTGGTATTCTCCGGCGTTGTTCAGGTTCAAATCGCCCATGATCATGTGCCAGGCGTAGCCCAGGGTCCAACCTTCCATGTATACGTAATAGACGTTGATGCTCAGCCCTGCCAGGATGCCCAGGATGCCCAGGTATTTCCAAAGCGACTTTTGGGAGATGAGCTGGAAGACGGATGCCGGACTGTGGCCTCCCAGTACACCGCCGCGGCGGCCGATGCTCCATTCCACCCAGCAGAGTGGCAGTCCCAGCAGCAAAAAGCAGCTGAAATAGGCAATCATGAAGGCGCCACCGCCATATTGTGCGGCCAGACCGGGGAAGCGGAGGAAGTTGCCGAAGCCGATGGCGCTGCCGGCCACGGCCAGCATGACACCCAGGTTCGTCTTCCAGTTATCTGTATTGCAGGAACGGCTCATGGTGCTTTACGAGAAGGGTTCGCGTTCGTATTTTGTTTCCAGTTCTGCCTGCTTCTTGAAGTGGCGGGAAGTGTGGGCCACAAAGCAGAAGAAGAGCGTGACCAAGCCTACCCACACCAACGGGAAAATGGCGCCGATTTTACCGTCCAGAAGGTTGATGATGTGGTAGCTCTGCTTCACGAAGAGGTTCTGGTATATCCAGGAGATAAAGATGGCGAGCATGATGCCGGGCGTGACCCAGTTGATGAGGAAGGCAATGCCACGACCAATCGGCATGGCAGCGCCGCTGCGCAGTTCGGCCAGACCCTTGTGGGTACCCCATACAAAGCGGAAGATGATGAGGAACAGGGCGGAGCTCAGGTACAGACTCATGGTACCCAGCCAGAAATCCAGCGTATCCAGGGCAATCAGCCCATCTCCTGTGAACCAGACCACCAGCAGGGAGCCCACCACCAGCAACAGGGCAATCAGGCTCACGCTCTGCACGCGTTGCAGGTTCCAGAACTCTTCCACAAAGGCCACCGCCGGTTGCAGAATGGAGATGGCACTGGTGATAGCCCCGATGGAGAGCAACACAAAGAACAGAGTGCCGAAGAACTGGCCACCCGGCATGCTGGAGAAGACCTGCGGCAATACGTTGAAGCCCAGACCAAAGGTGCTGGTTCCGGCAGCGGCGGCCACACCCAGCAGGGATACGGCGGCAGGGATAATCATCATGCCAGCCAGGCCTACCTCTGCCACTTCATTGGCGGTGTTGGCGGTGAGGGAGCCCAGCGCAATATCTTTGCGACGGCGCACATAGCTGGCATACGAACAGACAATGCCGAAGCCGATGGAAAGGGAGTAGAAAATCTGCCCGGCGGCTGTAATCCACATTTCAGGGTTGCACAGGCCTTTCAGCAGGGTGATGTGCTCTTCGTGAATCGTGGTGCCGGGGTTGGCTGCCTGCAAACGCCGGAGCTGGTCGGCTTTTTCGACCTCGGTAGCACCGGCTGGCACCATGTCCAGCACTTTGTTTTCTTCGTTGACAAGCAGTACTTTGTCGGGGTTCCACATGTAGCCCAGACCTTGGTTGACGTTGCGTTCGGGGTGGGCGGCATCGGGTGTGCCCATGGTGAGTACGCGCACCAGAATGATGACAGCTGTTACCAACAGGATAGGCATGCTGATTTTGCTGAACCATTCAATACCCTTGCTCACACCGCGATACAGCAGCCAGAAGTTGGCCAACACGGCCAGCAAGAAGAAGATGAGCAGCGTACTCTCTCCGCTCATGAAAACAGCGCCATTGCTGCCTGCACCGGTGAACTTGGTGAAGAAATTGCCGTATTCTTCGCTGCTGGTCAGGTTCAAATCACCCACGGCGGTGTGCCAGGCGTAGCCCAGGGTCCAGCCCTCCAGCGCCATGTAGTACATGCTGATGGAGAGGGGGACAATAACGGCCACAAGCCCCAGGTATTTCCAGCTGCGGTGTTGGGAAAGCAGATAGAAGATGGAGGCCGAGCTATGCCCGCCCAGCGTGCCACCCTTGCGCCCTATGGCCCATTCTACCCAGCTCAGCGGGATGCCCATCAGTAAAAAGGCACAGAAATACGCTATCATGAAGGCCCCGCCGCCGTACTGTGCCGCCAGCCCGGGGAATCGTAAAAAATTACCAAATCCAATGGCGCTGCCGGCCACTGCTAACACTACGCCCAAATTTGAGCTCCAATTCTCGTTTTTTGCTTTCTTACTCACGGCTGAATGACTCGCGAAAGTATATACTCTTTATAACACGATGTCAAGGTAATTGGTCGATTGCAAAAAGCTTTGAGA
>JAFYUJ010000040.1 GCA_017558555.1 Akkermansia sp.
AACTCCCTAGCAGAAAGGGGTGTGGGGAAGGGCGGCAATGAGCCCTTCCCCACGTAGCGTGGCGTAAAATTTCACCTTTTTCATTTTCATAATTGACTTGCGGGGCAGGGAATTTTTTGGCTACGCCAAAAGGTGAATGAAGAAGTGTGCTGCGCACACTCACAAATCCCCATTTATTGGTTTTGAGTGATTCCCTTTTTATGAATGAGGTGGTGATGGAATTAGCGTGCACCGTATGCCTTGAGAGCCTGGATAATGGCGGCACGGTTGTCGCTGCCCACGCATTGCAGGGGGGTGGCACCGGCATGGGTGACGGCATTGGCATTGGCTCCATGCTCCAGCAGCCAGCGGGTGATGCTCAGGCTGCCGATGGCGCAGGAATAGTGCAGGGCGGTGTTGCCCTTGGTCTCCGGCAGGGTGATGTCTACATGCGCCCCATTGCGTATCATGGGCAGCAGGGTGAGCAAGCGCTTCCGGTACAGGGCAGAGGTGGCCTGTTTGCATTTGAGCGCAGCCATGCGGGCAATGAGCGGGTCGAGACTTGAGCGGTCGACTCCGCCACTGTACGAGCCGGCATAAGGCTGCGGGGCTGGTGCGGCATGCTCCCCATTTGATTGAATGGATACGTGGATGTTGCGGATTTCGTTTGCCTGCAAGTGCCCGACAAAGACAAGTTCTGTCGCGACAGCGGTGTTGGGAGAGGTGAAGGTCAAATCGATGTTGCGAAAAGCCCCATCAAGTTCACTTGAAATGCGGCCGGTGTTGTTACCTGTTTTGGTGTAAACGTATTTGCCGCCTTGGGATGGGGTGTTAAGAGGGAGCAATTTACGCGTCGCTTTGGGGCGAAGATCCATGGCAATCAGAATGTCGGCACACCCTTTGTAATTGTTGAGGGCGCTTTTGTAAGATTGCCAGCCACTACCCATACAGCTAAATTGCGCTTGAGTGTAATTGAGCACTGCGGTGCTGCCGGACAGGCTGTGGGGGGCTGTGGCTGCGGAGCAGGGCTCTATCAGGGCAGCCACAGCAAAGAGTATTGCGACTATACGTTGCATGTTTGTGTTAGTTTTGTTTCCATTTGGCTGCTTCCTCGGCATCAGCTTCGACACCCACGCCAAGTTCATAGCATTCTGCCAGTTTGGCGCGTGCTTCGGGGTGGCCTTGCTCGGCGGCAGCGCGGAAATGTTCCACAGCCTTCACAAAGTTCATGGGGATGGAGCGTGTCTCATAGTAGCATTTGCCCAGCTTGTAGGAGGCATCTGCAATGCCTGCTTCGGCAAACTCTGTGTACCAGGCGATGGCTGCTTCCGGTTCGGTGGGGGCTCCTTCGCCGTTGTTGTAGCGTTGCTCGGGGGCCTGTTCCGGTTGCTCAGGTTGCTCAGGTGCTGCTTCCGGAGCTTCCGTCTGGGTGGGAGTTGCTGTTTCTGTTGCAGATGCCTGTGCAGCATCCGTTGCAGGGGCTGCTTGCTGTTCTTCGTCTCCGCAGTTGCTCAGGCAAAGGCTCATCGCACCGAGCATCAGGGCTGTAAGACAAGGTTTTGTGAATGATGTTGTGTTCATAGATGTTTGATGGTTTGTTTGTGTTTGTTGTGAGAAAGTCAGCGTGCGCCATGGGCCTTGAGGGCCTGGATAATGGCGGCACGGTTGTCGCTGCCCACGCATTGCAGGGGGGTGGCACCGGCATGGGTGACGGCATTGGCATTGGCTCCATGCTCCAGCAGCCAGCGGGTGATGCTCAGGCTGCCGATGGCACAGGAATAGTGCAGGGCGGTGTTGCCTTTGGTCTCCGGCAGGGTGATGTCCACGTGTGCCCCATTGCGTATCAAGGGAAGCAGGGTGAGCAATCGCTTCTGGTACAGGGCAGAGGTGGCCTGCTTGCATTTGAGCGCAGCCATGCGGGCAATGAGCGGGTCGAGACTTGAGCGGTCGCCGCCGCCCCCTCCGTATGCGGAACCTTGTGCTTGTGGTGAGGGTGCGGTGTTACCTCCGCCAGCACCATGGGCTTTGAGCGCCTGGATGATGGCGGCGCGGTTGTCGCTGCCCACGCACATCATGGGTGTTGCACCGGCGTTGGTAACAGCATTGGCATTGGCTCCGTGCTCCAGCAGCCAGCGGGTGATGCTCAGGCTGCCGATGGCGCAGGAATAGTGCAGGGCGGTGTTGCCCTTGGTCTCCGGCAGGGTGATGTCCACGTGCGCACCATTGCGAATCATGGGAAGCAGCGTGAGCAAGCGCTTCTGGTACAGGGCAGAGGTGGCATGTTTGCACTTGAGCGCGGCCATGCGTGCGATGAGCGGGTCGAGGCTGGAGCGATCGCCTCCGCCTTGTCCCGCAGCCTGGTTTGGATAGGATTGTCCGGCGTTCCCTTGTATCATGGCGGCGCGTTGCTGGAGGTAGGCGTAATTGCGGTCTCCCGGTTCTTGCGGACGCCGCCCCTTGTTGTTTCGGATATTGATATCGGCCCCGGCTCGCAGAAGGGCATCGATGAGGGGTTGCGTATCTTGCGTCGGTGAATATAGAAGGTTGTGCAGGACCGTATTCCCGATATTGTTTGTCGCATTCACATCTGCTCCATGTTGCAGCAGAATTTGCAACATCTCCAGCTTTGTCGAGACAGGGCGTCCGTAGGCAGAGAGAACTTCCTGGATGACCGTCTCTTTCGTGTATGTGTTGATTTCGTTGGGATCTGCTCCTGCTTCCAGAATCATTTTAAGCGTTTCTGCACTATTGCATCGATGTAACAGATTGCGTACCTGCTTTACATCGCCTCCGGCATGAATGAGAATTTGCAAAACTTCAGCTTTGGGGTATGAGCAGTTATTTAAAATAGAGGTGGCGTCCTCCGCGGTAGCACCACGTTCAAACGCTATACGAAGTGCTGTTGCATCTGCGTTGTGCGCGATGGCTGTAGCTGCTTCGGAGGCGCTGCCGCCCTGGTCCAGCAGTAAGTGGAGCAGGGTGTGGGGCATGTTTCTGCCGGCCAGCATCTGCAGCACCGTTGTTGCGTCATCTGCTGTGCATCCGCTGCGAGCCCACTCTTCGCACTGCTGCCATACGGTAGCAGGGATTTCCTCTCCGAAGGGAAGGTTATCCAGCCACGGCATGCGTCCTACGGCTATGTTCATCACATTATCTTCTGCCGATACACTTGTGGGTACCTGGGTGCCGCCTGTAAGCTCGCTTACACGCTTTACCACCAGCGTCTGGAACTCATCCACATTCAGGAATCCATCGCCATTGAGGTCTGATTTCAAACGTTCCTTGAGGATGCCCACAATCGACGCGGCGAAGACGCCGTTTTGCCAGGTGTCGGATTCCAGCGCATATTCCGACCCCGCCGTACCGGCGATGATGTTGATACCGCGTGTCTCGTCTTGGGTGGCAAACAAGTCTTCCAGGTAACGCTTCTTTTGTGCCGCATTACCCAATGCTGCCGAGGCTGCTTTCACCTTCATGCCGCGGTTTTGGATGGCTCGCACCCCATGGGGAAGCTGAATCCCGTTGGCGGCCAGTTTTTCCATGTCTTCCTCACCCAGGGTGCCAGAGTGGCAGGTATCCATCAGCATCAGGTATTTGCGGGCGGCACTGCTTTGTATGCAGGCTTTAAGTTCGCTCATCGAGATGCCTGTGTCTGTCATGTTTTCTGTGTCAAATGCTGCCGGGGCGTAGCGATATTCCAGATTGTCGTCCAGCATACCATGGCCTGCGATGTACAGAATCACTCGGTCATTGATTGTGGCGGAAGAGAGGAAGCTCTTCACTTTGTTCAGTACGCCGGCGTCTTGAACTTCAGCATCGGTCAGGACCAAGGTGTTCACTTTGCCACTCCCGTATTTTTCAAATGCGGCAGCCACATCCCGGGCATCTTTGGCGGCATACTGCAAATCCAGCGTATCATCTTGATAATCAGATACACCCAATGTGACAACGTAGAGGGCGGATTCGTTTTCTCCGTCTTTCAGGGTGCGGAAGCGTTGAGTGTCACCGGCAATGCCCATGGAGTCAATCGGGGTGACTTCCAGCCAGTTTTGTCCGCTAGCCAAGGGGATGTTCACGGTGACATTCCTGCTTTGCCCTGCGGGTACCAGCAAGTCATTGTCCCATCCCTGGGGGACGAGTGTGCCATCGGCTCGGATTTCCAAGGTGGTGATGGCTTTGTTGGCGGCTTGAAGCGTTACTTCAAACTCAAGCATCTCCTGGCTGGTTTTCAGTTCCGGAAGAGCCACAGTTGCTGCGGGCAATTCGGTAATCGCGGGTTCGTTGGGCAAGTTATCCGGCTGGAATCCCTGTTTTTTCAGCCAGCGGGTAGTGGCAGCTTTCAAGGCGGCTATGTCATCCGGATTGCCGCCCAGCACTTCCAGTACTTCTGCCGGGCGGTTGCGCCATGGGGCCAGGGCTTTGAGGCCCACGCTACGTCCATTCTCCGCATAGCCCAGGAATGATTCGCAGCCGGGGGAGCCGGTGTAATGTCCATTGGTCAGCACGATGGCATAGCCTTGGCCGGGTTTGATGTACAGGTTGGCTATTTTTTCTTCTGTGCCATCATCCGCCATGCGAATCATGTCGTAGCATTCATTGGATACGGGCTGCAGCAGCAGCTTGTATTCCTCTATCCACACGGGAGCCAGTTTGCTCATCGATGAAGTCCATTCTTTTTCAACCTTGTAGCTCCAGTCCTCTTTATTGATGGTGAAGTGTTGAATCTTCACAACGTCTTTTTGAACGGCGTCATCCCAGCATCCATCCAAAATGCAACAAAGGCGCAAGGTGTTGCTCCCTGGTGTGTCTTGTAGCGTCAGCTGTCGGATATAGGGAATGCCCGATATTTGTGGGCCGGAGTCATCTTCTCCTGTCAGCTGTTGCGCTGCCGTGGCGTAGGGAATGAAATGGCCTTCTGTGTGTGCTTTTTTTGCTTGCCAATCGTACATGGCTTTCCAGTCATATAAGTACACTTCATTTTCGGGCGTCAGGATGCCCAAAATACTGCCGCAGGGGTCGCTGCATTCACCGTGGTGATCTGAAATAAGTGCAAAGGGGATGTAGCCGTTTGATTCATCTCCTGCGACTAGCTGCACATTTTCGGATTCAAGAAAATCGTCCCCTTCAAATTGGTAAGGTGTGGGCGCCGGAACCATGATTTGTGCCAGTCGTTTTTTCAGCTGCAACCTCCGTTCTTGTGCCGCTTGCGTATCCGTTAGTTTTTTGCGGGTGAGGGTGGAAAAATCCAGGTTTTCGGCCGGTATGTTTTCATCTGGCTTGGTTCCGTCTTTATCAAAGGCTTTGAAAAAGCTGATACTGCCATTTTTTTCGCGGCGAACCGCTACATAGTTAGATGCCTTCCCTGCTTTGTCTTTATGTTGCCGGATTCCCAATTCTTTCAACTCATCATGGGAGCCAATGTCCCACCCCTCGACGTGTAGCCCAATCGAGGTGGCGGAATCTCCCAGTTTTAATGTGGTGTTGGGGGTGCATTGTGCCATCAAATCGCCCGGTGTAGCGGAATTGTATGCGCTGATGGTGAAAGCCATGACATCCTGTTTGAGCGTTTGGAATTGCTTTTGCAAGGGAGCCCAAAAGTATGAGGAATAATAATTGCCATTCCACTCAGCATCGTACACTTCACCGTAAAAAGTGATCATGGCATATACCGGGGTACCATCCGGCAGCGTTTTACTGCTCACTTGGGTCAGGTAGTGGGGGCAAGCAAAACGTTCTTTGATTCGGCAGGTGCGGGAATCCCAGAATGTCAACGTGGTCGATGTGCCACCGGCTTGTCCTTCGGATGTTGTCAGAACACCACCGGGACCCACGTGAGCTATGGCTTCATCCGTGGTGCGCAGCGTATCGCGGTAGTGCGTGCCTTTTTCAGCCGAACTCAAGATTTCCGCACGCGCAAACAGTTTCCTGTCCTCCGGGTTTTCCAAAATCTGATGCAGCTTGGCTTTCAGTTTTGCCAAATCTTTCAATTCATCGTCCCCCACATAGCTTGAGTTACCGGAAGAACGCTTCAATTGTGCTTTTGTTTTGTAGCAACCCAGCAAGACATGCTCACCCTTGAGGATTTCCATGTAGTCGGCGGGGGTGAGTTTGGCGCGCAGCTGCGAGTTGATGTCGCGCAGTTCCTCTTTCACCCAAGCTGGCAGGGGAATATCCTCATTGTTGTAAAAGGGCGGGGCATAGGGATCGACTGGAGGAAGTCCGTCCTGGGCCCAGGTTGGCGTGAACATGAGCCCCATGGCGAGTGCTGGCAGGAGATTCTTTTTCATAAAGACGAAAATAAACTTATGGGTTGCAGATAGTGATATTGATGTTGCGCATGGTATGCTGCGTGCAATCATCCAGCCAGGTGGCAGAAGTTGCAGTAGCCGTGGTGGGCGAGGTGAATGAGAGTTCGAGGGTGCTGCTGTTTTCAGCAAAATACGGACTCAGAAGTTCAAGCATTTGCTCACCGGTTAATTCGTGTTGATGTTGGCTGACCAAATCTCCGATGACCACCCCCTCTGCGTAGATGGTCCCGGTTATCAACCTGGCTGTGTTGGGGCCTGTCTTGCAGTATAAACGGAAAAAGCCTTTATTGTCATGCTCTTTGTGAGAGGGAGGAATCGATGGCATCAATGTCCCGGCCTTGGCTGAGGAGATGGGGGTGAATGGGGTGCGTTTCTCTGATTCGGCATCGTATTCGGATTCTTCTGCCTGAGAATAATCGCACATGATTTGCTGAGCATCCAGGGAGGCCGGCGCGTATCCATCCTCTGCAACCGGCTGTTGATGCTCACGGCAGTATTGCACAAGCGAGGCGATGGTGTTTACGATATAAGCTTGTTGGCAATCTTCCGGGACGGCGATTTCCCCCTTGTTGTTTTTGAGGTTACGGTCTGCTCCATGTTTGAGCAACAAGTGAAGCTTGCGTATCTGCAAGGAGGGGAGATTAGAATCCCAGCGAGCGATTCTGTGCAACATGGTGTTGCCATCGTTTCCCGGGATGTCCGGATTAACCCCATTTTCCAGGAGGATGCGCAGCGGTTCAAGGTCTTTTTCTGAATTGAAACGGAAAAATTGATGATAGAGGGTTTCTGCTGATATGCCTTTGCTGATAGCTGCCTCGCAGACCTCCGGAGAGATGCTTGGATGAGAATAATAACTGAAATGTCGCGAGATAGAGTGATTGCTTTTTCCTTTTTCAAGAGCTTGTTTGAGAGCATTTATTTCATCCTCTTCGTATCCACGCCCTCTCTTTTGCATGATTGCTGTTTGGCTTTTCTCATCCCATTGAGCGTCATTACCACAAACGATGCCGTGGCGGCATGACTCCATGATATCGAGCAACAGAAAGACTTCTTTCGTGGATTTTGCTTTGCGAATCCGTTCACAAAAGGCCATCCAGTTGCCCGTCAGGATATCGTTGTACACATCAGTGATAATTGTCATCGATGAATTTTCTGCGGACACGATGTTGGGCTTTTGGGCTCCCCCGGTCAATTCTGTCACTTTCTGTTGCAGGGCGGTGAGCATTTCGTCCACGGCAAGCATACCATCGGTATTCTGATCGGCTTCCTGGGGGTGCTTGATAGTTTGAATGACCGCAGCGGTGAACACACCGTTGTTCCATTCTCCGGATTCCAGTGCGTATTCTGCACCGGCTGCACCGGCTACAATGTTGACCCCGCGGTATTCCTGCCCCAGGGAGAAAGATTCTTCAATATAGCGCTTTTGCTGTGCGGTGGTAGTCAGGGCTCCTGCCGCTTTTTTGACCTTCATGCCGCGATGATGAATTGCCCGCACACCATGCGGAAGTTGCACCCCATTGGCGACCAGTTGTTCTTCTCCAGCTTCACCCAGTTGGCCGGAGTGACAGGTATCCAGCAGCAGCAGACGTTCCCTGGCCGGAATGTGTTGCAAGATACCGGTGAGCTTCTTCATGGAAATGCCGGTCTTGTTGACTTGTTCCACATTGAACGAGGCCGGGGCATAATGATATTCCAGATTGTCGTCCAGCATGCCGTGGCCGGCTACATAGAGAATGACCCGGTCTTCTTTCCGGCTGTTGGCCAGAAATTGGCGCACTTTGTCCAGCACATCGGGGGTGGAAACCTCCTTGTCAGTAAGGACGAGGCTGTTGACAGTGCCGTTCACATGTTCGGTGAACGCGCTCACCAAATCCCGGGCATCCTTTGCTGCAAATTGCAAATCGAGGCTATCGTCATCGTAATCAGATACACCCAGGGCTACCACATACAACTGGCTCTCAGCCTGTCCGGGGTGGACGGCGCGGAAAGTCACCGGCTCACCGGAGAGACCCATGGAGTCTACCGGAGTGAGCTCGATGTTGTTTTGCCCGGCGCGCAGGGGGATGGTAACTTGTACTGTCTGGCTCTGCCCCGGGGGGATGAGCAAGCTGCTGTCCCATGCTTGCGGGATGAGAGCTCCATCGGCGCGCACTTCCAGGGTGGTAAGTGCTTTTTTATCGGCGGCGGTGAGCCGCACATTGAATGCAAGCGAGCCACTTGTGTTGATAAGCGGAGTGTTATCCGCGGTGGCATGGGGGAAGGATTCAGGCGATGGCTCGGCAGGCATGTTGTCGATGTCCATTCCCTTGCGAGCGAGCCAGCGTTTAGTTGTCTCTCGCAGAGCAGCAATATCATCTGCATTGCCGCCGATGGCTTCCAATACTTCTGCCGGCCTGTTACGCCACGGAGCCATGGCATGAATGCTGCGCTCGCCCCCGTCTTCTTGTTCGTAGAAGAGACTTTCGCAACCGGGAGAGCCGGCGTAGTGGCCGTTGGGTAACATAATGGCCCATGCATCGGCGGCACCTGTGTAGAGGGTGAATTTCTTGGGCGCGGGGCGTGTGACATCCGCCAATTCATACACATCCCAGCAATGATCTTTCATCGGCAGGCACAGAAGCCGCTGTTCTTTCAGCCATACCGGGTTGGGGCGCCCCGGTGCCCAGGGACTCTTGCCCCAGGCGCCCTGCCAGCTTTGGATGACGGTTCCTGTTTTCGTTTCTTCGTCCATCAGGGAAAGGACACAGATGCCTGCACCTGCCGCCAGCCAGTAGGTGTGTTTATCATCTCCGGGGATGCGATTCCATTCGCTGATTAAGGAACCCAGACCTGCCGTGTGTTCGATATCGGCCTTGATGTCATAGGCTACTTTATCGTCTTTATTCTCTTTGCGTCCATTAAAGATGATTTTTTCGAATGTTTGGGTATCGGGGTTGTACAGCTCCGGTTCGCTGGTATTTGCCCCCCAACGGTGTTCGTACAAAGCGGTATGCAGCAATTTGCCGCAATCAGAATTGCCGAACTCAGGCTTGACGGAGGCGTTGTTGCCGGCATGCTCCAAGACTGATTCCGGCATGGGATAGAATTCCTTGCGCGTCTTGTCATAAACGTACAGGGGGACTTTGAGGCTGGCATCGTCATTCCATTTCCAGATAAGATCCCGCACGGATTCGTATTGGCTGGGGATGCAGGCCAGGTAGCCCGGGCAGAACGCTTGGGTAATGGGTTTGTTGTTTTCCCAATCATTCACAGCCACCAGTTTCATGCCGGTTGGTAATCCGGGGATATCATCCGGATTGATGTCCATTGGCTTATGGGCTGGGGTATATGGTGTGCTGCGCAGGGTACGAACATCTACCCCGTGCACGATGTTTTCATCCGATTGGGAAAAACGATGCACCAGCCCTGCGAATTGAGGCATGTTTTGCAAAGTCAGCGTATGGGAAAGGGGGATGTTGTCGGCCTCTTTTTCAAAGGGGGGCATGCCTGCAAAATCCTTGTGCTTGAAAGGCACGGGCGTGCGATTTTCATTTTCAAAGATATGCGCATTTTGAGAGAATTCGCACTCGTATTCCAGGGTGCCGGTCGTAAGATGGTAGGCAAAAGACCCGCATTTGTTGCTGTATTTCTGGTAGAACGCTATGGCAAAGCGCATCCCCTGAGGGTCTGCGGTAGGGAGCATGTAGGTGAAATGCTCATGGTTGTGCAGCACCGAACTCAGGTAGGCAAAGGTGCGGGCATCCCAGAAATGGACAGCCGTCAGACTCTCGGCATGGGAGCCGAACACGCGCTCAGTGGTTACCAAAAAGGCATCATTAGCATGTATCAGCTGGACGTTTTCATTTTGCCCCAGGAAATGGTAGGCATAGCCTTGCTTGCCATCTCCGGCCCGCATGGAGAAACGCAAAGCTGCAAATCGGGCCCGGTCACCCTGCATTTGCCGCAGCTGCACGATGGCTTCCTGCATGCTCGGCAATGTTTCACCTGCCACGGTGCCGAGCGGGGATTTCAGAATGGTGCGCGTTTCTTCATTGGCAGCGTGTGCTAAGGCAGATTTGCCGTTTTTGTCGCACAAATCTCGGTTGGCTCCGGCTTGCAACAACTGGCGCACCACATTGCTGTGTCCGCCCTTGGCTGCCAGCATCAAAGCGGTGTAGCCGGATTTATTGGGCAGATCTAAATTCGCCTGCGCCGCTATGATTTCTGAAACAACCTTCGAATACCCGTTCATGGCTGCCATCATGAGCGCAGTTGTCCCAAAGTTGGCGGTAGCGTCATTGAAGTTGACGTGGGGGGAACCAACCTTCAGAAGAATGTGAGCCGCTTCTGCTTTGTTGTGCATCGCAGCAACCATCAGCGGTGTCAGCCCGCTGCCATCACGTTCGTTGAGCTTTTCCCTTGCATTAAGCAGAGGATGCTCGTAATCCAGGGTGCCATCTTTAATGGCTTGATGGAGTGTTGCTCCCTGTTTTGCAGCAGCAGAGGTGGGCGGCTGCTGGGTAAGCAGCTGGCGGATGGCATCCGTCGCGGCATGTTGCATGGCTGTGCGCTGGCTGGCATCCCGGATGTTCGCATCGGCCCCGGCTTGCACCAGCAGGCGTACCACGTCGGCGTGCCCCTTTTGGGCGGCCAGCATGAGAGCCGTGAATCCGGATTTGTTGCGGATATTCAGATTCGCGCCCCCTGCAATCAACTCGGCCACAACCTCGTGGTACCCATTGATGGCAGCCATCATGAGTGCTGTGGTGCCATACTGTGTCGTGGTCAGGTCGGCATTTGCTCCGGCTGCTATCAACGTGCGAGCAGAGGTAGAGCGGTCATACATGGCAGCCACCATGAGCGGGGTCATCCCTGCGCCATTGAAGTCATTGATACGCCCTGATTTCATCGCCGCTTTTACCGCCGAGGGCTTGCCCGCTTTGATAGCATCGTGCAAGGGATAGGTCCCTTGGGCCCATGTCGTTGCGTTACATGCCAGCAAGCCCATGGCCAGCGTGAGTATGGTGTATTTGTTCATGGTCGCAGAAAAGGAAAGGTGTATCTCAAACGGATATGTTTATTCTTAATGAAAAGTCTATCACTTTCTGGAAATTTCTCAAGGTTATAATGAAGTGGGAATCGTTTTTTCAATGAAAGAGTGAAGAGGCGCCACCGGGAGTTGACGAGGCAAATGTACAACGAAGAAATCCCCCTCGTTGCAGCAAACTTTCAAAACGTGAAAATGGATTTTTTGTCGCGTATTCGGCGAGACGTATCCAAACTTTATGGCATCAAGGCTGTACGCATGGCTGCGATATCGGGGAGGAAGCCGAACCAGTGTTCAAAGGCGTAGGCTCCCTGCCAGAGGAGCATGCTGAGGCCATTCGCCGTGGTGCAGCCGCGGGCTGCGGCCTGGGCCCGGAAGGGTGTGTCATGTGTGACGATATCGTACACGAGCTGGTGTGGTGCAAGCCATTCGGCCGGCAGGGGCAGGGCATCTCCGGGGTGAAGGCCCAGTGCCGTGGCATTGACGATGAGGTCGGTGTTTTCGATGCAGGTGCGCAAGTCTCTTTCAGCGAATGCACAGGTGGAGATGTGCCCGCTGCAGTGGGGGGAGAGGGTGTCTTGCAGTTGCCGGAGCTCGGGGCGGGGTCGGTTGACCAGGGTGAGGGCCGGGCACCCGGCAAGTGCGCATTGAGCTGCCAGTGCCGAACCGGCGCCACCGCAGGCCCCAAGAATGGCTACGCGTAGTTCAGAAAGGGAGGTGCCGCTCATTTCGCAGATGGCCTGGGCAAAGCCGGGCCCATCTGTATTGGCGGCGTGGCAGGTGCCATTGTGGAAAATAAGGGTGTTGGCCGCTCCGCAGAGGGAGGAGAGGGCATCTGCCGTGTCTGCCAGTTGTAAGGCGCGTTTTTTGAAAGGAATGGTAACATTGGCGCCAATGAAACCAAGGCCTCGCAGGTGCTTCACCATGTCTTCAAATGCGGTGCCTTCTGTCTCTGCCAAGATGCGGATGTATGCATGAGGCAAGGCGGCTGCATCCAACGCTGCCTGCTGCATTTGCGGCGATTTGGAGTGGACGATGGGATTACCCAAAACACCAAGACGGACGGTTTTGAGACCGTCCGTATTCAGTTGGGCTGGTGCCAAATCATTTAATTGATAGACTTGCCGCATGTGGGGGTGGAGAGCTGGCGAAGAAGCTCCATGTCTTCGGCCATCTTGGGGTTGAAGGGACCACGCCTGCCAGGGCTGCGTTTGCCCGGGCGTTTTTTGCCGGGCGCGCGGTGTTCCATGTCTTCGGCGCGGGGCGCGGGGCGCATGCTTTCCATGGCCGCCTTATATTCATCTGGGGAGATGGCGCCGTCCTGGTCTGCATCGAAGCGGGAGAGCAAATCTGCCTTGCGCTGATTGTACAGAACTTGAGCATCCTGGCGGCAGACTTTCATTTCCTGTTCTTCCAGCTGGCCGCTGCCATCTTTATCGTAGGCTTGCAACATGAGCTGGTGCGAGATGTAGGCCATTTCGCGTGCCATCTTGTCCATGTGCGGGCGCTGGAGCCGGCGGTGTTTGCGCGGGCGCTGGGGGGTGGCCTCCTCCTCGTCAGCGGCTTGCGGCTGCGGCTTCCAGCGGAGCTCCATCATGCCGGGTTTTGCGGGGCGGGGCTGGTGGTCGGGCTTGTTGGAGGCCGTTTTCCCTTGTTTTTTGCTGAAAGAGCTGCGCATGGCTTCTCTTTCTTCCGGGGAGAGCTTGCCGTCTTTGTCTGAGTCAAATTGGGCAGCGAGGTCAATCGCTTGCTGTTTCAGCGCTTGTTTGGCTTCTTGGTGGATACACACCATTTCTTCGCGGTCGATGCGGCCATTCTTGTTGGTATCGTAGTGCTGAATCAGGAGCTGACGCACCAGCATACGCAGGGCGATTTGCTCGGGCTTGGCCGCCTGCGGTGCATGAGGCCGCTTAGTGGGGGGCATGGGGTGCTCAACAAGTTCCCCCTGGGCAACAACAAGAGGGGCGCAACAGAGCAGAAGAGCTGTTGTGAACCATGATTTCATGCTCGGTTTAACCCCGCTTGTTGTTCAGAGTTGCGCAGCAGCTGCGCTTATTTCTTTTCCGGCTCGGCAGAACCGTCCTTGGAGACGTTGCGCACGATGCTGGTCTTGTCCATCTTGATGACCACGTTGGGGGCGACTTCCAGCTTCACTGCGTTCTGCATCACTTCGCGAACGATGCCGTAGATGCCGCCTGCGCTGATGACCTTGTCACCGGGTTTGAGGCCTTCCTGACGAGCCTTGAGCTCCTTCTGCTGCTTCTGCTGGGGACGAATGAGCAGGAAGTAGAAGATAACGGCGATGAGGATAAACGGCAGGATGGAGCCGAGCATGCTGCCCTCGGGGGCGGGGGTGTCGGCACCGGCAGCTGCGGGCTGGGTGGTGGTGGCATTGGCTTCTGCAGGAGCAGCTGCGGGGGCTGCCTGAGCGAGGATATTGATGTAGTTCATGATATGTCTTTTGCTTGGTAACGCGAGATGAAGCTGCTTTTGAAGGCAGCGAATTGCCCGGCTTCAATAGCACTTCTCGCTTGTGCCATGAGTCGGAGGTAGAAATGAAGGTTTTGGAATGAGAGAAGACGCAGAGCCAGCATTTCCCCGGCGCGGAAGAAATGGCGAATGGCTGCGCGGGAGAAGCGGGTGACGTGGGGGTGCCCCTCGGGGTCAAGCGGTTTGGAGTCATTTTTCCAGCGCTCATTCTTGATGTGAATGGGACCATCCGGGGTGAGTGCCACGCCGTGGCGGGCCAGGCGCGTGGGCATCACGCAGTCGAACATATCCACGCCGCGCTCAATCATCTCCAGTAGCTGGATGGGGGTGCCGAGCCCCATGGCGTAGCGCGCTTTGTTCTGCGGCAGCCAGGGGGCCGAGTTGTCGATAGCGCGCAGCATTTCTTCTTCCGGTTCGCCCACGGAGACACCACCAATGGCGTAGCCATCGAAATCCATGGCTGCCAGTTCCTCTGCGCAGCGGCGGCGCAAGTCGGCATATACCGAGCCCTGCACAATGCCGAAGTGCTGCTGGCGGCCGTTGCCGCTCATGGGTTGGTGTTCGTCAATCCAGGCTTTGCACCGCTTGGCCCAGCGCAGGGTGTAGCCCAGAGATTTTTCTGCGTATTTGCGGTCGCAGGGGTAGGGGGGGCATTCATCGAAAAGCATGGCGATGTCGCTGCCCAGGTTGGCCTGGATTTCCATGCTGCGCTCGGGGGAGAGCATCATGTAGGCTCCATCGATGTGGTTGCAGAAACGTACCCCCTCCTCGGTGATTTTGCGCAGGCGAGCCAAGCTCCATACCTGGAAGCCGCCCGAATCGGTGAGGATGGGCTTATCCCAGCCGGAGAGGGTATGCAGACCGCCAAGGTTGCGGATGGCCTCATCCCCGGGACGGAGGCAAAGATGGTAGGTGTTGCCCAGAATGATTTGGGCTCCCAGAGCCTCTAAATCCTCCGGATGCAGTGTTTTGACGGTGCCCTGGGTGCCGACGGGCATGAAGATGGGGGTCTGCACATCGCCATGGGGCAGGTGCAGCACGCCACGGCGGGCTCCGGACGGGTCCGTTTTAAGAAGTTCAAATGACATTGTTGCGGATGAATCGGGCTGCGTAAATGGGCTTGCCCATGGCTTCCCATTGCTTTTGGAAATCTGTCTTGGGGTAAAAATCATCTACCCAATCGGCGCGGCGGAAGAGGGGGGAGGCATCCATCTTTTCGCAGACCCAGATGAAGTAGTCCTCGTGATCCGTCTTGAACAGAACCTCACCATCCGTAGCCAGCGCTTTGTGCAGCACAGGGATGAATGAATCCTGTACCAAGCGGTTTTTGTGGTGCTTTTCCTTGGGCCAGGGATCGGGGAAGAGGTAGTGCAGGCGGCTGATGCTGCCGGGGGCGATGAGCCACTCCAGGAAGTAGCGGCTTTCCACGCGCAGCCCGCGCACATTGGTGAGACCCCGGCGGGCGCTTTCGCTGCATACCTTGCGGATGCGGCCCAGAAGACGCTCTACGCCCAGAAAGCGGCGCTCCGGATAATGGGCAGCCATGGCCAGCAGGAAGCCACCATCTCCGCAGCCCAAGTCTACCTCGCAGGTGTCGCCCTCGCCGAAGATGTCCGGCACGTTGTATGGACGAAAATAGTACTCTGGTACAAAAGCTGTGCTCATCTGGGGGCATTGTACCCAAGCGCCCTGCTGATGTCAAACGTGAATTGCGCCCGCGCGCGTGCGGTTAGTCGGATTCTTTGGTTTCGACACGGTGGAAGATGAAGATGACTTCTTTTTCCGGGCGATTGTGGCGTTTGTTGTTGTCGCGGATGTATGTTTTGGCGATGTCGGGGAGCTGGTCAAAGATATCCGGCTCCAGGATGGCCTCATCTGCTCCGTTGAACGTGACGTTGGCCTCGATGCCGGTTTGCCCGCGCAGTAATTTCACGCGGTAGGGCTCGGTTTCTGTTTGCAGCCATTCGTAGGAGAGCTTGCCCCGTCGGCCAAAGCCATGCCAGCGGATGCCTTGCTCATCCACCTCTGCCTGCATCCCCCGACGGGAGGCTTCTTTCCACTCACCGAGTGCCAGTTTGCGTGGGTCTTCCCCCCATTCCGGGAGGAAGATGACGGCACACACCAGAGAACTGATGCCGACGGCGATGAGGAAGTTGCGCAGCATGGGGTGTCAGGCTTCGGCCGGTTCGGGGAGCGGGTCATGCTCCAGCTTGAGCTGCGTGACACGGCGGCCATCTGTACCGGTGACGGTGACCATGTAGTCTTTGATGCGCAGCTGTTCGTTGACCTCGGGCAGGTGGCCCAGGCAATCTGTGATGTAACCACCCAGGGTGGAGACGCCGCTATCGCTTTCAATCTCACCGATGCCGGGTAGCTCTTCCTCCAGGTCAAACAGGGTCAGCGCGCCGTTGGCGATGTATTGGCCTTGCTCCACCATCATGAAATCGCTGGTGCTTTCGGCTTCAAACTCGTCCTGAATGTCATTGCCCACGATTTCTTCCAGCAGATCATCCAGGTACACCTGCCCCAGAGCTACGCCGTATTCATCTACCACCAGGGCGCAGTGGGTGCGTTCTTTGGAGAAGAAGTTGAGCAGGGTATCCAGTTTCATCGTTTCCGGCACCAGTTTGAGCTCACGGCGTACGCTCATGATTTGCGGGTCCGGTGTTTGCACCAGGCGCAGCATGTCTTTGACGTGAATCCATCCCTTCACGTCGTCCAGACTACCATCCACCAGCGTGAAACGACTATGGCGGCTGGTGCAGACGCGCTCCAGGTTGTATTGGAAATCGTCGTTGATATCCAGCACCTCTACACTGTTGCGGGGAACAAAAATGTCTCGCACGGCGCGGTCATTGAGCTCCAGGGCGTTCATGGAGATTTCCGCCTCAGTTTCAGTCACCTCGTGGGTGCGCCCGCTTTGCTCCACAATAAGGGCAATTTCCTCGGCGCTGTGAGAGGAGTGGGGTTCGTAGTGCGGGTCTACACCGAAAACGCGGTGAGCGATGGTGTTGGCGGTGTTGTTGAAGAGGTGAATAATCCACGAAGTGGATGTGGCAAAGCGCTTCATCCATACGGACGTGGCCAGCGAAAGCTCCAGAGGATGGCGGATGGCCAGACTCTTGGGCACCAGCTCACCCAGCACCACATGCGCAAAGGTGAACAGAGCGTAGGCCAAGGTGTAGGAAATGACATGCACCACCGTGTCGGACAGGTGCAGGAAATAGGTAAGAATCGGGGCTATCAGACTGCTGATGAAGGGCTCACCCATGGCACCCAGTGCCAGAGAGGCGATGGTGATGCCTACCTGGTTGGCAGAAAGGTAGGTATCCAGATGGTGGACAATGTGGCGTGCCGTTTTACGGCGCTTGGCCTGGGCTTTGGTATCTTCGTCATTATCCGCCAGCTGGCTTTCGCGCACGCGAGCGCTCGCAAACTCATTGGCTACAAAGAATGCGTTGAGAAACAGGAAAAAGGCGATACCCAGTATGAACAGCAGGATGGAACCAATGCTGGGGTAATCCCATTGTAAGGTGGAAACTTGTTCAGGTGTCAGGAATATGTCCATTTACGGTGTGAGTCTATAAAGAAAATTGAGCTGGGAAAATTGGTCAGAGTTTTTCGTACACGCCGGTATCGCGCTTCTCCATGACGGTGAAACCGGCTTTTTTTGCGTCTGTGATGGAAATAGGGGCGGTGATTTTGGGCACATTCACCAAGCCTATCTTTTTGCGAACCGGATTTTTACAGTACAGGCAACGAGTCAACGGTTCGCGGTCTACTGCCCGCATCAGTTCAAAACCTTTGCGGCAAACCCGGCACGACTTCTCGGGGTCGTCCGGGTGTTCAGAGATGTACTCGTATATCGGCATAAACAAGCGCGGGTTACTCTTATAGAATAACCCGCGCAGGAAAAATGTCAAGTATTGTATCGGGCTTACCAGCTGGACTTCGTCACACCGGGGATCATACCGGCGTTAGCAAGTTCGCGGAAAGCGATACGAGAGAGATGGAAGCGACGCAGGAATGCGTGACGACGCCCCGTCAGCTCGCAGCGGTTCACCTGGCGAACAGGAGAAGCATTGCGCGGAAGCATTGTAAGACCAATATAGTCGCCCTCAGCCTTCAGCTTGGCGCGGAGGTCTGCATAGCGAGCCGCGACAGCTGCCTTCTTTTTGTTTCTTTCTATCCAGCTTTTCTTAGCCATAACTTTGTGGGGGCGTTATGTACATCATTCAGGAAAGAAAGTCAAGCATTATTTGGTACTTTTTGTGTAATTTTTCATTTAAGGGACGAAAGTCCACCATATTTAGAACAAGTCCGGCGGAGCGGATGTCATTTGCGGTATGGAGAATCAAGCTGAACGCAAGCCGGATGATGCGACTTTGCCTCCCGAGAAGCAGGGCCGGGATTTGCCCGATGTGGCATATCCGCTTAATCGGATGGTTTCTCTTTATTATGAATCCGGTGTGAGCGATGCCCCATGGGACGCAACGGCCCCGGCTGAGCCACACCATACAAAGACACAATCATGAATAAGATACAGGAACAATCAGCTGCTCCCGCAGGCCGCCGCGCCCTGCGCATGGGCGTTTTCACTCTGGCGATGATCAACGTCTCCGCCATTGTGAGTTTGCGCGGTCTTCCCGCCGAGAGTACGTATGGACTCAGTTCGGCGTTTTACTACATATTCGCTGCGGTTTTCTTCCTGATACCGGTATCACTGGTGGCGGCAGAGCTGACCACGGGCTGGCCGGAGAAGGGAGGTGTTTTCCGCTGGGTGGGCGAGGCTTTTGGGCCGCGCCTTGGTTTTTTGGCGATATGGCTGCAGTGGATTCAGACCACGATATGGTTCCCAACGGTGTTGACCTTTGCTGCGGTATCTATCGCATTCATGGGGCCAAACCAGAGCTGGGATGCCGCGTTATCCTCCAACAACGTGTACGTGTTGTGCCTGGTGTTGTTGGTCTATTGGCTTGCCACATTTCTCAATTTCAGAGGGATGCGTACGAGCGGCAGTATCACCAAGTGGGGCTCGCTGCTTGGTACGGTCATACCCGCCGCGCTGTTGGTGCTGATGGGGATGATTTACTGGGGAATGGGTAATCCCATTGATATCAGTATGCAGGCCTCGGACTTTGTGCCGGATTTGAGCAATTTCAACAACATTGTGCTGGCGGCCAGTATCTTCCTTTTTTATGCCGGCATGGAAATGAGCGCCGTACACGTGAAAGATGTGGAGAACCCCGGGCGCAACTACCCGCTGGCCATTGGTATGGCTTCGGTCATCACGGTGTTGATTTTCGTGTTCGGCACGCTGGCCATTGGTTTTATTATCCCGAAGAGTCAGATTAACCTGGTGCAGAGTTTGCTGGTGGCATACGATAAGTTGTTTGCTTATTTCGGGCTTGGCTGGCTGGGCCCGGTGATGGCGCTGTGCCTGACCTTTGGTGTGCTGGCGCAGGTGGTGGCTTGGGTGGGTGGCCCTTCCAAGGGCTTGCTGGAGGTGGGCCGCGCCGGGTATTTGCCGCGTTTCATGCAGTATACGAACCGCAATGGGGTGCAGGTGGGTATTTTGCTCATTCAGGGCTTCATTGTCACGCTGCTTTCTATTTTCTTTGTGGTTTTGCCCTCGGTGCAGGCGGCCTATCAAATTATTTCACAGCTCACCATCATCTTGTACCTCATCATGTACATGCTGATGTTTGCCTCGGCCATATACCTGCGCTATCGCGACCCGGACACACCCCGCACCTTCCGCATTCCCGGTGGCAAGGTGCTGGGCATGTGGGTGATTGGTGGCTTAGGCTTGTTGGGCAGCGCACTGGCTTTTGTGTTCAGTTTCATCCCTCCGGGGCAGATTTCCGTGGGGAGCCCGGCAATGTACGTGGGTATTCTGATTGTGGGTGCGTTGATTTTTACGTCAATTCCCTTCATCATCTATGCCAAACGGCGTCCCGAATGGGGCGATTCTGAGGCAAAGGCTCAGTTCGAGCCTTTCAGCTGGGAAAAGCAGGATAAATCATAACTGCACACCGCGAAAGTCAAAACCACCCGGGCAAACGCTGCTCGGGTGGTTTTGTGGTACGTCAGGCATGACACGCAACTGGGGTGAAAGTCCCCAATGAACCGCTGACAGGGCGGAATCAAATAGCCAAGGGCAACTGCGTCACAGTAATGTGGGGTGGGGAGGAAGCCGGAGGCGAAACACAGACAGG
>JAFYUJ010000041.1 GCA_017558555.1 Akkermansia sp.
GCCAAGATGATTTTCGCATACTCCGCAGCTACTGTTCCCAAGGTGACTATGATTCTGCGCAAGGCATACGGCGGTGCCTACATCGCCATGTGCTGCAAGGGCTTGGGCGCCGATGCCGTGTTTGCATGGCCCTGCGCTGAGATTGCCGTGATGGGCGCTCAGGGTGCGGTGCCTGTGCTTTATGGCCGCGAACTCAAGGCCATTGAAGACGATGAAGCCCGCGAAGCCCGCCGCAAGGAACTGCTGGATGAATATACAGCCGCGTTCTACAACCCCTATGCTGCCGCTGCCTCCGACCAGGTGACAGAAGTCATCAACCCCAAGGAGACCCGCGCTCGCATTGCTCTTACGCTCCGTACGCTTCTCAGCAAGCGCGAAACTCGCCCTGCCAAGAAGCACGGCAATATGCCTCTCTGATAAACCAATACAAACAACATGATAACATCCCTACAGACACTCGCTGCAGGTTTGGACATGGATGCGGTGACCTACCAGGCCACCGGTATGATTGTGGTGTTTACCTGCCTGAGCTTCCTGAGCCTGATACTGACCGTATCGGGCTCGGTGGCAGTGCGTCTGGAATCCGCCCGCAAGGCGAAGGAAGACGCAGCCAAGGCCGCCCTGGCCTCGCAGGCACCTGCACCCGTCGCCGTAGCCACACCTGTTGCGCCTGAGCCGACGCCGGCTGAGGTTGCTGCTCTGGCCGCCGGTATCTATGATGCCGCTGCCTCCAGCATCACTCCGCAAGTGGTGGCAGCCATCGCAGCTGCCGTCAAGGTGACCGTGGGCAACGAAGCCCGCATCCTGGATATCAAGCCTATTGATGGCAGCTATGGTCAGAATGGCCGAATCTCCATCATGAACTCACATTTCCCCACCCGCCGCTGATATTTAGTGGCACCCCTAACAACATTATCTTAAAAATCAAACCAAATAGAAACACAATACAATGAAACAGCTCCGTATTACCGTTGCCGGCCAGACCTTTGATGTAACCGTAGAGACTCTTGGTGGTTCCTGCGCAGCACCCGCACCCGCTCCCGTAGCTGCTCCCGCTCCTGTGGTGGCTGCTCCCGTAGCCGCACCCGCCCCTGTAGCTGCCCCCGCACCCGCTCCTGCTGCCGGTGCCGGTACCCCCATCTCCAGCCCCCTCGCCGGCAAGGTAGTGTCTTTGGACGTGCAGCCCGGTACTGCCGTGAAGGAAGGCGACCAGGTGCTTACGCTGGAAGCTATGAAGATGAACACCGTCATCTACGCTCCCGCCAACGGCACAGTTGCTTCCTTCGCTGTGAAGCCCGGTGACACCGTGGCTGAAGGTCAGGCTCTCGCATACCTCGGTTAAGCCGCATCGCGGCAAGTTGTACCCTGCGCCGGTTGCGCAGGGGCAATCTCTGCAAGATATCGTAAAACCTTTGCAATATGCAAGAACTCATTCAATCCTTCGCAAATTTCATCTCCGGCATGGGGATTTTCTCCATGACCTGGCAGATGTATTGCATGTGGGGCATTGTGGCGATTCTGCTGTTCCTGGGTGTGGCAAAGCAGTTTGAACCGCTGCTGCTCGTGCCGATTGCGTTCGGCGCACTCATTGCCAACATCCCCGATAACGGCATGGTCATCACTCAGGCCCAGCGCGAGGTTGTCGCCATCGAAAATGGTAAGGTGGAAACCACCATGATGAACGATGTCGGCTTCCTTTCCGCCCAGATTGCTCGTTTTGAAGACCCTGGTATCACCATCCAGAGCACCGATGGCCTTTCCCCCGAAGATAAGGCTAAGTACGAAGCTGCCATGGAATCTCCCATGGTGGTGACGGAAGCCAAGGACGCCAATGGCAATGTCCAGAAGGGTAAGGTTGTGGTGCAGGGCCAGAAGCCTGAGAAGGTCATGTTCATGAAGTTCGAGGGTGGTCTGTTCGACTGGATTGGCCTCGGCATCAAGTGCGAGATTTTCCCCGCCATCATCTTCATGGGCGTGGGGGCTCTCACGGACTTTGGCCCGCTGTTGGCATCTCCCAAGGCGCTGCTTCTGGGTGCTGCCGCTCAGGGCGGTGTGGCATTCACCTTCCTGGCTGCTATGGCTCTTGGCTTCACCAAGGGTGAGGCTTCTGCCATCGGCATTATCGGTGGCGCAGACGGCCCGACCTCCATCTTCCTGGCCGGCAAACTGGCTCCCCACCTGTTGGGTGCTATCGCTGTGGCAGCCTACACATACATGGCTCTGGTGCCGCTGATTCAGCCTCCCTTTATGAAACTGTTCACCACGGAAGCCCAGCGCAAGATCAAGATGAAGAGCCTGCGCCAGGTTTCCAAGGGCGAGAAGCTGTTCTTCTGCTTCGTTGTGACGCTGGTGACGATTCTGCTCTGCCCGGATGCAGCCCCGCTGCTGGGTATGCTCATGCTGGGTAACTTCCTGCGCGAGTGTAAGGTGACGGAGCGTCTGGTGACCTGCGCACAGAACGAGCTGATGAACATCACCACCATTCTCCTTGGTGTGTCTGTGGGCCTCACCATGCAGGGCGTTCGCTTCCTGCAGCCCGAGACGCTGCTCATCATCGGTCTGGGTGTGGTCGCATTCGCCGTGGCTACCATCTGCGGTCTCATCTGCGCTCAGTTGATGAACCTGGTGCCCGGCTGGCGCAAGACGCCCATCAACCCCCTCATTGGCTCTGCCGGTGTGTCCGCCGTGCCGATGGCCGCTCGCGTGTCTCACAATGTGGGTCAGCAGGCTGATCGCACAAACTTCCTGCTCATGCACGCTATGGGCCCCAATGTGGCCGGTGTGATTGGTACCGCTGTGATTGCCGGTTACTACATCACCACGCTCAGTGGGCACTAAAGAGACTGCGACTCCATCTGATTTGTATCCTGCACCCGAATCGCCAAGCAGCGGTTCGGGTGTTGCTTTTTGGTGCCGGTGGTTTGGCGTTCGGTCTTGACCAGCCCATGGAAATATGCTACAAGTCACCCGTCTGTTGTTGCTGTATAACAAAAGATGACTTGGGAAGAAGCACAGAATTTTTGTCCGCGATGCGGTGAGCTGGTACCGTTGGGTGCTGCTCGCTGTCCGCATTGCGCGCGTATTTTCCATCCGGAGCGCAAAGGGTGGCTTCCCTTGTATTGGCAAAGCTGGCGCTTGGGATTTACTTTTAGCGGCCGCGCTCCGTTGAAGGAGTTTTATGCATTCGCTATACCGCATACTCTTTTGCTGTTGTGGGCGTTTTGCTACATGGTGAATGGTGCTGGGGTGAGCTTGTGCGGCAACAAATTATATTCATGCTCTCGTATGTGGAATGTGCTTTGCACAGATAAGATCTTGCAGGGAATGGCCATCTTTTTCTTGCTGGCGCTCGTGCCTTCGCTGGCTCTGTTGGTGCGACGCGTTCATGATTTTGGCTTTGGCATGGATGAACTGCATGATGAAGCCGCTATCGAGCAGGACGAATCAGATGACGATTGGTGGACGATATGGCGTCGCTGGCGCTGGCGGGCCTCCATGCTTCTTATCGGTCCCCTGGGGTGGCTCCTTTTGCTGATAGAGCGTTATTTTGGTGGACATATTGGGGTGTTGCTTTTCTTGCCTATTCGAGCATGGCATGAGGATTCCATACCTGGTCCGAATGAACACGGCCCCGGGACTCGCTATCCGAGATTTTCTGATGCTCCTGTAGGTTCCTACCCATTCAATTAAAGTCCCTGTTCGTTCTTGCAAATAGCGGGTGGATTTGATAGAATCAGCCCCGACAACTGCTCTTCGCAAGCTGGTGTCGCGTCAATTCTGATTCGATGGAACCCCTCTCAACACTCAATACTCATGGTCGTCCTATCATCCTGATAGGGCTCATGGGCTGCGGCAAGACTACAGTGGGCAAGGAACTGAGTAAGCAGACCGGTATGCCGCTCCTGGATATGGATATGGTTATCGAGGAACAAATCGGTAAGCCGATTGCTGATATTTTCCGCGATGAGGGTGAGGCTCATTTTCGAGCGCTGGAAACGGCCTTGTTGCGCTATCTGGAGACAGATGCCGGTGCGGCTTTTTGCAAAAACTCCATCATTTCTACCGGTGGTGGTGTGGTGATGCGCCCAGAAAACCGTGAGATATTGCGTCGTCTGGGCTTTACGGTGTGGCTGAGTGTGGATGTGGATATTCTGATTAGCCGCACATCTCGCAACAACAACCGCCCCTTGCTTCGCCAGCCCAACAGGGAAGAAATCCTTACCAATTTACTCGCGCTCCGCGGCCCGCTGTACCAGGAAACAGCGCATCTGACGCTCGATAGCTCTGATTTGGATATCCCCGCCGTGGTGCGCGCCGTACATCTCGCGGCGCAGGACTATTTTTCTACGGTTGCCTGAATCGCCCCCTTCAGGGCAGCAACAAGAAAGCCACCCCGGAATGAGGTGGCTTTGTTTGTTTTAAGAATCTGTTGAGCCTGCTCAGATGACAAGCCCTCGCAGCAGAAGCTCTGCATTGTTTTGCGTTCGGGCGATATTCTTAAGCAGTGCTTCCAGTGCCTCCCATCCGGGCTGTGCAGCAAGTTGGCGGCGCAGTTGCAATATGCGTGTCATTTCATCGGGATGATACAGGCGGTCATCATTGCGCGTACCACTCTGCGGGATAGAGATGGCGGGGTAGATGCGGCGCTCTGCCAATTCACGGTCAAGCCGAATTTCCATGTTACCTGTGCCCTTGAACTCCTCGAAGATGATTTCATCCATGCGGGATTCCGTATCAACCAAGCAGGTGGCCACGATGGTGAGGCTGCCGCCTTCTTCCACATTGCGGGCTGCGCCAAAGAACTTGCGGGGCTTCTCCAGGGCATTGGAACCCAAACCGCCGGACATCACACGACCACCGCTCTGGTTTGCATTGTAGCCACGGGAAAGTCGGGTAAGAGAATCCAGCATGATGATGACATCTTTTCCTTGTTCCACTAGGCGTCGGGCGCGTTCCAGCACCATATCGCTCAGCTGTGCATGGCGGCGGGAGGGTTCATCAAAGGTCGAGGCATATACCGGCGCATCCACCGTTTCTTCGAAATCAGTTACTTCTTCAGGGCGCTCATCCAACAGTAGAATCAACAGCTGCGCCTCCGGGTAATTCGCGCGTATGCATCTTGCCATTGTTTTAAGCAATACCGTCTTGCCGCCACGAGGAGGGGCTACCACCAAAGCACGCTGGCCCATGCCCAGCGGCGTGATGAGATCCAGCACGCGCATGGCGGGAGATTTGATGTCGGCATTCTCAAGAATCAGTCGTTGGCGTGGGAAGAGTGGGGTGAGCTTGTCGAACTCTTTCTTCTGCACATAATCAGCAGCAGGTACTCCCTCAATCTCCAATACCTCCGCGGCCCCAATGTAGCGTTCCGGGCGCCCCTTATCCGGGCGCAGAGCCACCTTGATTTGATTACCGGGGCGCAGTTCATACCGGCGAATCAAATCGGAGGACATGTATACGTCATCCGCTCCTGGTCGGAAACTGCGGGCCTCATCACGCAGCAGAGAGAAACCATCAGGATTTACCTCCAGAACACCTGTCACATGCACTTGGCTACCTTCTGCAAGATAGCTGCGGGCCATTTCAGCCACCAGCTCAGCGCGCGTGAGATTACCGTTTGCCTGGTGAGAAAGTGTTGTGGCACGCTTTTGTAATTCATTGAGGGGCAGGGCACGCAGTTCATTCAGGTTGATGATGATAGAACGGGCGTGCATCACCTTGGCGTCCTTGGCCAATTCGGTATCATAGAACATCTGCACTTGCTGGCGCAAACTTTCCTGGGTGCTCTCGTTCCAGAACACAACATCCGCTCGGTCAATCTTCTCCTGCGTGGGCATCTGTGCAGCCATCATGGCCACGGCTTCTTCTCGGGTGAAGCCATTGCGTTCTGCCATGCGGGCTATCTGAGTGTCAGGCGTGGCGGCCACCACACACACCTTGTCGGCGCCGAACTCCACGGGGCTTTCGTAGTAAAGCGGGATATCAACAAGGAACGTATGCACATCGTTGCGGCGGCGAGCCTCAGACTGAGCTGCCAGGCACATTTGGGCCAGTTTGGGATGTGTGATTTCCTCCAAACGGTGGCGACCGGCAGCGTCATTCTGCACAATGGTACGCAGGTAATCTTTGTTGACTGCACCCTCGGCATCCAACGCATCAGCCCCGAATGCGGCCACTAAATCACGGGAAAGACGACCATTACGCTGTAATTCTGCCACAGCTTTGTCGCAATCAAAAAGCTCCACGCCTTCTCCTCCCATTTCTGCAAGCATCTGCACCACGGTCGATTTGCCGGATGCTATGCCACCTGTCACTACAATTACCTTCACGGGCCTTATACTATCATGTTATCCTGCTTGTAGCAAGCGGAAAGCGTGTACTTCTCCGCTCTCCGAAGCCGCAACGTGGCAGAGATTTCATCTGAACAGATTTCACCGGCTCGACAGAGGCGATTTCACCCGAGCGCAGCGAGGATTTCACATCATAAACGATGCAAAGCTGTGAAACTTCGCCTTGTGGGCTCAATGAAAACTGGCGGTGAAATCCTTGCGGGTGAAAGCTCCATCTCTGCGAGATGTCGGTGGAGCTTATCTCCGAAGCCTCTTACTCTTCCATCTCAGCACGCAAGCGCAAGATTTGTACAGGCTCAGTTGTAGCTTGGACGCGGCGCTGGCGTTGGCTGCCTTGCAGGCGCAGGAAGTAGGTGCCACCATGGGGAAGATTGAGCGGGGCCATGCGTCGCATATCATCGCGCTTGGTGGGCAGCATGGTGCGTGCTATTTCTTGTCCGTCAGCATCTTCCAGGTGGATGCTGACAGCTTGATCCGGGCGAGGGTGTATATCCAGCATGAGTCGCTGGCAGCCCTGCGGCAGCCCCTTCTTTTCATACCATTGGCGAGAAAGCGCCAGATAGCGCTCTGTCACATCTTCTGCAGCAATGTGCGCCCAGGGATTCCACACAGCGGGGAAGAAGCCATCCACCGAATCCGGCGAAACGGCATAAACGCGTTGCAGGGGATAATGCGGGCGCAGCATGCCCAGGTATTCCATCACCCACCCAGTGTTGAAATCCTTTTCGTTGAATTCAATCATGTGCCAGTCTCCATCGAACCACGCCTCGCACCATGTGTGATTGCCACGGATATGCCCCCACGAACCAACCCCCACCGCCCGAGCCGGAATGCCGATGGAGCGCAGCGCACACACCAGCATGATGCTTTGGCCCGTGCAGGATACTTTCTTCTCGTTGAGTGCTTCCATCGGGTTCATGGCTGGGTGGCGGCGCCCGGTAGAGTAATACACACCCGTGGCTTTCGTCATATTGGCCGCGACGGTGAGCACAGCCTCGCGAGCTGTGCGACAATCCTTCACCATGGGCCGGAAAATGGCCTCCAATGCTGCGCGCCAATCGCAGGGCTTTTCATCCAGCACAGTATTGGGAAGCAACGCCGCCTGTTCGATGTGCCGGGGAAGCGGCTCACTCCACGGTAGCTGAGCCCACGCCGTGGATATGAATAAGCCCAACGCTGGCAAGATATGCTTCATTCTACATCACCATACAGAGTGAACCCGGTGCATTCGGTGATGCGCACGGGCACGATGCTGCCGACCTCTGCCGTGCCGCCTTCAATGATGACCGGCTTGTTCTGCGAGGTTCGCCCCTGCAATCGGCTTTCGTTGTTCTTGCTCGGTCCTTCCACCAGAATCGTTTGCAGCGAGCCCACCAATGCTTGATTGCGAGCAATAGCAATGCGGTTCACCGTCTCAAGCAAATCGTGGTTGCGTTCTTCTTTCACGCGCAGACAAATCTGGTTGTCCATGGCGGCAGCCACCGTGTCTCGTCGGGGGGAGTATTGGAAAATGAATGCGTTGTCGAACTGTATACGCTCGACTGCCGCTTTGGTTTGCTGGTAGTCCTCGTCTGTTTCGCCGGGGAACCCCACGATAATATCCGTGGTAATCGCCAGGTCGGGTCGGGCTTCGCGCATCGCTTCGCACAAACGCAGGTACTTCTCGTTCTTGTAGGGACGGCGCATCAGCTGCAAGATGCGGTCACTGCCACTCTGCATGGGAAAGTGAATGTGGCTGCACAACTTGGGCAGGTAAGTGTAGGCATTTACCAAATCCTCGCGGAAACCAATGGGATGCGGGCTGGTGAAGCGGATGCGCTCCAGCCCGTCCATATCATTCAGCGCCTCCAACAGGCGCACAAAGGCGGAGCGGCCATTGATAATCGGCTCTTCGCGCCCGTATCGGTTCACAATTTGCCCCAACAGTGTCACCTCTTTCACTCCTCGAGCTACCAGCTCACGCACTTCTTGCAAGATATCAGCTGCGGGACGGCTGCATTCACTGCCGCGTGTGCTGGGGACGATGCAGTAAGAGCAGCGCATCTCGCAGCCCTGCATGATGGAGACGAATGCTGTGCAGTTGCCGGCAGGGGGCAGGTGATCACGGATGGCATTCTGGAACCCCTCCTCCTGTTGCGTGCGGCAAATATGTGCGCCACGGCGGAAGGACTCGGTAATGTTTTGCCCCAGTCTGCTCCGCAGCAAGCGGTTGCAAATCTCATAAACATGGTGGTATTGCTGGGTGCCCGTCACCACGTCCAGCCTCGGCACATCGCGGAAAAGACTCGCCGCGCGGCTTTGGCTCATACAGCCCATGAACCCGTACACCACCCAAGGCTTAGCTGAGGGGCGGGCGCAAAGCAATCCCATCTTGCCCAGTGCCTTCAGCTCGGCTTTTTCTCTCACAGAGCAAGTGTTGATGAGAATCACATCTGCCTCAGCTTCATCCTTGGTGAGGCTGTAGCCTCCATTCAGGAACATGCTTGCCACTTGTTCAGAGTCTCGCTCATTCATCTGGCAACCGTAGGTTTTAATCAGGACGCTGGGCATGGTGTTATCGTGTATGTCTGTGCTGGTTCTTGTCCGTTGAGCGTACCAGCTATACCGCCGTCTTGCAAGCTTAAATCAGGTGCGTATCCGCAAATATCCATCATCTGTACCAATGCTCAATTGTATGTCTGAGAAGCTTGACGTACGGAGGTTCTGTTGCAAGGAAAAGACTGAGTTGAGACTTTGTCATAAGCGTGAGGCTTTCCTCTTGCAGGAATCTGGGGCAGGGTGTATGATGAGCTGTAGAGGATGTTGCAATGAGCAAGGAAACACAGTCTCGCTTGTGGAACGCTGGTTACACGAAGACGTGGATGGGGAATTTTTTGATTTTCTTTTCGTTTATGCTGATGCAACCGGCATTTCCGCTGTATTTGAGCGATGTGTTTCATGCAAATGCCGAGACGATAGGCATGGTGATGGTGGGGTATAGCGTTACGGCCATTGTGATACGCTTGTTCAGCGGGTATCTTGTGGATTCTTTTCCTCGGCGCTTCATCTTGGTGGGTAGCTATGTGCTGTTTGCGCTGTGTTTTCTGGGGTACCCTCTGGCGGGGAGTTTGCTCATGATTGGACTGGTGCGCACGCTGCACGGGGCTCCGTTTGGTCTCACAACAGTGTCTAACAGTACCGTGGCGGTGGATTTTCTGCCATTCAGCCGCCGGGCGGAGGGTATAGGTTACTACGGATTGAGCAACAATTTATCCATGGCAATTGCTCCGGCCGTGGGATTGGCGCTGTATGGCTATTTTGGTGATTTCCGGGTGTTGATGTGGGGGAGTGTGTTGGTTGCAGCGGTGGGACTGGTACTCACACTGTCCATTCGTTTTCCCCGAGAGCGGACTTGCGTGCGCAAGCCGTTGCGACTGGAGAATATCTTGCTTTGGAAAGGCTGGAGCTATGGCTTAGTTGTCATCAGCAGCGCTTTTTCGTATGGCGTGGTTTCTACCTACATTGCGCTGTATGGTAAAGAATCACTTGGCATTACCGGCGGAACGGGTGGGTTCTTTTTCCTGTTTGCGGTGGGGCTCATCCTTTCGCGCCTGGTGGGAAGCCGCAGTTTGCGTCGGGGACGCATCATCCGCAATGGCACGGTGGGGGTGCTGCTGGGGCTGACAGGCTACACCCTGTTTGCGGCGGTACCGCATGTGTGGGCGTTTTATACATCGGCCTTTTTCATGGGGCTGGGCAATGGGCACATGTTTCCGGCGTTGCAGACCATGTTCATGAACATTGTGCACAAACAGCAACGCGGCACGGCTAACTCCACACTGTTGATTTCCTGGGAGTTCGGCGTGGGCATCGGGACCCTTTGCGGTGGCGCTGTGGTGGATATGGCCGGTTTTCATGCCGCTTTCTGGGTGGCAAGCATGGTGAATCTGGGTGGTGTGTTGTTCTACATCCTGCACAGCCGCAGCGATTTTAAGCGAAATCGACTCTGTTGAGCCATTCCGGCCGCGCGGTCACAATTCGCGCTTGCTAAGCAGGGCAAGTGGGCGTATAATCCGCGCCGTTATGAAACAGTATGCTCAGCAGCTTCTTCGTTACCCTGAAATGGGGATTTCTCTGGATTTCTCCAAGCTTCCCCTGACTCCCGAGTTCCTCTCTGAGATGGAGCCCCTCATCACCCGCGCTTATGCTGATATTGCTGCGCTGGAGGGTGGTGCCATTGCCAACCCCGATGAAAACCGCATGGTAGGCCACTACTGGCTGCGCAACAGCGCTATTGCTCCCACGGCTGAGCTGCGCGCTAAGATTGACGAGCCTCTGGCTGATTTGAAAGCTTTTGCCGCTGATGTGCTGGGCGGTAAGATTCTGGCTCCCAACGGCAAGAAGTTCTCCACTTGCCTTGTCATCGGTATTGGTGGTTCTGCTCTGGGTCCCGAGCTGGTGGCTGATGCTCTGCCTGCTGACGGCTTGCAGATGGCTTTCCTCGACAATACCGACCCCGATGGCATGTACAAGGTGCTGGATACCCTGCCGCTGAGCGAAACGCTGGCCGTGGTCATCTCCAAGTCCGGTGGTACTCCCGAAACCCGCAACGGCATGGTGTGCGCTCAGGCGTACTTCGCCGGCAAGGGCCTTTCCTTTGCCAAGCAGGCTGTAGCGGTGACCGGTGTGGACTCCACGCTGGACAAGGTGGCTGTGGCAGAAGGCTGGATTAAGCGTTTCCCCATGGAAGACTGGGTGGGTGGCCGCACCTCCGAAACCTCCGTGGTGGGCCTGGTGCCCGCAGCTCTGCAGGGTGTGGATGTAGATGCCTTGCTGAAGGGCGCTGCCGATATGGATGCCCACACCCGCGTGGCTGATACCGCCAACAATGCTTCCATGAAGCTGGCTCTGGCCTGGTACGCTGCCGGCAATGGCAAGGGTTCCAAAGATATGGTGGTGCTGCCATACAAGGATAGCCTGGTGCTCTTCTCCAAGTACCTGCAGCAGCTCATCATGGAATCCCTCGGCAAGGAGCTGGATTTGGATGGTAAGACTGTGAATCAGGGTATCTCTGTGTACGGCAACAAGGGTTCCACCGACCAGCACGCCTACGTGCAGCAGTTGCGCGATGGCCTTAATAACTTCTTCGTCACATTCATCGAGGTCCGCCAGGCTCCTACCGATACCGTCAAGGTGGAGAACTCTTTCACCGCAGGCGATTACCTGCAGGGCTTCCTGCGCGGTACCCGCAAGGCTCTTTCTGAAAGCGGCCGCCAGAGCATCACCATCTCCATCCCCACGGTGAATGCTTACACGCTGGGTATGCTTATCGCTCTCTTTGAGCGTGCTGTGAGCTTCTATGCCAGCCTGATTCACATCAACGCCTACCACCAGCCTGGTGTGCAGGCCGGTAAACTGGCTGCCAATGTCTTCCTGAAGCTGCTCGCCACCTGCGAGGCCGCTCTCACCTCTACCCCTGCTACGGCTGCTGATGTGGCTGCTTCCGTGGGGGCAGATGAGGAGGATACCTACCACGCCCTGGTGCATATTGCAGAATCCGGCAAGGCCAGCTGGACGCTGGGTGAATGCCCCTGCTGCGATACTTTTGCCAAGGCCTGACGTAGCAACCAAAATATACTTTCGCACGGGACGGGGCATTAAGTCTACGTCCCGTGTTTTTTCGTAGTTCAACTTTGGCAGAAATGTGTTCCACCAGACTTTTCAAATGTGAAATTGAAAAGCCAAAATTCGGAAACCCGTTGACTTCTCCGTCATTTCAGGGGGGCTGGTACTGAATTGTCTTGACTTTGCGGGCGCTGGCAGGTAGGCTAATGCGCGTCACAACAAGACACATTTTAACACTATGTCTCGCACACCCATCATTGCTGCAAACTGGAAGATGAACATCGGCCCCGCAGAGGCCAAGGAGTTCCTCGCTGCATTCAAGAATGAAATCACCTGCGAATGCAAGGCTGTCGATAAGGTCATCGTGCCTCCCTTCATCACCATCCCCGCCGTCATGGAAGTTCTCAACGGTTGCACCTGCGTTGGCGTAGGCGCTCAGGACGTGAGCGATCGCGACAATGGCGCTTTCACCGGTGAAATCTCCACCGCTATGCTCAATGAACTGGGCTGCAAGTACGTGGTGCTTGGTCACAGCGAACGCCGCCAGTACCATGGCGAAACCAACGCTTACATCAATAAGAAGATTAAGAAGGCTCTTGCTGCCGGCATCATCCCCATCTACTGCATCGGCGAAACGCTCGAGCAGCGCGAAGGTGGCCAGCTTGAGGCTGTGCTGAAGAGCCAGGTTGTGGAAGGTCTCGAAGGCCTCACCGCTGAAGAAGTGGCCGGCCTCGTGATTGCTTACGAACCCGTGTGGGCCATCGGCACCGGCAAGACCGCTTCTGCTGCCGATGCTCAGGCTGCTCACGCCTTCATCCGTGGCGTGGTGGCTGACACCTTCGGCCAGGACGCTGCCGACAAAGTGCGCCTGCAGTACGGTGGTTCCGTGAAGCCCGACAATGCAGCTGAGCTCATGAGCCAGCCTGACATCGACGGCGCTCTCGTGGGTGGCGCTGCCCTCAAGGCCGCTTCCTTCGCCGCCATCATCAAGGCTGCTGTATAAATCTTCTGATACACACAATTTAATGAACCCGCAGAGTTGCCTGGTGCAGCTCTGCGGGTTTCTTTCATTTGCAAAGGGTGTCTCATTGCAAATAAAAAGCTCGTTTCTCCGGAGAGAAACGAGTTGAAGTTTCTTGATAAACGAAAAGGTAAGGTTAATTCTTCACCGGGATGAGGGACACCCCCCAAGATTGAAATTCCCCATGGTAAGGCTGCTCGATGACGAAAGTGTTGTCGCCCTGCTGGAGATGCAGCTCAATGGGCGATTGCACCCACCATATTTCCTCGGGAGAGAGGGGATGTTCAAAGTTCCACGCATTACCAGCATGCTTGTTCTTGCCTGCAAGAGAATAAGTGCGAGGATTTATCAACTCATTTCCATTGAGCCAGATACGCGTGCCGCACTGTGACCATTGGCCAGGCGCCGGCACACCACTATAGCGACGGTTGGAACGTGCAGGAGCATCAAAACCTATCATGAACTTTTGCGGGCCAGCTTTATCTGCGGTAATGGTGGTGGTAGCCCAGATGGTGTGTCCCGGCTTGGTGTGAGAAAACATGCCGAGGTAGCCGGTATCGGGACGCGTGCGGAAGTAGAGATTGGCGCCGTAGGCTCGGCGAATCTTGAGCTCATTCCATGAGCCGGAGAGCACCTTGGCACGCACGCTGTCAGCCTGATTGGTCGGCACTGGTTCGACCACGGTCCAGTTGATATCGGATTCCGGCCAAACGGGGAAGGCTTCATCCGTAAACATGGTGCGGCGAAGAGTTGCCATGCGCTGCTCAAACAAACGGTAGGCGCGGGCGGGTACCGTGTGCGCAACGGGCATTTCAAGCGGCAGAGCGTCACCATCAGCACCACCGCCCTTCCAGGAGCGTTCTACCATGGCCATCATGCCGGGCCACATAGCGCTCATACCGGGGATGTATTCTTTGTTGTCCACCTTGCCATCCGGCCAGATGCAGAGAATGGTACCCAGTTTCTTATCATCGCCCATGGCGGAGCCGCAGGGACGCATGAAGAAATAACGGCGCACGAGCAAGGCGGGGTCAAGCAGGTTGGCGTAGCCCATGGTGGAATCGAAAGCCTTGCGCACAATGCGCTCAGGAATGATGGACTTGGCCACCATGTCTGAACCCTCGCCCCAACGCTGCTCGATGGAGCTGTCGCCCACGGGCAAGTCTCGAGAACTGGCCCATTGCATGGGCGTGCGACCATGACTTTGCAATTTTTTGGTCACAAAATCAACAAACTGAGGAGCATTGGGAATGCGCACTTCATCTGCACCAAAGTGGATGATGGGGCATTTGTCCGCCGGGATTTCTGTGCAGAACTCATCCAGCAACTTGCCAACAATCTCCATGCCCTGAGGTGTGTGCATTTTGAAGCCGAACGCACGGTCGAAGTAGGCGCTGTGACCGGGCATATCCAGTTCCGGCACTACGGTGATGTTGCGTGCAGCTGCATAATCAATCACTTCGCGAATTTGCGCGTAAGTATACGTCTTGTCGTGATCTCGTGTGCGGAACTTGGGGTCGTTGAGCTGGGGATAAGCCTTGCATTCAATGTGCCAGGCGGGGTAGTCCGTGAGGTGCCAGTGGAAAAGGTTGACTTTGAGCTGAGCCGCGAGGGAAAGTTCCTTTTTCAGACGCTCAACGGAACGGAAGTTTCGCCCACAGTCCTGCATGAACCCGCGGTAGCGGAACGCGGGCCAGTCTGTGATATTGCAATAAGGAATGGATTCCTTTCCAGTTGCCATCATTTGGCGGAGCGTTTGAAAACCATTGAAGAGGCCGGCCTCTGTGACTGCCGTAATCGTAATACCCTCACCATTGATTTGCAAAATATAGCCTTCTACCGATTTGTCAGCGGGCAGGGCATCAGCCTTCAATGTGCAAACCACTTTGATGGTTGCATCCGTTGCCTTCGTGCCTGCGAGATAATCTTGCTTGGCCGTTTGCATCATGAGGCCTTGGACATCGCCCTCCAAGGTAAGTGTCTTGCCCTTGGTGACTAATTCTCCCGAATGCCATTGCACTTGTTGAGGAAACGGAATGAGGGCAACGGGTGCCGCAGCTTCTACGGATAAATCATGGGGTGATGTCCAGGAATCTGCCTGTGAGACTACGGTTGAGACGTCAGAAGCGGTTGCATACGTAGGCCCCAGCGTTACAGCCAAAAGCGATGTCAAAAATAAAGTCTTCAGCATGCTCGAAAGACTATCATATTCTACTCGATGTGTCCAGAAGAAACGA
>JAFYUJ010000042.1 GCA_017558555.1 Akkermansia sp.
CCGGGGCTTACGCCCCGGGCTATCTTCTACCGCCCCGCAAGCGGGGCTCAAAGCTTGCCGCGCCTTGGGGCTTCGCGTGCAGCCTCCGGCTGACTTGCTACGCCCACACAGGACGGCGCGGGGAACTTTCCAAATGTGCAATTCCTGTCTCGGCGTAGGCGCAGACGAAGACGGATGAAATGTTAAAATTTGAAATCCGTTGTCGCGCATTCTGCGCGACAAATCGCCATTTGTCTGGCTAAAGGGGCCTTCCTTAGTGGCGCAAGATGAGCTGGGCACCGGCATGGCCCAGCAGGAAGAAGAGGAGGCTGCCCACTACGGTGAGGATGATGTAGGCCGAAGTGGTGAGGTAGGAGCCTGCGCGGAGCATGAGAGTGTTCTCATACGCAAAGGCGGCCAGGGTAGAGTATCCGCCGCAGAGCCCGGCTGTGACCGCCAAGCGCAGGTTGGGGGAGGTGATGAAACCTCCTGTGGCCAGCCCGCAGAAAAGCCCCATGAACAGGCAGCCCAGGAAATTGATGGTGAGGGTGTGCCAGGGCATACCGGGCACGGTGATGTTCCACTTGGTGCAGATATACCAGCCGGTCAGGTAGCGCAGGATGCCACCTACAAAGCAGCCGCCACCTACACAAAGCAGTGTTTTGATGGAGATGCCCATGGCAGGAAACAATTACTTGATGTAGCCGATGTAGGGCAGGTTGCGGTATTTGCCGTTGAAGTCCAACCCGTAGCCCACAAGGAAGAGGTCGTCGCACTGCAGGGCTGCAAAATCAGCCTCGTAGGCCACGTTGCGGCGGCCCACTTTGTTGACGGCTACCACAGAGGCTACCTTGGTGGCGCCGTCTGCAAGCAATTTTTCGCACACGCTCTTCATGGTGAGACCGGTATCAAGCACGTCATCGATGACGAGCACGCGTTTGCCCTTGCACTTGGGCAGGGCATTGTGCCATTTGAGTTCGCCGGAGCTGTTGGTGCCTTCGTAGCTGGAGATGCGGATGGTCTGCAGCTCAAAGTTTGCAGGAAGGCAGCGCAGCAAATCGGCGGTGAACCAGATGGCGCCGTTCAGAAGGCAGAGAGCCAGCACGGGCTCATTCGGGCCATAAAAGTCTTCGATTTTGGCTGCAACATGTTGGACTGCGGTCTGAATCTGCTCAGCAGTGTAAAGCGTGAGGATGTTCGGTTCCTTTTGCATGGCTTGGGACGAGTGATGAAAATTGTTGCGCGCACGTTATCACGCTTCTGTTAAAAAGGAAAGATTGAATCGATAGAATGTATTACCTTCAGGCCATTGTTTCTTCTTCGTAATTCTCGTTTTCGCCTCGAATCGCGGCAAACAGCTTGTCCCAATAGGGAAAATGCTTGAAAAACCAGCCAATGACCAACCCTGTGCAGACTGCGCATACAATGGAGCCCTCGCGCACGCCGGCTACCTCTCCCAGCAGAATGAGGGAGGCCACCACGGCCAGTGCCAGCATGGAGCAGTCTACTCCTACTTTGACCAAGCTGAAACGCCAGCTGAAGGTGCGGGAAAGCGCCAGGCAGAAGCCCTCGGCAGAAAGCGGTACCATATCGGCTTTCACATAGGTAAAGATGCCAAAGGCGCAGAAGACGCAGCCTACCAACGTGTACACGATGGACATGGCGTAGCCGGGATTGGGCAGGAGCATGGTGTAGGCCAGACTGGCATCCAACATTTTACCCAACAGAAGCCCCATGACCACCTGCAACAGCTGGACGGGTTGGTATTTGCGGCGCAGCAGGAGAATTTGCAGCAGCACCAGCAGCACATGGATACAAATGAGCATGTTGCCCACCGTGCAGAATTCGTAGCCCAGGCCTCCTTCGCCCGTACCCAGGGTGAGCGCGGCCACTAAGGCCGGGCTGGTGATGGCGTCTGTGCCCAAATCTGCCAGAATGGTAAAGGCAATACCCTGTGCCAGTATGTAAAGACCCAGCATCAGGCATACGCCACGTGCTACCAGTTCTGCAGTTCGGTTCTTTGTTGCCATGCGCCACCTATTCTACTCCTTTAACCGCTGGAGTGCAAGACTAAACATTGACCCAGTTCCCGGTGCTGCCGCCCGTGTGAACGAAAAACAACCGCCAAGCTGTTTGCTTGGCGGTTGCAGTTGAAAAGAGGTTTTGAGAAATCCTAGCTTTACTCAGCAGCAGCTTCTTCAGCCACCACTTCACCCTTGATGGAGAGTTCCACCTTAACGGTAGCGGTAACCTGAGCGTGAAGCTTAGCGGGCACTTCATAGGTGCCGGACTTCTTGAGGGGCTTCTCCAGCTCGATGCTGTGGCGGTCGATCTCGATGCCGAGAGCGGCCAGACCTTCAGCGATTTGCTGGTTGGTGATGGCGCCGAACACCTTGCCGTTCTCGCCGGCCTCGAGGGTGAGGCTGACCGTGACTGCGGCAATCTTGCCGGCGATCTCCTGGAAGTTGGCGAGCTCAGCGGCTTCGCGCTCGGCACGCTTCTTCTGGAGCATGTTGATGAAACGCTGGTTGGCGGGGGTAGCCTCAAATGCCAGACCCTGGGGGATCAGGTAGTTGCGACCATAACCGGCCTTCACGGTAACGAGGTCGGCTTCACAGCCCAGACCTTCGATCTTTGTTGCGAGAATAACTTGCATGTTAGCCATAACTCTTAATAATTGGGTTTGGTGAGCGGTTGAGATACACTATTGCTGCCGAATTGTCAAGCACAACTTTCTCCGCAGTGCGAATTTTTACAGGCGGGAAATGGCAGAGAGGATGGCAGCGGGGTAGAGGATGTGCTCCTGCACTTGGATGCGGGCATGCAGCGTGGCGGCGGTATCATCCGGCAGCACGGGCACGTAAGCCTGCATGATGATTTCGCCCGTATCCATGCCGGCATCCACATAGTGTACGGTGCAGCCTGCCTGGGTGGCACCGGCTTCCAGCGCTTGCTTCCAGGCTTCCACACCGGGGAAAGCAGGCAGCAGGGCGGGGTGAATGTTGAGGATGCGGCGGGGGAAGGCGGCCAGCAGGGGCTCTTTGACCAGGCGCATGAAACCGGCCAGGCACACCAAATCAACCTTGAGCTCGGTGAGCTGGGCTGCCAGGGCTTCCTGCACTTCCAGCGGGAATTTATTTTTGTACCCTTGGCAATCCATCACTTCGGCGCGTACCCCACGCTGGCGGGCACGCTCCAGGATGTAGGCATCCGGGTTGTCGGAGAGGACGATGACCACCTCGGCATCCAGACGGCCATCGTCAATAGCGTTGAAAATAGACTGGCAATTGCTCCCTGAACCGGAGCCCAATACGGCAATTCGAAGACTCATAACGCCTTTACTCTACCCCAGCAAGCGCCATAAGTCAACCCCATTCGGGGCGAGCAAAAGAACAAGCCCGGCAGGTGGAGTGACCTGCCGGGCTTGTCGGATGAGCGTTGATGAAGAGTTTTATTTCTTCTCGATGGTGATATTGCCCCATGTGCTGCGGTTGTCGGCCGTGTTGCCGAAGGTCATCTCCAGCACGGGTTTTTTGACGGCTTTTTTCACGTTGAGCGTGAAGGTCTGGGATGTTTCATTCCAGGTGATATCGCGTCCATTGGGGTCGCTGGCCACGCAGCGGGTACCGTCCATCAGTCGCAATTTTTTCACATAAAGCGGGTCTCTGCCGGTAACGATTTTGAACGTCACGTTGTAGGTGCCGGGGGTGGTGATGGGGACATCCTGCATTCGCACCGGGGTTGCAGAGCCGGGGATAACCTCGGGGCTCCATCCTTGGCCGTAGCGGAATGTGGTCACCCAGTCGCGCAGAACCACTGTGGCAGATAAACCCAGGGGGGAGGTGGGGTCAAGCTTCTGCATGAGGCGGCTATATTTGGTGATGAAGGAGCCACCGGCCAGTGTGCCCTCGCTGCGGCGCACGTGACCAATGGCTGCGGCGCAGGCGCGCTGCTTTTGGTTGGCGGTGAGCTTGGGGTTATCCATCACCTCATCCAGGCGCTTGGAGAGGCTCTCCAGACTTTCGCCATTCTGCGGGCCGAAGCCGAAGTTCAGCGCGGCCATGCAGCCGTATTGTCCCTGGGGGTCGGCCTGTTGCAGTTTGCCGCGCAGGCCGGCGGGCCACTCGATACCGGGCACGTGCGAAGCCTTCAGAATCAGGTTGGCTTTTTCTTCAGCATTGTCGGTGCTTTCAGCCTTTTTCATCAGGTCATCCTGTTTCTTTTTGGCCGCCAGGGTGTTGGCAATCAACTCTGCTACTTGCTGGTTATTGGATTTTGTGAGCGCCTCGCCGCAGATGGTGGCATATTTGCGCTGCCCTTTTTCATAGAAGAGGATGGCCGGGTAGGAGATGTCCGACATGTCATCGGGGCGGCTCAGGTTGCCCATCATCTTCTTTGCGAGAGCTTTTGTTTCCTCGGTGTTGTTCTGGTATAGCGGGGCAAGCAGCATGACCGCATCGCCCGCGGCAGCCTGTACGGTGGCATCCGCCGCAAGCTGGCGACACAGCTTCTCGCTGTAGCGGTCCCAGCCGGCGGGGTACATCCATACAATGTAGCCGGTGTCGTTGACTGCCTTGCTGGCCTGGTCGAAAGAATCATATACCTGAGCGGCGAGTACCGGGGATGCCGCTACTGCCAGCAGGCCAAATCCCCATGTCAGAAGGTGTTGTTTGATTTTCATGTGGAAATAAAGGATGGGGTGAGTGGGTTAAGCGGCAGGTTCACCGTAGACGTAGATGCCGTTTGCGTGGAAGAATTCCGGGCCACCGGGGCGCAGGACGCGAACGTACAGCGCCTTGGGGCGTTCCTTCTGCAAATCAAAGCGGTTGATGTAGTTGCCCGTGTTCGGGATGGCTTCGCCCACATCGTGCCAATCATCATCACGGCCTGTGTCGGAGACCTGCACGCGCAGCGGGCGGAAGCGGTGAATCAGCTCCCACACGTTGGTGCCGGCAAAGACCACGCCGGTGATGTAGGCGTGCTTGGGCAGTTTCACGGCAATCCACGCATTGGTGTCTTTGCCGGTGTGGATGCGGCCACCCTGCTGGGTGAGCAGGCCGCAGTGGGTGTGCGGGGCATCCCACTCGCTGGTGGAGCTGGCAAAGGGCATGCCGCCTTCCGATACCAGCTTGCCCGGGAAGGGCGTGGGCGCCGGGATGGCGGCGGAACCGTGGATTTCTTTCGGGTCCACCATCTTGCTGATGGCGTGGAAGGTCTGCAAATCGCGGCTGCGCTCGGCCGTGAGAATGAGCCCACCCAGCAGCTTGGAGCGCTGGGCCCCGGAAATATCGTTGCCTTGGGTGAGAGCGCTCACCGTGGAGTTCATGAGCTGCTGGCGGCCGGCCTCGCTGAGCGATTCAGAAATCCCGTTGCCCCAGGCCATCATGATGCCGGAGTAAGCCTCGTGCTGGGCAGAGGCAGAGATGACTTTCACATAGAAATCGATGATGGCGGATTCATCGTTGCCGCTGGCGTTCTTGCACATTTGCAACTGGCGGTTGATGAGACCTTCCACGCGCCAGCGGTCCGGGCCCATGGTGGCGGCTGCTTTCCAGAAAGCGGCAAGGGCATCGGCCAAATCCCGGGGCGAGATGCCGGAGTTGGCGATGCGGTTATACACACACTGTTGCAGCAAGACGGCGGCTTGTTCCGGGTACACCGATGCCATGCCGGCACACAGCACTTCGTTGAGCTTTTTCCAGGCATCCACGTTTTTGGGCATTTTCTCTCCCAGGAATGCGGCGTATTCGCGCCACAGCGGGTAGTTCAGCGGGGCGGCCTGGGCGGCTTTTTCGTAGCAGCTCAGCGCGGTGGCATCATCCCCTCGGTCGCGGTATACCTGGGCCAGCGCGCGGTATGCATACGATAAGCGCGTGTCGGCTGCGTTCTCTTTGTCAAAGAGGGCATCCGTCAGGTGCAGGGCGGTGAAGGTATCGTTCCCATCCCAGGGGTTCCAATGCAGACCGCGCTCCCAGGTCAGAGAATAGGCGGGGGTCCATTTCCCATCCACCAGCACGATGTAGGCGCAGTGGCCCGGTTCGCCCATGGTGAGCCCCGGTACACCGTTGGCGCAGGCAGAGGCTGCGCCGAAGTGGGAGAGACCGCCGCACACGCCACCCACATGCTTGGTGAAAGCCATGTGGTTATCCGTATACACGCCCACAAACGAGGCTGCATACCAGGAGCCTTGCACATCATCGCCATACACATTGTGGGGGATGTAGCCGCAGCGCCAGCAGCTGGCCGGGTATTGCCAATCCGGCAGGTGCACGTTGTTGAGCGCCCATTCAAAGGCTTTGATGGTGCCACTGGAGTGGTAGAGTTTCCAGCCGCAGACCACACGGCGCTGGTGCAGGGGCAGTGTATCGAAGGTGGTGTTCAGGCGGCCTTGGCGCCAGTATTTCAGGAAGTAGTGGGCACGCTCGGCTGCGGCTTTCTGGTAGCCACCATAGCGGGCGTATTCCAGAGCAATGGCGGTGGCGGTGTCGCGTTCCACACCTTTGCGCAGGGCGTTGGCATCGTTATCCGCGATGGTGTCCAGAATCTGAATCACGCGGGTGAAGTTACGCATCTCCCCGGAGAAGAGGATTTGCTCCAGCCAGGCTGTATCGCTCAGTACAGCTTGCAGCACCTTGGCGTTCTTGCCGGGCTCTGCGGGTGCTTTGGATTCGGCCAACTGCTTTTTGAGCTCATCGCGGGCTCCTTTCAAGCGGAATTGAGCGCGTTTTTTCTCGGCTCCTTTCTTGTGTTCAACCTCTTTTTCCAGGTTGGCTATTTCATTTTTTTTGCCCTGTACGCTGTTTTGGACATTGGTGTTGAATTTCTTGTACTCCTCCAGCGTGGCCGCTTCACAGCCTGCCAGATAATACATCCACAGCAAGCGTCGGTTTTCTGCCTTTTTCAGGAAATTGTTGACTTGCGCCGGGCTGAGTCCGTCGAGCCGCTTGGTGATGTCGGTGCCGAGGTTTTGTTGCAGTTGCTTCGGGCTTTTCCAAGCCTCAGCGCCGGGCAGCACCGGGGGGAGGGACAGGGGGCGTTGGGCATGTGCAGGCAAAACGGTGCCCAGCAGCATCCCTGCCGCTATCAGGTGACAGAGAGAGATCTTCATGGCGTTGAGAAACGTTGAAACTGATGGTTTCTACCACATTTCTCGTTCTGACTCAAGCTCAGATGTGTCCCGATGCTCCGGAAAATGAGAAAATCTGTTGGTGGCTTGTGCTCAAGGCGCGAGCCGGGGGAGATTGGGGCCATCAGGCCATCCCCAGCGCCCATTTGAGGTACTTGAGGGATTCTCCCCAAATCTTGCGGTTGGTGCTGCCCAGGATGACGACAATCACGGCGCGGCCATCCTTGGTGCCGCAGGAGATAAGGCACTTGCCGGCAGCGTTGGTGTAGCCGGTTTTCATGCCGTGTACCCAGGGGTGGGAGCGCAGCAGGCGGTTGGTGGAGCGCACCATGCGCACACTGCCATCTGCTTTGATGAACTCGTACTCCGGTATATTGATGCAGTTGCGAATCACCTTGTTGTTGTAGGCATAGCAAGCCGCCAGCGCCATATCGTGGGCGGTGGAGTACTGCTCTGCGGGCAGACCACTCGGGTTGACAAAGTGGGAGTTGTACATGCGCATGCGGCGAGCGCGGGCATTCATGAGCCGTGCAAAGTTCTCGGTGCTGCCGGCGGTGTCGCGTGCCAGGGTCATGGCCACATCGTTGAAGCTGCCGGTCAGCAGGGCTTGCAGCAAATCACCTTTGCGGTAGCTTTCGCCCACTTTCAGATTCATGCGGATGGGGGGCACGCGGCGGTCCTCGGGCTCAATGCGCACCATCTTGTTGAGGTTGCCTGCATCGCATACGCACAGGGCTGTCACGATTTTTTGTGTGCTGGCCACCTGTCGGCGCTGCTCGGCATTGTAGGAATACAAAATGTTGCCCGTGCGGGGGTCTATCACACAGACGGCAGCGCAGTCCGGGCGCGGTGCGGGGGTGGTGGGCTTGGCCAGCGGGCGGGAGGGGACCCGCGCGGCCTGGTTGGGGCCGTATACACTCCGGGCTGTGGCCGGTATGGGGGCCTGCGTGTGGATGACGGGGGCGCGGTGTTCTCCTGCCCAGGCTCTGTATGGTGTGCGCGGAGCATTGGCATAGGACTGCTGGCATCCGCTCATGAAAACAGTAGCACACAGCATGGCAATGAGGGCAAGATAACGCATGGCGCAGAGTCTACCCCAGCCCCCCTTGTTTGGCAAGTCTTTATTGCCCCGTCAATGTGTCTTGATGGTTTCGGGGGTGTGCGTAAGTGTTTGTTTCTGATTGTTATCGAGCAGATAGGTGGGTGCCCGGGTCATGATGTCATGGCACCTGTGAACGAAAAGAAATCGGTGTGGCATTATTGGCTGCAAATGCTGAGCCTGGCCTGGGCCTACACCGGCACATTGGCCGCCATGGGCTTGCTGGTGGGTGTGCTGGGCATGGGGGTGTATCACCTGGCGGTGGATAAGCCGGAGGCGGGGCGGGATTACCGCTGCTTCACCGGGGTCTACAACAGCGCGCGGGCAGAAGCCCCGCTCGGTCTGGGGGAGCTTCCCGCCGCGGTGGCCGAGTTCGCAGGGGAGCATTTGCGCTTTGAATATGATGCAGCCCGGCGCCTGACTCGTCTGGTGCATCTGGATCGCCACGGGCGGCTCAGCACCATGCCCGGCAGCCGGGTGGCCGAGCAGCGCCTGGAATATGATGCCGCCGGGCGCGTGGTGCGCAAAAGCAATTTCGGGGAGGATGGAACACCCGCGGCAGATGCTTCCGGGGTGGCTGAGCGCCGCTATACATACACTCCGCAGGGCCTCTTGGCCGAAACGCGATTTTATGACACCGCCGGGCACAATGTGGCACCGCGTATGCCCGGCTACGCCCGCGAGCGTATCTCCTACGATGAAAAGCAGCGCCCCGTGCGCATCGAATATCTGGATGGCCATGGCGAGCCCATGGTCAACGCTCACGGCGAAAGCCGGGTGGAGTTCGATTACCACGATGAGCAGGGCGAGGTGGTGCGCACCAATTATGTGGATGGCTTGCCCAGGGAAAATCGCATGGGCGTGGCGGTGGAGCGCAAGCAAAGCACGCGCGATGGCTCCACCCGGCGAACCTCCTGGTATGATGCGGCGGGGGCTCCCGTGGTCAATCCCCGCATGGGGGCAGCCGCCGTGCAGCGGGATGTGATTCAGGATGGCCGGTATGCCCGCTACCGCTGGTGCGGGGAAAATGGTATCATGCGTGGGCGCGGGCGCGTGTGCGCTGAGCATCTGGTGCGCCATTCTGCCCTCGGTCTCCCGGAGTGGGAGTGCTACAACGCCGATGATGGCATGCCCTGCATGAATGAAGAACGGGGCTATGCCGAGCGCGTCTGCGAATATGCCCCCAATGGAGCCCTGCAACGCGAGTATTTCTGGGATGCAGAGGGGAATCCCACCTTCTGCTACGAACAACGCCACTCCGGCGGGGAGGATGCCCGCCATGTGCTGCGCCTCAATACCGATGGCTCCACAGAGCTGCGCCGCGTTTATTGAGCCTCGTCATCAAACACCAGACTCTTGCTCCAGCCATCTCTCGGCGTGTGCGTGTTGGGGAAAATCGCGCGTGCCACCTCGCGGAATGCCTTGGGATTGGGCAGGGAGGGGCTGTAGTGCGTGAGCCACAATTCGCGCACGCCGCCGGCCTGGGCGGCCAGCCTGGCTGCTTCCGAGAAAAGCATGTGCTTGTTCTCCTTGGCCTTGGGCAGCATCTCATCCTCGCCGTACATGCCCTCGCAGATGAATAAATCCGCATCTGCCGCTGCGGCGCTGATGGCCGCCGTGGGGCGCGTATCCGTGCAATAGGTGAGCTTGAGCCCGCGGCGGGGCGGCCCCAGCACCATATCCGGGGTGTAAACCTGCCCGCCTTCTTCAATGGTTTCGCCCTTTTGCAGGCGGCTCCAATAGGGCAGGGGAATGTTTTGTTCCCTGGCCCGTGTGGCATCGAACTTGCCCGCCCGCGGCAGCGTGAAACTGTACCCATAGCACGGCACCCCGTGGTACACCGCAAAGGCCCGTATGTCGCAGTCCAGGAAAAACATGGTCTCCTCCTCCGTCTCCAGCTCGCTCACGCGTATCTCAAAGGGCAGATTAGGCGCAATCGTACGCAGCGCATTCACGGCGCGCTCCGTCCCCCGCGGCCCGATGATGGAGAGCGCTTCCGTGCGCCCCATGTTGCCCATGGTCAGCAGCAATCCCGGTAATCCGCTGATGTGGTCGGCATGCAGGTGCGTGATGAGGATTTTGTCTATTGGTTTCAGGCTCAGCCCGGCCCGTTGGGCTGCTATCTGGGTGCCCTCGCCGCAATCAATCAATACGGCATGCCCGCTGTAGCGCACCATCAGCGAGGTGAGCCACCTGTTCATCAGCGGTTGTGTGCCACCGGTTCCCAGCAAGCAGATATCCAGCACGCCCAAAGTGTCTCACAGCCGCCCCCGCCTTGTCAAGGCTAAAGCCTGCCCCCACTCACTGCTGCGCTTCGCCTGCGTTCGTTGATGGAGATAACTTTTTCTGCAAGCGTGGGGGAGAGAACCCTGAGGGTAAAAACGCCTTGAATAGATAGTCTATTCAGGCTTTTAAATTTAATGACCTTTATCTAATAATGATTTAGATTCGTATGTTGATAACATTCTAGAATGACTCAGAACGATGAAGTTTTTGTGGAAAGATATCTGCATATCTTGAGTATTTTTATTCTCATCTCCACTGATGGTGAAAAAAATGCTCTCATCAGTCACTTCATAAATGAATTGGATGGAGTATGGGATTAACTTTATTGAGTCCCAAGTGTCGCTAATGTCTGAATACAAAGATATGGACGTCCCGTTTTGTAATGGTTCAATTCTGATATATTCACATTTATCTGCAGTTGCCCATAATCCGTAATAGTTTTGTAAATGAAAATCATCAACCAAAACCATAGGGTCTGTTTTTTCTTCTATTGTTGGCTTTTTTCTGCATTTTTTGTATATATCGTTGTCAAAAAATTCGACACCTATCTTGCCATTTTTTTTGGGGTATATCTTTATCTTATATGCTCCCCAGCTACTTTCCATCCATAATGATAAATAGAATTTGGAAATGCTAATTAACTTGAGTGAACAGTTTTCTTTTCGTAATATATCATACAACTTGATTTGCATGATATTTTTTTGACTTGTAATGGTTAAGCGGTAATCTAAATAATACGAGAAAAACCATTTACCCAAATACAATTCGCTTATGTTTCTATCTACCTGAATTTTCATATATCAGCGTTGTTTACTATTCCAGTATTCATCAAAACCCTTAGGTTTTGGTTTTGAAACTTGTTTTCTGTTCCTGTCTTTTTCTATTACTCCTATGCGTTGTGTTTTTATAACCCGCTGAAATCTAGGTATAAAAAGGCTCGCTCGTTACCATGTTGATTTGGATCCGTCTACTCCCATCCTAGCCTTTTTGTGACTGTGATTTTTAGTGGGTCTGAATCGTTGTGTATAAATATCTTATGAAAATTGATGCCGTTTTTTGAAAAGCTCTCCGAAATTCACCCCGACTCATAATGGTTTTCGGACGATTTCCGAAATCGCTTGTTTTCAGAGTTTTACAAAATGCGTTAACACTATCCCATTCATATTAAGACTTTGGTTCGTATAAAATCCAGCTTTCACCTACATCAAATACATAGAGTTGGGCTGTGATATCGATTTCTGCTGTGGCATCTTCAAACGTAAGATGAATATATGTATTCCACCATTTTGAGGTTAATTGTACGCTAATAAGGTTATTTTTGGTTATTGATGGATATTCTGGTTGATATTTTTTTATTAATCCATTAACATAAATATCAAGTTTATTCTCGATTATTGCTCTACTTACAATTTCTCCCAATAAAAAAGAAAATAAAACAGCAGCCACAATACCTATATATTTAAATAATATTTTTTTCATCTTTAGTTAAAAAATAGGCTATCGCTGCGCGCAAATCGCACAGCGATAGCATTTCAATTATTTCTTTTACTCCAATTTACCGGTTTCATCAATTGTTTTACTACCTCTAATTAAAATATCATAAGGCTTTCCATCGCCATGATACCACGAGCCTATAATTGTTGCTGCGTTTCTTGCCAATTCAACTGGATTCCAAGACTTATGCATTTCGAAGTCATAAGTATCATCGTAACTTTTTAAATTCCCTTTTATGCTGTATATACAATCGCAGTCTATAGAAACATCTCCCTGAAACTTCAGCGTTATAGAACCTAGTACCAAAAATTCAGGGTATTTTGTACTGTATGTATATTTAGCTTTTTGGAATGATTTTGATGTCGATTTGCATCCACCTGAATCAAGCTGTTGCGAGGACAACCAACTCGCAACATCTTCAAAATCTCTAGCAATATTCACGGACGAAGTATTCACTAGATTGAAGTCGATTTGCACGTTTCGACCGTCTCCATGTTTATAGTGATATTTGGCTGTTTCCAAATCGACCTTCTCCCACGTTATGGGTAGTGCGGGGGGTGTCATGGCATCCTGATAAGCCCGTGCTGCAGTATTTTGTACCTCTGCGGGAATAATAGGTACAACATTTCCTAAATAATCCCATAAGTAAACAGGTATATTTTTTGCGAATAAATATAAACGCGCTTTGTCTGCATATGTACTTGCATCCATACCAAGCCACCGGCCTTCCATCGGATTATAATGGCGGAAGTTATAGTAAACCAGGCCTAGCTCTGTATCATTGTATTCGCTGCTCCATTGGATGGGCTGGGTGACATCGCCAGAGGCGGTGACTGAGCCGTAGGGGGAGTAGGTGTAGGCGGTGCGGATGTAGCCGGCGGGGCCGAAGACTTCGCAGATGTTCTTGGTGAGGTCCCAGCCGTAGGCGAACCAGGTGCCGTCCTTGCGGAGAGCAAGGGGGCGGGTGGCGATGGGCTGGGTGGGGTCCCACGTGATGAACCAGAGGGCCGGGTGAGCGGCGCGGGAGAGGTCGCAACAGGCGATTTGCAGGTAGCCGCGGTAAATGTAGCGCTGATGGAGCGTGACGCTGCCGTTGGTGGTTACCTTCTTGGTGGCGCGGCGGCCGTGGGTGTCATAGCTGCACTCGATGAGGGTGCTGCCATCGGTACTGGTGAAGCGAACGGGGCGGTTCTCGGCGTTGTACTCCACGCTCCAGATGCCGGTGGCGGTTTTCAGCAAGGTTTGGTTGCCCGCGGCATCGAAGGTGGGGGCGAAATCGCCTACAGCGGTGTACTGGTTCAGCTCATTGGCCGTGTACTCGGTGCTGCTTTCACCTTCTTCTGCGGTTATACGATTACCGATATGGTCGTAATCGTAGCCGTAGTTGGTGCTATTCACCGTGGCGCTGGTGAGCTCGCTGCGGGTGTTGTAGCCGAAGCTGTCGTTGACCGTTTGGCCGGAGCGGTTGGTGCTGCGGGTGAGCGGGCGACCAAGGGTATCGTAGCTGTAGCTGCGTTGCGTCACAAGGGTGGAGCCGCGGTGGTAAGCCATGCCGATGAGCAGGTCTCGCTGCGTTTCATAGCTCTGCGTGAGTGTCATGTTGCAGGGCATGGTGAGCGTCTGCAACAGGTGGCTGCCGGGCAAGTAGGTATAGCCAAATTGCTTTTCGCTGCCGCCATGCAGGAAGCCCGCGGTGGCAATGCGACCATCCGCGCCGTAGCCGGTGGTGACGCTGTGCTGCACAGCACCATCTTTGCTGTAGGTGAAGCCGGTGGAGCGTCCCAGGGCATCGCGAGTCTCGGTGATGAGGTGGGTTTTATCCCCGGCCAGCAGGGAATCCGTCTCCTGCTCGCCAAAGGCATTGTAGCCGATGGTGCGCACACCTGCATCATCCGTCACTTGCGTGAGCTGGCCGAGGTGGTTGTAGGCGAAGCTGCGAGCGGCGGTGTCATCAGAGTAGCCGGTGCTCAGCAACAGACCGCGGGCGGGTTCGTAGCTGTGGGTTTTTACGATACCGCGCGCATCTGTTTCGGTAGCCAGGCGGTTGAAGGCATCGTAAGTTTTCACCACGCTGCTGTTGTCGGCGTAGGTCTTGCTCAATTCCAAGCCTGTAGCGACATCGAAGTTCCAAGTGGTTTGGTCAAAATCAGTACGCTCGGTGGGTTCAGAGGTGATGGTTTCTGTCCCGGCGCGGAAGGTCTTGAGCGAAACGAGGTTGTCCGCCTCATCATAGCCGAAGCAAGCAGGTTGAATGCCTGTTCCCCATTCTGCGACCTTGCGGCCACGCTCATCATAGCGGTAGCAGGAGGTATTGCCTTGTGCATCGGTGATGGTAGCGGGCTGGTCGCAGCAGGGGCCATAGGTGGTGGTGGTCACGTTGCCCGCGGCATCTGTCACCGTGAGCGTGCGGCCTGCGATATCCGTCACC
>JAFYUJ010000043.1 GCA_017558555.1 Akkermansia sp.
CTTCGGGCTCGTGCTACGGCACAAAGCCGCCGCGCGGTACATTAGACTTGCATCATAGCAAATATAATGATACAAAACTCACGCGCAAAAGTGTAACCTATGTAGTTGAACTAAAGTGTTACCCATGTGAGTGACGCGCCACGCGCGAACTTCCCCCCCCTATTCTACCCCCCCAACGCAGGATGTCCAGCCAACACTCCGCAAATGAACAAAAAATGCCGTTTCAGGGCACCTGTTGACACAAAAAAAGCCACACAGACTCCCCATACGGGAAATCGGTGTGGCAAAAGTGAAACTTCTCGTGACCTATCAGGCCTCGGGAGCCACGTTGACGCGGCGACCTTCGCGATCGAAGAAGACGCGGCCGTCTACGAGGGAGAAGATGGTGTAGTCGCGGCCCATGCCCACGCCCTTACCAGGCTTGAACTTGGTGCCACGCTGACGCACGATGATGTTGCCGGCGATAACGGACTGACCACCGAACTTCTTCACGCCGAGGCGCTTGCTGCGGGAGTCGCGACCGTTGCGAACGGAACCTTGACCTTTCTTATGTGCCATGACTAGTAAAAATGTATGGGGTTGGGGTTAGTAATCAGGCGTTGATAGCGGTGATTTCGACCTTGGTGAGAGCGGCGCGGAAGCCCTTCTTCTTGTGGAAACCCTTACGGCGCTTGAACTTGAAAGCGATGCCCTTGGCGCCACGAGCCTCGGGGTCCAGCACCTTAGCCGTTACCGTTGCACCCTCGATGACGGGGGTACCAACCTTCGTAGCGTCGCCATCTTCCACCAGGAGCACCTGGTCGAACGTGGTTTCGCCATCCTTCTCCAGCCCGGAGATGCGGTCCACGGTGAGCACGTCACCAACCGTCACCCGGTACTGCTTGCTGCCGGAAGTGAAAACTGCGTATGCCATAATTTTTTGATTTTTGGGGTTGCACCCGCCTGTGCGGGCTGGCACATTATAGGCAGAAAGTTGCGTTTGGCAAGAAAAATTTTATAAAATAATGAAAATTTGGAAAAAAATTTTTAATTCAGGGGAAGTTTCAGTGACTTCACCGGAGGAGATGCGGGCTCTGGGGCAGGAATTGGCGGCAGGATTGAGCGGGGGCGAGGTGATAGGCCTGGTGGGGGATTTGGGCGCCGGCAAGACACATTTGGTGCAGGGAATCCTGGAAGGTCTGGGGGCAAGCGACCCCGGGGCAAGCCCCACCTTTGCGCTGGTGCATGAGCACAGCGATGGGCGCCTGCCTGTGGCGCATTTCGACTTTTACCGCATGAAGACCCCGGATGAAGCTTTGGGGATGGGCTGGGATGAGTATCTGAGCGGCGGCTCGGTGCTGCTGGTGGAGTGGGCAGACCGCTTTGACGGCGAGCTGATGCCGGAAGACACCCACTGGCTGGTTCTGCACCACACCGGCGAAACAACCCGCAGCGTGAAATACGCAACTCTTTCTTGACACAGAGAGAAGTGCATGGCATGATGTACGTTATGATACGGAGCTTCTTTTCTGCGACAGTTCTGACCCTGCTGACAGGCGCAGCCTTTGCCCTGACGGAATACCCCACCACGGAAGCCGCACTGACAGCCGTGGCCAACGATGGCCGCAACGTGATGCTGGATTTCACCGGAACGGACTGGTGCACCGCCTGCATTCACCTGCGGGATAAAATCATGGCCACACCCGAGTTTGAGCAGGCCTTGGGGGATAAGGTAGTGCTGGTGGAGGTAGACTTCCCGCGCACCCCTGCGCTGAAAGAACAAATCACCCCGGAAGAGTGGGAACGCCGCGAGAGTTTACTGGCCTCCTATGCCCTGGAAGCCCTGCCCGCCGTGGTGCTGCTGGATAGCGAGGGGTTGCCCTACGGGGTGATACGCGGTACCCGCCCCAAGCCGGCAGATTATATTGTCCTGGTGCAGGAGGCGCTGGCCGCCCGCAATGCCCGCGATAAAGCGCTGAAAGACGCTGAGGCTCTGCAAGGGATGGAGAAAGCCCGTGCCCTGGCTGCCGCGCTGGAGCTGCTGCCCGCCGTTTGTCGCGATAAGTACGCCAAGGTCATCGGTGAGATTACGGAGCTGGACCCGGAGGATACGCTGGGATACCGCGGTACGGTGGATATCACCGGTCGCCGTGTGCGCCAGCTCAATGCCTTGCGCGCTCTCACCTCCACTTTCGCCGGCAAGTTGTCTGCCCCGGAGGTGCAGGAGACCATCGTGCAGCTGGATGAGTACCTGGCCCAGCCTGATTTGGTGCCGGAAGCCCGGCAGAAAGCCCTGCTCTGCAAGGCCGATGGCTATGCGCTGATGCGGGATTTAACCAACCAGGTGAGCTGCATGAAAGCAGCTATCGAAGCCGCCCCGGAAACACGCAGCGGCAAAAAAGCCAAGCGCGATTTGGATTTCCTGGAGCAGCACGTGCTGCCGCACCTGCAGCCCAAACCATAAGGAGCTGCTGATTTCCCCGCGCTCATGATAATCTCTCTGATGGTGGATGATGCAGGTGGTCTGCGTATCACCCCGGCGGGAGCTTTGCCCCGCCTGGAGCGCGCCTTTGCTGCCTCTGCCGGGCGCGGAATGCTGGATTTGGTGCAACATGGGCTCCCTGCCGGTGCAGCCCCCATGCTGGCCTGGCTGCGGGAAAAAGCGCGGGAACGGCTCATGCTGTGGCTACGCGCTACCCGCCGCGGGGAAGAAGCCGGTGTACCCCCGCCCACCACCACCGAGGCTGCCGCCTGGCTGGAAAGCATGCCGCCGCTCTATGGTGGCCGGGTGTCTGCCGGGCGTGTGGTGGAGTGGTTTGCCACGCTGCAACCGGCTCTGCAGGAAGTCTCTGCACGCGCCGGCCTCTCCCCCGAGGCCTGGCTCAATCGCCTGGGTGAGGGCTGGCAGCAACTGGGTATGCTCTGCTTTCACCTGGCAGAAAATGGCGGCGATGCTGTCGAGCAAGCCCCCTTTGCCTTCCTGGCCACCTTTGTGCACAAAGCCGGGCAGGATGGCAGCCCCCGCCACGCCCCACTGGGTCTGGCCCCCAAGCTCATGGGGGATGATGCCCGCACCGCCCTGCTGGCTCTGCTTCAGCCGCTGCAACAAGCCGCCGCAGAGCATCCTTTCCTGCGCCAACTCATTGATTCCGGCGCGGTCTACCAACCCTGCGCCTGGGATGCCCGCACCGCCTACCAATTTCTGGAATGCCTGCCTGAACTGGAGCAAGCCGGCATCGAAACCCGCATGGTCAACCTCTGGCGCACTCTGCCCCCGCGCGTGGAGCTGGAGGTGGCGCTGGAGCCGGCAGACAGCAGCCACGCCAAAGCGGATGGAGCCCCCGCGCTCAATGTGGGTTCGCTGCTGCGCTTCATCCCGCGTGTGGCTCTGGGTGGCCACCACCTGAGCGATGAAGAGCTGGAGCAGCTCCTGGCCGGGGATGACGGCTTGGTGCGCTTCCGCGGGGATTGGATTCGGCTGGATAAGGACAAGCTGCGTGCGCTGCTGGATTCCTGGCGGCAAGCCACGCGCATGGCGGCCGGGGGTGTGCCGCTCATCGCCGGCTTGCGCTACCTGCTGGGCAAACGCAGCGAGGCCCTGCCGCAGCTCCCCCCACCGGAGGAAGGCGTGCGCATCGTGCCCGGCGAGCAGCTCTCTGCCGCCCTGCAACAACTCTCCACCGCCGCCCCGGCACTCCGCCTCACCTCTGCCCTGGAGGCCACCCTGCGCCCCTACCAGCTGGAGGGTGTGCGCTTTCTGCTCGGCGTCACCGAAACAGGCTTTGGCGCCTGCCTGGCAGATGATATGGGGCTGGGCAAGACGCTGCAAGTCATCTCCTGGCTGGTGCACCTGCACCAATGCGGCGAGCTGGACCGGGGGGCCGCGCTCATTGTGGCCCCGGCCTCGCTGATGGAGAACTGGCAGGCAGAGCTGCGCCGCTTTGCCCCGCAGCTGAGCGTGCAGGTGCTGCACCCCTACGCCCTGAGCGCAGCAGATGAATACCACCTGCGCACCCGCCCGGATTGGTTGCTGCGGCGGGCACATGTGGCGCTGACCACCTACGGCATGGTGACCCGCAATGAGTTGCTGCAGCGCTGCCACTTCCCCGCCCTGGTGCTGGATGAAGCCCAAGCCATTAAAAACGCGGATTCGCAACGCACCCGCGCCGTGGCTCAGCTGAGCTCACCGCGCCGCGTGGCGCTCTCCGGCACACCGGTGGAAAACTCCCTCACCGAACTGCGCAGCTTGTTTGAGTTCCTGACCCCCGGCCTGTTGGGCTCGGAAAAGGAGTTCAACGCGCTGGTGCGCGGGTTGGGCACAGATTATGGCCCGCTGCGCCGGCTGGTGCGCCCCTTCATGCTGCGCCGCCTCAAGAGCGACCCCACGCTGCTGCCCGAGCTGCCGCCCCGCACCGAGCAAGCGGCCTACTGCCTGCTCACACCCGAGCAAACCCGCCTTTACACCCACGAGGTGGAGCAACTGCGCGCTGTCATCACCGAGCCTGACCCGCAGACCCGCCTCACCTTGGTGCTGCCCATCCTCAGCCGCCTGAAGCAAATCTGCAACCACCCTGCCCAGTACCTGGGCGAGGAGTTCTATGACCCCGCCCGCAGCGGTAAAATGCTGCGTCTGCACCACCTGGCGCGCCAAATTGCCACCGCCGGGGATGCCTGCCTGGTGTTCACCCAATACCGCAGCATCATGCCCGCGCTGCACGATGTGCTGGCAGAGGCCTTCGGTGCCCCCGGGCTCATGCTGCACGGCGGCACCCCCATCGCCGAGCGCCAAAAGCTGGTGGCGCAATTCAGCCAGCCGGGTGGCCCGCCTTTTTTCATCCTTTCCCTCAAAGCCGCCGGCACCGGGCTCAACCTCACCCGCGCCTCCCACGTCATCCACTTCGACCGCTGGTGGAACCCCGCCATCGAAAACCAGGCCAGCGACCGCGCCTACCGCATGGGCCAACAAAAACATGTGGTGGTGCACCCCCTCATCTGCCGCGGCACCATCGAGCAGAATATCCACACCATGCTCACCCGCAAACAAGCCATGGCCGATGCCCTCCTGGCCTCCGGCATGGAATCCCTCCTCTGCCACCTCTCCCCGCAGGAATTGCTGGATTTGGTTGCCCCGTAAATGGGGATTTGTGAGTTACGAGTTACGAATTTGAGGTTCCCCGCGGCTACGCTGCGGCAAACTTTGAGCCCCGCTTGCGGGGCGGCAGAACGTAGCCCCGGGTGCAGCCACGCAGTGGCGGAACCCGGGGTTGGGTGCAAAAATGATGAGGAGTCC
>JAFYUJ010000005.1 GCA_017558555.1 Akkermansia sp.
CCGGAGCGAAAGCGAGGAACGTGGAATAAGCGTGTTTTTCGTTTTTGTTCATTCATCACCAATATGATAAATCCACGCTAATCTGCTCTGGGCTAGCGCCCATCGCCGTTCAATCTGCCGTCCTCTACAGCATCGCAGTCGCGATGCTGCCCGGACTCCTCATCATTTTTGTACCCAACCCCGGGTTCCGCCACTGCGTGGCTGCACCCGGGGCTACCATCTACCGCCCCGCAAGCGGGGCTCAAAGCTTGCCGCGGCATAGCCGCGGGGAACTTCAAATTCGTACTTCGTCATTCGTAACTCGTAACTCACAAATCCCCATTTATTGGTTTTGAGAGATTCCTAACGATGTTGAGACTTACAACTCGGCGCAGACCGGGCAAGCTTCCACAAAGTGGCCGGGAGATACCTCGATATAGGGCGGGCGCTGGTGCAAGGTAACACCTTTGCGGCCCATGCGCTGGCAAAAGCGGCAACCGGGCACATAATCGCGAATGGGAGGCACCTGTCCCGGGATAGTGGGCAAGGGAGTCTTGCGGGGATAATCCATGCGGGGCATGGAAGAAAGCAAAGCCTTGGTATAGGCATGGCGTGGGGAGGCAAACAACTCCTGCACATCCGCACTCTCCACAATGCGCCCGGCGTACATCACACAAACCTTGTCGCAATTCTGGGCAATCACCCCCAAATCATGAGTAATGAGCAAGGAGGATGCACCCAATTCCTCTCTCAGCTCGCGCAAGAGCGCCAGGATTTGCTGCTGCACCGTCACATCCAGCGCTGTGGTGGGTTCATCTGCAATGATAAGCTCGGGGCGGCAAGCCAACGCAATGGCAATGACCACACGCTGGCGCATCCCGCCGGAGAGAGACATGGGGTATTCCTCCACACGGGCCTCGGGATCGGGTATGCGCACATAATTGAGCAGGTTGATGGCCTCCTGCCAGGCGGCTTCAGCGCTCATTCCCTTGTGCAGCATCAGCGTTTCGGCAATTTGGTCGCCAATTTTATGCACAGGGTTGAGGGCGTTCATCGGTTCCTGGAAAATCACGCCGATGCGGCCTCCTCGCACCTCGCGCAAGCGACGGGAGCGCATAGTGATGAGGTCTTCCCCATCAAACAACACGCGTCCGGTCATGATACGGCCGGCGGGGCGTGGCAACAAGCGCACCAAACTCATAGCGGTCACGCTCTTGCCGCAACCACTTTCCCCCACAATGCCCACGCACTTGCCACGCGGCACAGAAAAGCTCACATCATCCACCGCGCAGAGCGAAAGCTCCCCGGTATCAAACGAAACGCTCAAATTGCGCACATCTAACAGGATATCTGAACTCATGGGTTGGTGGGGGCGGTTGTGTTTTCCGGAAGCGGGATATTCAGCTCCGATTCAGCATAGGCCTTGCCGGAGACACGAGCCTTAAGCGTCTCCGCTTTGATGCTCTCGTCAATCCAATACAAATGGCTATCCAAGGGGTCGTAGTATCGGGGCGGGCAGAATCGGCACTCGGGCGTATCCGGCCAGCGCACCCAACGCCACTGGGCAAAACGCCAGTACGATGTCGTCCAGCCCGGCACCCAGCAAGCCGTCTCTGCGATGAGACGCTGCACACGGTGATGCGCCTGCACCGCTTCGTCTTGCGTGAGGGCTTCGCTGATAGCCAGGATGGCCGCATCCAGCTCGGGTGAGGCCGTAGCGGTGATGTTGCTCGTACCTTTAGCGGGCAAGCCATCCGGGCGGTAGGCGTAGCGGGAAAGGAAGAAGGTGGCCGGATCCGGCACGGGCGGGGCAAAGCCCCAGGAGAACAAGGCCGCGGCATAGTTCTTCTCTTTCACCTTGATGTAGAAGACCGTATCATCCATTTGCTCCATGCGCAAATCCAACCCGCATTTTGCAGCATCTTCACGCAGCAAATTCATACAGTTGGCATACAAAGCATCAATGCGGGAGCTCACCACCACCTGCAGGCGTGTGCCATCGGGCTTTTCAAGGATACCATCCCCACCTTCGATGGTATAACCGGCTTTGGCAAAGTATTCGCGTGCTTTTTCCGGACAAAACGGCAAAGCGCGGATGCTTTCATCCGTATACGCGCCGAAACCGGTAAAATAGGAGCCCAGGCGCGTATAATCACCGCGGAAAATCGTATTGATGACCGCCTGCACATTGAGTGCATGGTGGAGCCCCTTGCGCATGTTGATATCATCAAACGGCGGGCGAGAGCAATTCAGATGGAAGCCGAAGCAGTTGCGCGGCCACATATTGCTGAAATGCACGCGCTGGATATAGCCATTGTGCACCGCGGGTATTTCCAGTCCCTCATACCAGGCATCGGCATCTCGGGCAGACAGCGCATCTATCTCACCAATGCGGAACAACTCACGCGCCTTGGTCTGCTCGGCCACAAAGGAGTATACAATGTGGTCCACATTGCAGGCATAGCGTGTGTACTTGCGGTCTGCCGCCCACCAGTCTTTTACCCGGCGCAGGCCAATCTGCCGTCCCATGATGAGCAACTCGGGGTCCAGCTCGTACGCACCGGTCGTCGGTTCCTTGCGCCAGAGGTAGCGGGTGGGAAAATCCGGGCCAAACTCAGCATAAAACGGCGTGCAGCTGGCCGGCACACTCGCATAAAATGCCGGGATGTTGCGCGGAGCATTCAGCGTCACCGCAATCACATGGTTGCCGTAGGTCGCAATGCGGGAGAAGTTGTTGAGGTAATAATCCCCGTAAAATGGGTCGAGGCTGTACTCCGAAGCACGGACGAAGAGCGCCGTGATGAAATCGCGGGAGGTCAGTGGGGTGCCGTCAGAGAAACGCGCCTTTTCATCAATGTGGAAATAGACCGTCAGTCCATCATCCGATACCGCCCAGCGATCGGCCGTGCCGGGGATGAGCTTGCCGGTACCTGGATGCATGCGCACCAGCGGCATATCTATATCATCGTAAATATAGCGGCGGGTGGAGTTATTACTGTTGGGGCCAAACACGCGGAACGTGTTGGGGAACGAACGCTGCAACACCAAGCGCATGGTGCCGCCCTTGCGTGCTTCGGGGCTGCCCAGCTCGGGTTCATCCTGTCCGTGTTGCCAGTTCAGGTTCTGGGGCAGCATGGTTTCCGGCAGATAGGCCAGGTACTGCCCGCGATTGCGCCTGCGGGCCAGCTGGCGGCAGCTTTCCAATGCGGCACGGAAGCGCACCTGAGCCGTTTTATACTCCGGGGAGCCTTCCGGAGCAGCCAGCATGGCAGCCAAAGCATCGCGTTGCTCAGCCTGCTTGATTTTCAGGGATTGCTCCACATGCTGACGCACTCGCTCATTCCACCTGGCGGTAAAGTGCAGGAAGCCCTTGGGCATGTGCCATTGCTCCGCGTACACCGGCACGCTTTCGCCGGCAGAAAAGGCTGCGGGGAGAGCTTCATCCGCCGGGTACACCCACTCCACACCATCTTTGCCGCCCTCGCCATCGCAAGAAGAGATAATCAGCGCCGCCATGGCAGTGCACAGGCTCACCCCTACCTGCCGCAGCAGGGGCGTTCTTTTTATCTTCCGGTACAGGGTCATCATCATCTCTTTATTCGTAGTACGTGTGGCGGCGCGGGTCCACAGCTTCGCGCACCGCTTCGCCGATGAAGGTCACGAGCATCAGTGTCACCACCAATGAAACGAACGCCGCCGATACCACCCACGGAGAGGAAAGCTTGGAAAGGCCATCATTCAGCAAACGCCCCCAGCTGGCGTATGTATCAGGCAAACCAAAGCCCATGTAGTCCAATGAAGCCAACGACAACACCACCGCCGCAATGCTGAAGGGCAGCAACGTCACAATAATCCCCGTGAGATTCGGCAGAATATGTACCGTGAGGATATGGAAGGTCCCTGCCCCCATCACTCGCGCGGCGGCCACGTAGTCGCGGGCTTTTTCTTTCATGGTGGCCGTGCGGAAAATATAGGTCATGTGCATCCAGCCAAACAATGCCAGCAAACTGAGGATGAGGAACATACCGCGCAGCTCCAGGGGCACCAAATCAGAGAGAATCATCACCACAAACAGGAATGGCAACTGCGATAAAATCTCAATGACACGTTGGGTGAACAAATCCATCTTGCCACCAAAATACCCCATGAGCATCCCCATCATCAACCCAATGGTATAGATGACGGGGAGATAGAACAACGCCGCCTTGATATTGACCTGCAAGCCACCAAACAAATAAGCTGCAATATCCGCCCCCTGGCTGTTCGTGCCCAGCAAGTGGCCTCCGGTGAGTGGTGGTGCCGGGTGGTAATGAACCAGGCAGATATGTTTAGGGTCGGTAAGCGCCAGGAAATCGCTGACCGAGCCATCTCCTCGGTAGCGTTCTGTCTGCAACTTGCCGTTGCTGTACACAGCCGAGTACACTTCCCGGCGCTCTCTGTCCCAGCCCTGCACATGGCCATCGGGTTCACCGCGGCGATATCGCAATCTCAGGTGGATTCCGCCATCCGGATACAAGCGGCATGCCAGGCCATTGTACGGGAGCAAGTTCTCGGCATCACACACTTTATCCGCGCGAATCGGCAAACGCTCGGTGGGGAACGCTGCTGCGTCCATCGTCGGGTTGTAAGGAATGGGCGGCATGATCACCATCGTCGGTGCCCCGGGCCTACCCTCGCTTTCTTTCAGTTTGCGGTAGTCCGTCTCTGCCAGGGCTTCATTACCCGTCTGGCCGAAAACGGAACCGGGCATCACATGGCGGCAAAAAGCAGGAAAATACCACTCATCATTGTAGCGCACAGCCAAAGCTCGCTTGCCCACCAAGCACTGGTCCAGCCCCGCGATGCAAAGGATGCCACACAGCGCCAGCAAGGACCAATAACCACGGCGAATGCTGCGGAACCGATTCCACCGGCGCGCCATTTCCGGCGGTAGCCTCAGGCTATTGGTCCGGCGCACCAGGATGTACAGCCCCACCAGAAGCCACACGCCCATGAAAGCCCAGCCAAACCAATGAAAACGCCCCTGCACCGCCAGCGGCGGTGCCCACTCTGCCGGCGCAGACAAGAACGGCAGCTCGCGGCTCACCGTAAACGGCCAGGATATCGTCGGCAGCAACCACCCGCGCAACTCACCCAGACACCCCAGGCAAGCAGCCAAAATAATAAGCAGCGCTATCAGATTTTTTCGTTTCATGCCCATCATTCAAACTTCACCCGGGGGTCAATCATCGCCACCAGGATATCCGACACAAGATTACCAATGATAATGAACACCGATGAGAGCAACAGCGTCCCCATAATCAGGGAATAGTCCTTATCCATCAGGGCCTGGAAGCTCAACATGCCAAATCCCTGAATATCAAACACGCGCTCAATCAGGATGGAGCCACCCACCACAGCACACACCACACTCCCCAGCGTAGAAGCAATGGGGATGAATGAATTGCGGAATGCATGGCCCCACACCGCGCGGGAGAATGACACGCCCTTGGCCACCGCCGTGCGGATGTAATCGGAGGACATGTGCTCCATGAGATTATTCTTCATCATCATGGTTGTCATCGCAAAGCTGCCCACCACATAGCACGAAAGCGGCAGAACTGTATGCATGGCCAGGTCCTCCATCTGCTCTGCAAAGCTCATGCTGTCAAATCCCGGGCTCGTCAACCCGTACAACGGGAACCACTCCAGACGCGCGCCCATATACACCAACAACACAGCCCCCAGCGCAAAACCCGGCACCGCATAGCCTATAAAAATAAGCAAACTGCTTGCCCCATCAAACAAGCTCTTGTGGCTCAAAGCCTTGAACACCCCAAGCGGCACACTGACCAAGTAGGAAACAATGGCCCCCAGAATCCCCAAATACAGCGAAACCGGCAAGCGCTCCATCATCATCTCCCACACCGGCTCATTGTACTTGTATGACCGCCCCAGCTGCCCTTGCAGCAAGCCGTCAAAAGCCTTGCGGTATGCCACCGCTCGCCACTTGTTGCATGCGGGTGATTCGGCGCGGGCCTCTATGGCTTTCTCATCTGTAATCTTGTGGCGGTTCGCCCAGCGGCGGGCTCGTTCCATGGGCGATTCCAGGCGTATGTGCCAGCCTTCTTCCTCAAACCACGGCTCAGCGTGAAACGAAATGGTATCTCCCCCGCGCAGCACCTCAATGACCGCAGAATGCCCGGACATAGATGTCAACGTGATATAGGCCAGTCCCTCTTCATTGAACTCAGCCTTGGCATTTTCCACCTGGCGGCGGCGAATCCCCACCCATTGCAGGTAGGAAAGCCACACCGGCTCCTGGAGGTTGAACGCCTCTTCCAATCGCTCAATATCATCCTCTGCCATCATGGCCAGAGTGGGTACAGAGTTGCTTTTCTCTCCCATAAGCGCCCCCATCGCCTGTTCTTGCAAAATGCGTTCCACCGGGCCACCGGGTACCATGCGCGTCAGAAAAAAGACAACGAACGTTATGCCTATCAAGGTGATAGGCATCAGCAACAGTCGCCGGAGAATGTATCTGCGCATGGATTCGACCCTCATTCTAGCATTTCCTGCACCCCATGACAAGTTTCCAGTATGTGTTGCAGGCAAAAAACATCATCCACCCTGGCAACACCTTTTGGCGCAGCCAAAAAATCCCTGCCCCGCAGGGGCAAATTCCCTCTGCCGCAGGCAGAAATTCCCTATCCCGCAGGGATAAATTACCTTTGATTACCTCTGATTACCTCCCCTTTTCCCTCGGCGCGCAGGGCCTACCTCCCATCCCCCCAACAATTCCGCCCCGCAAAGCGGGGCTCATGCACCTTTTGGCGCAGCCAAAAAATTCCCGATTGCCCGGAGTTTCGAAGGGCAATCGCCTTCCGTCTCCGGCAAGCCTACGCCGAGACAGGCGGCGTAGCTCAAAATGGACTCATTTTGAGCGAAGACGGGCTCCCC
>JAFYUJ010000006.1 GCA_017558555.1 Akkermansia sp.
CCGGCCGCGCTTTCTGCCACCCACTCCGCTGCGCTCCGGGGTTCCGGTTCCTTTGGTATGACAACCCGGAGTTCCGTCACTGTGTGACTTCACTCCGGGCTACTGTCTGCCGCCCGTTGCACGGGCTCAAAGCTTGGCGCGCAACGCGCGCGGCACTTTACATTCGTCATTCGTAAATCGTACTTCCTTTGGGGGAACAGCGCTGCGCGCGGGAACGGATGCTGCGCATCGGGAACGGCGTCCTGCGGACGCGGGAACTTCGCGGCTGCGCCGCGAGGAAAAAGCCCCGCAAAGCGGGGCTCAAAGCTTGGCGCGCAACGCGCGCGGCACCTCACATTCGAACTTCCCATTGGGGCTCTTATTTCACCAAGTAGCGCAGGAGCTCATCCACGGTGCCAAAGGTCGGGGCGCCCCAGGCCACCAGCCGGCGCACATCCGCATAGCCCCAGGCCACCAGCGCCACCTCGCAACCGGCGTTGGCGGCGGTGTGCGCATCGTGCAGCGAATCACCCACCAGCAACAACTCCGACACATCCACCCCCCATGCACGGGCAATGTACTGCAGCGCCGCGGGCGAGGGCTTGCGGGGGAACTCCGTACTATGCCCCAGAATCGGGCTGAACGGCGTGGTGGGGAACAGCTTTTGCACCATGGGCAGCGTCACCTCGTGCGGCTTGTTGGAAAGCACCGCCATACGCGCCCCCAGGGCAGCCAGACGCGAGAGCATGATGCGCACCTCGGGATACGGCTGCGTGTACGCGCCCTGCCAGCAATGGGGATATTCCTGCCGGAACAGGCTGTGCAGCGTGTGCAGCTCCTCCTGCGGGGCGCTTTCCACATCGGCATAGCCCAGCGCACAGGCACACAAGTGCTGCGCCCCCTGCCCTATCATGCGCCGCACCGCGGCTCGGGGATGCTGCGGCCGCCCCATGGCTGCGAGGGCGCGGTTCACGCCCTCTGCAATGCCGGGAAGCGATTCAACAAGGGTGCCATCCAAATCGAAGACAATGTGCCGTTTCATCAGCGCACAAAGCCACGCTCAGAGGTCTTGAGGAAGGTGATGAGCTGCTGCACCATGGGGTTGGTGCCATACTTTTCATCGGCCAGCACGGTATCAATACCAATCTGGGCGCTCACCTTCTTGTCCAGGAAAATCTTGCGATAAGCAAACTTCAGGGCGCGCACATCGTCCTCGGACATGCCGCGGCGGGTCAGGCCCACGGTGTTCACGGCACGCACAGCGGCGGGGTTGCCCTCTGCAATCATGAAGGGCGGCACATCCTGCACAATGCGGGCGCAGCCACCAATCATCGCGTGGTCGCCCACGCGCACAAACTGGTGCAACCCGGCGCAACCGGAAACAATCACCCAGTCGCCAATCACACAGTGACCGGCAGCCGCAGCATAACCGGAGAAAATGCAGTGGTTGCCCACCTGGCATTCATGCCCGGCATGAGAATTGATGAGGAAATTATTGTATGAACCGATGATGGTCTTCGTCTCGGGGGTCGTGGAGCGGTTGATGTTGCAGTTCTCGCGGAACACGTTGTAATCACCCACCTCCAGCCAGGTCGGCTCGCCCTTGTACTTCAGGTCCTGGGTCTTGGAACCCACCACCGAAAAGGGGAAAAACTCATTCCCCTTCCCAAAGGTGGAAGGGCCATCAATAAAAACGTGACTATGCAGCACACAACCAGCACCCAACTTCACCTTGGGGCCAACCACACAATAAGGCCCGATTTTTACGTCATCGGCCAGTTCTGCGCTAGGATCAATGATTGCGGTAGGATGTATCTCAGCCATAGCCTCACTCTAACACCATCCCCACCTCTCTTCAAGTCAAAAAATAGTTTCATCTTCAAAATTATTTCATGATACACCATCTCCCTGCCCCGTCAGGGACCATCCACCTTTTGGCGCAGCCAAAAAATTACCTCTGCCGCAGGCAGAAATTCCCTGCCCCGCAGGGGCAAATTCCCTTTTGGCGCAGCCAAAAAATTACCTGCCCCGTCAGGGGCAAATTACCGATTGCCCGGAGCTTCGAAGGGCAATCGCCTCGGCGTAGCTCAAAATGGACTCATTTTGAGCGAAGACGGGCTCCCTTTTCCCCCGCCCGCAGGCCTGTTCTTCCCTGGGTGGGCGTAGAACGCGCAAGCGGACGAAGCCCCCTCCACGAGCGCCAGCGAGTTCTTCACACCTCGCTTTCTGCCACCCACTCCGCTGCGCTCCGGGGTTCCGGTTCCTTTGGTATGACAACCCGGAGTTCCGTCACTGTGTGACTTCACCCCGGGCTACTGTCTGCCGCCCGTTGCACGGGCTCAAGGGGCAGGCTCGCTGGTGCTCGCGGGGGAACAGCGCTGCGCACGGGAACGGATGCTGCGCATCGGGAACAGCGCCCTGCGGACGCGGGAACTTCGCGGCTGCGCCGCGAGGGAATCGCCCCGTTGCACAGGCTCAAGGGGCAGGCTCGCTGGCGCTCGCAAGGGGGAACAGCGCTGCGCGCGGGAACGGATGCTGCGCATCGGGAACAGCGTCCTGCGGCCGCGAGGGAAAAGTCGTCCGCACCCCGGCCATCACTCGTGGGGCACAAAGCGGCAGCAAAATACCGCTTTCCCCGCCGCATACAGGCACACATCAATCCCCGCTTCCTGGCGGAACACGCGGTAAGCATCATGCTCTGCCGGCGGTCTCGGCATAAACCGCCCCACGCGACTCGGAGCCAACACCGCAGAACGCAACACGCACACCAAATGGCGGTCGCTCATCGTCTGCATTTGCGTATAATCATCCGTCGGCAGCTGTAAGGTGGGTACTTTGTGATGCACGGCCGCAACTATTGCAGGAAATCCGCCTTTTGTCAATGAAAAATGCCTGTTCGCCCAGGGATAGCCCCGCTTGCGGGGCTATCCCACCTTGCGGCGCAGCCGCAAAATTCCCTATCCCGTCAGGGATAAATTCCCTCTGCCGCAGGCAGAAATTCCCTGCCCCGTCAGGGGCAAATTACCTCTGCCGCAGGCAGAATCCTGGCGCGCAGCGCCTACCACCTGTCACCCCAATGGCTCCGACCTCGCTTTCTGCCACCCACTCCGCTGCGCTCCGGGGTTCCGGTTCCTTTGGTATGACAACCCGGAGTTCCGTCACTATGTGACTTCACTCCGGGCTACCGTCTGCCGCCCGTTGCACGGGCTCAAAGCTTGCTGCGGCAAAGCCGCAGGGAACCTCGCATTCGTCATTCGCACTTCGTCATTCGCCTGCCGCGGCGTAGCTCAACATGGACTCATTTTGAGCGAAGACGGGCTCCCACCTTGCGGCTTCTGCCGCAAAATTCCCTATCCCGTCAGGGATAAATTCCCTCTGCCGCAGGCAGAATCCCGGCGCGCAGCGCCTACCACCTGTTGCCCCAATGACTCCGGCCTCGCTTTCTGCCACCCACTCCGCTGCGCTCCGGGGTTCCGGTTCCTTTGGTATGACAACCCGGAGTTCCGTCACTGTGTGACTTCACTCCGGGCTA
>JAFYUJ010000044.1 GCA_017558555.1 Akkermansia sp.
CGGCAGAAAGCAGGCAAAAAGCCACCAGCAGGGTTCGCCGCCAGCCTTTGGCATGCACCAGTGCAGAGGCATACAGCAACACCAGCAACATAAAGATGACAGCACTCCCTTTGAAGAGCAACTCGTTGTTCTCATAGCCTACCCACACAAAGGGTAACACGATGATAAGCAACGCGCCTACACGGAATGCGGCCGTCTTTCTGTAGCGACCGGCCAGGAAAAGGCACATGGGCACCAGCATCAACAGGACAATGAACAAGGCCTTGAAACCACGCACAAAGGGTGTTTGCATCCAGTCGTTGTAGTAAGGCGCATCCGATGTGACCCAATGCAGCATGCCGGATTGAGCGCAGCTGAAATAGGCCCCCACCATACCCAACAGAGCTACTCCGGCCCACAAACTTTCTTGGCTGAGCAGTGTTTTGACATCAGCCGGTGTTTTCAAGTGGCTCCGGGTGATACATGCCACCCAGGGCAGCAAGGCCACGGCTGCCAGGGGCGACCACAAAACGGTAAGGGATGAAACAAAGGGGATGTACAAACAATTCAATTGGCGGCTGCAAATCAGTGCAATAACAATGCACACCGGCAGGGCAGAATGCGGCGTACAGCAGGCAATTTGGTTCCAGAGGCCAGAGAAGAAATAATTGGTACAGTCTGCAAGGGGTGATACCCAGGGTTCCAGGCACTCCAGCGCGGGGCATTGCTCCCAGGCCCATTTGAAAAAGCCAAAGAGACGCCGCAGATCATTAAGCGAGCCCAGCGACATCGCCAAAAGCATCATGAGCAATACACGTTTGCGCCAGTGCAGCCACAGGGCAAGGAACAACAACAACACCCCGGCAAAGTTCCACCACCACAACACAGAGGTGTGCGAAATGAAACCTGTGCACAGTTTTGATACGAGCGCCGGGGGCAGCCAATATGCCATGTAGTAGATGAAATAGCCGCCCTCAGCATTGTATAAAGGCCAATCACAGCGCACCAATGTTTCATAAATGGGATTACGCACGGTAAAATCCCACTGCTGGGGTACATGGCCATGTAAGCCCAATGACGCAGTACAAAAGACAGCGCCCAGCACGAGAAGTGGCAGGACGACAGCATCTGATTTTTGCCACGCCCAAGGGGTAGAGGGAGTATTTCTGCAAAGTTGGATGTAGGCGATGACTAAACCCACCATGATGGGTATAGCCCAGTACCACTGTACCCAACCGGCCTGGAAAAGCAGGTTCGGCAACAGGAGATACAGCACCCCCCCTGCCACAATCATTTTACCGATGAGTCCCCTGCCCTGTTCCATGATATGCGTCAGCGGATGATGCCGCGGATGAGAATGTCTGTTCCGCAGCTTTGGTGATACTCAGGCTCAAATGCCAGTTCGCGTGGCAGGAAATCGCCGGGCAACATTTCATCCGGGCCACCGCAAAGGCGCGGGGTGACAATCTGCATCCATTCGTTCACCATCCCCTGCTCCAGGAATGTGCGCAAAAGATTGCCACCGCATTCCAACATCAGCTGCACAATGCCGTATTCCTTATACAAGGATTCCAGCCAGAGTTTGAGTTCGTCCACCTGCTCAAACACCAATGTGCGCTGGGCTTCATCATCGGTCAGCAATTGACAAGTGGCAGGCAGGCTCGCTTCATCCCGCGTCAGGATGATGCGCCAGGGTTGTATCTTAGCCTTTGGTATAGCTGTCTTCGGGCTTCGGATGGTCAAAGCCGGGTCATCTGTACGCACGGTGTTACCACCCACCAGAATGGCATCGCTTTCCAGGCGCAGTTGATGCGCCTCGCTCACAGATTCCGCGCAACTCAGCCAGCCACCATGGCGGCGGGTGATACGTCCATCCAGACTGCAAGCTATCTTGGCTACTACCCAGGGACGCCCTGTGCGGATGGAATGAACCCAGGGCCTCAGAAAGGCATCACAGGCCTCTTTGCACACACCGCTGCGCACTCGTACCCCTGCAGCAGATAAAACGGCGTCTGCGCGCCCCTGGTGGCGTGTATCCGGATCTGTGCTGGCATAGACCACTTCGGCAATGCCACATTGAATGATGGCCTCGGTACATGGTGGGGTACGCCCATAGCTGGAGCAGGGCTCCAAAGTCACGTAAATGGTAGCTCCCCTTAATTGTGATTCATGTCCCCGCAAGATGGCATTGGCGATGGCGCGCCGTTCGGCATGTGGCTCCCCTGCCCTCTCGTGAAATCCCTCTCCCAATAGAAGACCATCCTTGACAATGACAGCCCCCACCGGCGGATTGGGGCTGGTGGTTCCCAGTCCTTCCCTCGCTACGGTCAGGGCGCGGTACATCCAAAGTTCATCCTGTGATATATCCTGTGTGCTCATGCCTCCTATTGTACCTTATCTCTCTTGCTTGTCAAAAGACCGCCCTGCTCCCGCTTGTCCTTTCCGTACTTGATGATAGAAGAATTTAAATTTGAATTTCTTCATCATATACTATGTGAATAACTCTGATAAGTTCTCTAACGGTTTGATTTTCTATATTGATAGAAAGAATTAGTCCGGTTAATAATTCAGGTGATAAGTTGTCTGTTTGGTGAAGAAGCAGCTTATTCACACGCCTATCCACAGTTATTCACAGCATTTATTGACAATTTTTGTGAATAAATTATGTAATTTGTTTATTATCAATCATTTGAAAGAAATTCGGAAAAGAACTTGATGGGGGCCATGATGGGAATCGCTACGTTATAGATGACTGTACCGGGTACGTCAACTACTAGGAAATCTAACTTACTCAAAACATCATTGAGAACGGGTGTTTCAGCAGGTGTTCGCCGGCCGGCGATGAGTTTGGCCGATGAGTTCTGGCGGTCATCTATCTGAGCCTTGATAGTATATTTACTGGCACCCGGGAGACTATCTCTCCACTCGCCCGGAGTAGCCTTTATTTCCTCTGCTAAATCCTGCAAGATGGCATACCCGTCAGACCGCATCAGCACTTCTGCTGTGCCCGCTGAAATGGGATGATAGGCAGTGGACATGTTCGCTTTATCTGACTTGATAGCATATTCAGGGGTATTGTTTCCCGTGAAAAGAATAGTATCTTTAATGGTCGGATAATCTTTGGTAAGAGTCACCTTCTGAGCCGGTAAATACCATTTGCCATTGCACCGGTAAATGTTCCACGTGGAACTATTGTCATTATTGATGAGCTTGCCATCATAGGTACACCCCCACTCTTCCACCTGTTTATGAGTTTGCACATAAGCACAGGAATTCATCAAAATAAGTGAGAGCGAAAAAAGGATGATGAACAAAGAGAGTCGTTTCATGACGTGCAAATTTTATCAGAAATGCATCAAAAGTCAAATAGTAAGTAAAACTAAAATGTTCCATGTGGAACATTTTGACTCCCCTGCCCTGCTCCTCAGAGGGAGGGGATGACAGGGGGGAGCATCAGCGAAGGCAATTTTTTAGCGGACTCTATGTTTTGAATCCAAATTTCGCGCGTATGAGGGTACAGCTGTGCTTTGGCTTGATTGATGGCGATGGAGCAAGCTTCTTGAGCGCGATAGAAATGAGTAATGAGCAAGGGAGACTCAGCTGCAATAGCCTCGTAGCTGGAATCAAGAATTTCTTTAGCTGATTCAGCAATCCGGAGTGAGTGCTGTGCATCTGCGCGTTTTCCTTGTGATACTTTGGCTTGTGCAGTAAGAGCTGCTCGCAAGCAATCACGCACATAGATGGCGTAGTCTTGCTGTTTCCACGGCGTTTTGGGAGTCGCGGCCAGAGCAGCAGCTGATATAGCTTGTTGTTGTACATTCTGCTCTGCTACAAGGAAACGTAGAGGGAGCAGATTGACTTCCCAACGACGAATGATGCCGACGGGGGTGTGGCGTTGGGCTTCAATAAGAGGAAGTGCATTTAATTTTTGCGACAACGCTGAGGCTTCTTTCTTTTTGCCGGCAGCCAACAGTGCTGTTGCTTCGCATGTGCGAGACTTCCACCATTGAACAGAATCATCCAACGGCAGTCCACGCTGACTTGCCAGGAGTGCAGCCTTGTTGAAATAGCCGGCAGCCTCTTCATGATGTTGGGTACGGCTGAGAAGATGACCCATTAAATGCTGTGGTGCGGGATGCGTAGAAAAAGCTTCGGCTGCTTGCATAGCAGAAGCTATGGCATCGCCCGAGATTTGTGGCGCGCTCTGTTCTATATACGCGCGCGCGTATGCAATAAGAGCATCATCGGGATACTGCTCGCATAATGTTGCGATACGATTCATTGCTTCCATCTGTTTATCTGAAGCGTCTCCCGTGATGGGGTCGTAGCTGATATCCAGACTATGAAGCAGGATGACCGCCCACACTGCTGCAATCTTGTCAGCTCTGTATTGATTGGCGCGCGCGATGAAATCTTGACAAGCGTCAGTATAATGTCCGGCGGAGAGTTTTAACAGACACTCGATGTAGAATGTTTCATGTGGCAAGAGAGTTACTTGCGAGAGAATCTCTTTCAGGGTTGCGCGCGCATGCGTGTCTGATTTATTCGTCAAGCACAAGCCTGCGTATGCAAAGGCACACGTATTGTCCGCTGCTACAGCTTGCTGAAAGTGGTTCTGTGCAGATTCATCCCAGCCCATCAATAAATCCAGTAAGCCGGCCTGGCATTCTGATTGTGCCGTAGAGTTCTCTGTACTGATTGGAAAAGCAAGAGTCGGCGCAGGAATTTGCGCCGACTCATCTTGTGCCGTTGCCGTAATAGCTATTGCGGGAACGGCCAATAAGGCTGTGATTTGTTCCACATGGAACATTTTTACATGCGTTCTGGCATTTCAATACCGAAGAGGCTCATGCCGTGTTTCAGCACACGAGCTGTGAGTTCGCACAGAGCAAGACGACTTTCGCGTATGGCACCTTCGCTGCGGAGTACGGGACAAGCTTCGTAGAAGCTGTGGAAGGCACGAGCTAAATCGTAGAGATAAGCAGCCAGGATATTGGGGCGGCAGTCGTCCAGAGTTGAGGGAACAACTTCGCCGTAGCGCACCAACATGCGGGCAAGATGAATCTCTGCATCGGCCTCAACCGTGAGCTGCTGCGGGGCAGAGAAGGGGGTCTCAATCTTACGGAAGATGGAACGAACGCGCACGTAGGAGTTCTGGAGATAGGGGGCCGTGTCTCCGCTCAAAGCGAGCATTTTATCCCAGTCGAAGATGTAGTCGCTCATGCGGTTTTGGGACAGTTCAGCGAACTTGATAGCGCCGATACCCACCATCTGTGCCACGTGTTTCTTTTCCTCTGCGGGCATATCGGGGCTCTTTTCCTCAACAACCTTGTATGCACGCGTAACTGCTTCATCAATAACGTCTTGCAAGCTTACAGTATCACCTGAACGCGTTTTGAAGGGGCGGCGATCCTTGCCCAGGATGGAACCAAAGGCAACATGGCGGAAATCGCCGGTGACCCCGCGCATACGCTCGATATCGAAGATTTGTTTGAAGTGTTTATCCTGGGGTGCGCCCACTACGTACCAGATGGAATCGGCGTTGAAGTTCTGGGTGCGGTAGTCCAGGGTAGCAAGGTCTGTAGTGGCGTACAGGAAGCCACCATCGGCCTTTCTGATGATGGCGGGGACAGGAAGCCACTCACCGTTTTTCTGGACGAGGAAGGGGTCATTCTGCGGCTTGTGGAAACCATCGGAGAAGACGCAGATAGCGCCATCACTTTCACGTGCGATACCCTTGGCAATGAGATCATCTACCAGCGAAGCGAGAGCATCGTTGTAAGCACTTTCACCCAGCCAGTAATCAAAGCTGATGTTGAGCTGGCTGTAAATCTTCTCGAGACCCATCTTGGTGACGGCGATGCAGCGCTGCCAAATCTCCAGGTTTTCAGCATCGCCACTCTGCAATTTCACGAGTTCTGCCTTGCAGGTCTCCAGCAGACCTTCTTCTTCCTTACATTTTGTGTTAACTTCCTTATACACAGAGAGTAAGGCTTCGATAGGGTCTTTTTCAAGCTCTGCCTGGTCAAGAATGTTCTTCCAACCCCAGAGAATCATGCCAAACTGGGTACCCCAGTCACCAATATGGTTGTCGGTAATCACGGTGTGACCCATGAAGCGGGATAAGCGAGCCAGTGTGTCACCAATAATAGTGGAGCGGATATGGCCCACATGCATGGGCTTGGCAACATTCGGGGCAGAGAAGTCAATGACCAGTGTCTTGGGCTTATCTGTCACGGCTACGCCCAGGCGCTCATCATTCAGCATGGCAGCTGTCTGCTGAGCAAAGTATTCCGGGCGAACACGGAAGTTGAGGAAACCCGGACCGGCAATTTCAAGCGTAGCAATGGGAGAATCCCCGAATTGTTCCACGACTTGCGTTGCAAGCTGGCGGGGATTCGTGCGTGCCTGCTTGGCAAGCATCATGGCAGCATTGCTCTGGTAATCACCAAATCGAAGGTCTTGGGAGGGTGTCACAGCAGGCACGAAGCCTTCCGGCAGGGCATCCCCCAGAATTTGCTTGAGAATGGTGGCTAATTGGCTGGAAAGTAGCGTAGGTATGGTCATCTCGCGCGTTATATACACGCGAAAGGCCGTTTTGTCAATCTCAACTCATGTCTTTAATTGTTCCACATGGAACAAAGTTATCTTGTAATGCAGTCTAAAAAACTTGAATTTGCGGGGAAATTGTGCTAAATAATCCTTGCTGCTGCGTTCGTGACGCGTGGTTCTACAGGCTCGGACCGATGTTATATAATTAGGGGCACAAAAGCCAAGGGAGTTAATGTTCCGTCTAATAAGGATACCTCAGAGAACCCCGGCTCCGCACCCACCTGAATCCAGGGATCGTAGCTCTCATACCACTGACGGCGCAGCGGCTTTTTATGCCTGAATCCAGAGCACGGAGTAATTGGGATTGAAGGGGCGGATGGATTGCGGATGTTCTGCAGCATATTGTAGCATGACAGGTAGCAGCTCGCCGGTGGCGTAGTTGTGCATGGCATTTTTTGCTTCGGGGCTGCTCAGTGCAGGGCAGGAATCATAGCATGCGATGCACAACGCTCCCTCCGGGGTATACATGAGGCGCAAGGGCCACACGCGGCATTCGAAGGGGCGTTCAGCGCGTGGGAGAGTGCAGCCACTGTCAGGATCGAGCAGGGGGCAGTTGCATGTTTCCTGCGGGTCATTCATGTGGAAGTGCAGGGCAAAACTTCTGCTGCCATTGGGGCGGGTGGTAAGGGCTATGCCTCGTGCTTCTAATTGGTCTGCGAGCTTGTTTTCGAGGTAGGGTGTTTCCCAAGATGAAGCGGGGCAGAAATTGCAGCACAGTTTGCAGCTGGAACAAGTGGCCGGGGTGAAGATAGAGGTCAGCATGTGGGGGTGATAGGGGTGGCGGTAAACTTCTGCAAGAGCGAGCAGGGTCGGTAGGAAAGCTTGGCTTGGCGCAGTCCCGGTTGGTTCAGGTCTTCCTCGCGGTTGATGATATGGCAGGGGAGGGCGCGCGCCATTTCCTGGTTGATGATGGGGTAAGCATCCCGGAAATCGGGCGAGCATTTTTCATAATGCACATCGGCCACCTCGGGGGAAATCAGAGAAGCTATGCTCATTGCCACCGGACGTTCATTGACATAGATGATGCCCCCGCAGAGGTGCAATTCATCCATGTGTTGCAAGGCGGCGTGGATAGCATGCAGTTCATGCTGCAGGGCAGGGGTGTTTTCCTGACCTTCGTACCACGCGGTAGCGACTTGCAAAGCATGGTCGGCAAGCTCCCGGCTGAGGGGGCAGAAGCTCCATTGCGGGTATTGTTTGCAGAAGCGTGCGATGTGATTTCTCTTGCGGTGGTAGGCGGTCCCGGGCAACGTGGCAAGGTCACTTTGCCGGTAGAGGTAATCTGCATTGCCGGGGTCGCATGCAAAGTGGTACACCCCCGGGCGGAGGGCTTGAAGAGTGGCTGCTTCCTGCTCGGTCAGCAAGCAAAAGCAGAGTTTGCGTTGGCGAGCGGCGGCATCTGCCTCGATGCATTGCAGAGCAGCTGCCACATCACCTGTTCCACATGGAAACGCGTACCCCTGTAATCGCGTGTTGCCGGCATAGTGGCGGAAGAAAAAGCCATCTTTAATGGCGAGAGAAGTCTTATATTTTTCTCTCAGCAGGTAGATATTGGCAAAGGCTAAATCATTGCCGCTGGCTTGAGCTGCGGTCACAATCTTCCGCACCTGTTGTGCATCCGAAAGGGTGGGTGCGGCAAAGGGCAGGGGGGCAGCTTGTGAAAAAGAACAGTCCATGGAGTACGGTTATTTGATGTTGGCTTTGGGTTGGCGCACCACAGAATACATCGCGCGGCCCAGTGAGGCTTTATCCGTCAGCGGTACATCCGTGTCGTACGCCCAAATCATCACCCCACCGAATTTCTCTTTCTTCATCCAGCGGCACTTTTCGCGGATGAGGTCGGGGCCGTTGAAGGTATGCACAGGCCCATTGCTGCCATCTGCATTTTTGGAGATGCACTCATTCACGTTGGGCTTGAGACGCGGGTACCATGAGCGGATGGTCGAATAGCCGAACTGCTGAGTGAGGGTACCCTTCTGGTTGCTGTAAAAGGGCAGACCAATGACTATTCGCTGGCGCGGCATGCGGAAGTCATTCAGGCATTTGTTGGCATCATTGCAGAAGCGCCACATGGAGGAATGCTCGGCCGCCGTATCGTCATAGGACATCGTCATGATAAAATCCAGTTGGTCGGTCGCATAGCGGATGGGTACTTTGTAGGTGACAGATGAAGCCATGCTGATGGAAAGATCGGAGCCGGCCAACTCCTCACGCAGGTCGGCCAGGAAGAGGGCAAAGTGGTGCCATTGTTCATGAGTATCGGGATATTCCCAGTCGATATCGATGCCGTTGTACCCACGTTTGATAGCCCATGCGGCCATGTTGCGTGCCAGGGCTCGGCGCTGCTCGCGGTTGGCTACTATGGCTGTCATCGGTTCGTCCATGTGGCCAAATCCTGCTATCAATCGGGCTTTGCCATTGCTTGCTTTGCGCAGGCGTCGAATTTCCTTGAGCGCTCCGTTCACACACTGGGTAGCATCAGCTCCTTCGCCTACCCATTGCAGGCCCACCTGCCCATCTTGGGTGACGGTGTAGGCAAAGTGGATGAGATCTGTCATCAGCTCAAAATGCTGTGGAGTCAGGTGTACGGCTTCGGGGGCATTGCCCCAGCCTTTCACCCAGCGCGGGCGGTAATAAGGCACCACCCGATAGGGGAATGGGTAGATACGGGCATAGCGTTCTTTTTGTAGTGCCTCGCAGATGATTTTTTGCGGTGTCAC